>DIHU01000079.1:1571-29493 GCA_002420315.1 Akkermansiaceae bacterium UBA5688
CTCCAACTTTTCACGAGCCTGCGCGAGAACCTCTTCTGCACGCTCGCTGACTTGTTCTTTATCCAGTTGACTCTTGGCATCATGCATCTTGTTTCGAGCTTCTTGAACTTTCTTAATCGCATCCCCAACGGTCTTCTTAATATCACTCTCCTGATTGCGTAATTCTTGGCGAACCAGAGACTCGGCGTTTATATCCAGCTTAAATTCAAGCCACTCTGAGTAGCCTATACCGGGACCCGAGAGCCATTCAGGGCGATTATCACTAACTGCTAGACGCATCTTAACTTGTTTCGCGCCTTTGTGCTTTGCCACAATATTACTTAGTAGAATCATTGCTTCTCCCTCCCAAAGCTTTCCGTTCGCACCATCGATTCGTTCCGGAAGAAGCTCAGCAAGCGATTTAACCGGCTTACCATTCACTTCGAGTTCAATTTCAACCTTGGCGATCCCAATCTGCTCGACAGCTGAATAGACCAAAATCACTTGTTCGGTTGGCTTCACCTGAAAAACCCTTTGAATCGGAGTTAAAATCTCCACTTCCGGAGCAGGATCTTCCTCAGCTAAGAGCTGAAACTGCGCAGCATCAAGCTCGCGGCCCAAACGGTGCTCCACCTTCATTAAGGCAGCACCCTCAAATCCCGGTTGCAAAATTTGACTCCAAGTCACCATCGTTCCTCGCGCCGTAGGCTCCAGGTTTATTTCACCCAGCGAACCTGAATCAAACAGAACCTCTCCCCGCTCAATCGGAGTATCAAATCGTCCTTTCAAGGTTACCTCGGTTCCAGCCAGAGCCTGAATTCCAGTTCCCAACGAAACCTCCCGATCAGGCCATTCGGTATAAGGAGGATATCGAAAGTTCACGGTAGGCTCCAAAATACGCGGAAGCCGATAAACCTTCACCTCGAAGCGATCGCTTTTGTTTCCCGCCACAAGAGCGGAATATTTAAATCCAGTTTCCGCCGAATGGAGATGATACGAATAGCGATGGGAGTTCCCATCGGAAGCGCTTGGCTCAAGAGTCTCGGATATGAAATTCCCATTTTTTTCAATCACCAACTGCAGAGGCTTCTCTAAATCACCGGTATAGGTAAGATCGATCTGAACTTTATCGCCCTCCAGAACCTCGAGGTTTCCTGAACTCATATCGAATCGAAAGGCGCCGGCATTTCCCAACTCTGTGAATGGCGAAACTGCACGAGTTAAAAGGCGACTCATCTCACGCGGCCAAATCGCCACCAAAGAAATAATCGCCACCAGACAAGTTGTAACGGCCCAAATGGACCGCCGCACACGACTACCGGCTACTTCTTCATTTGGGTCAACCGTGCCGATATCAGCAACTGCTTCGTTGGAAAGTTCTAAAAGTAACTCGGGCGAAATCCCCTCCGGATGATCCGAAAGCTCTAGGGCAGTACTAATTCTCTCTTGAACCTCGGGATGACGTTCCTCTAGCCACCGCGCAAGCTTTACAAGCGAGATCTTGGTTAAGAGCGATTTTGCAATAAAAATAATCGCTGCAAGCCCCGACGCAATAATCCACCCGAAAAAAAGCATAGTCCGCGCCCATGACGGCAAGGGCGCTAGAAAGAAATCAAGAGCCACGATAGCAAGCAACCCGATAAGAACCACGCTTGCGGTTTTGAGCAAACCCCGAATGAGCTGAATCCACCTGATCCGCCGACGGAGAGATGAGAGACCATTAGTAATCTCCGGGGGAATACTTGTTTGCATAGGACCATTACGCCTTGAACCAAGCCTGACTTTCGAGGATAAAGTGAGAATTCAATCATTGCGTGAACTCCCAAGAAACGGCCCTAAACAACAACTTATGCTATTCTTAGCATTAAAACGCCCCACATAAAAGATTGGCACTTAGCGCTCCAAACTAAAAAATCCGCATCTAAAGAAAAACTCAAAGCGATCGAACGTCTCAAGAACACCATCTTGGCAAATTCTGCAATACGAGCTCTACCGTGCCTGAAAGCTAACCTTTTTGATAACCAACCACTGAATCCCTAGTAACATTTCTAGTGGCAATGAGTGAGACTCACGCAGTCACACAAATCGACAATCCTATGCCGAAATACGCGCGCATCCCCATTCTCGTTTCCCTTCTCTTTCTTAATGTGTTTGGCGAAAAAGCAATCTCCTTCGATCGAGATATTCAGCCCATCTTGTCGGAGAATTGCTACTTCTGCCATGGAACTGATCCAAAACACCGCGAAGGGGATCTCCGTCTCGACCTCCGCGAAGATGCCCTCGATTCAGGAGCAATCATTCCGGGCAAACCTGAGAAGTCAGAACTCATTGATCGAATCCACGCTAAGGATCCGGACGATCTCATGCCGCCACCGGATTCAAATCGAAAGCTCACTTCAGAGCAAAAAGATCTGTTAGCTCGATGGATCAAGGAAGGGGCTGAATATACCGAACATTGGGCGTTCACAAGGTTGCCCAAGCCAACTGGAAAATCGATCGATACCATCGTCTCCAGTCATCTAGCCGAGCAAGGAGTGAAGCTCAAAGCTAAGGCGGAGCCTCATCAACTTCTTCGCCGCCTGACGTTTGATCTCTCCGGACTCCCGCCAACCCTAGAACAGATCACCAATTTTAATCCCAAAAACCCTGAACTCTTTATCGACCAACTTCTAGCCTCGCCCTCCTATGGTGAGCACATGGCCACGCCGTGGCTAGATGTCTCACGTTATGCCGATAGCTATGGCTTCCAACAGGACAAAAGTCGCCGAGTTTGGCCTTTTCGCGACTATGTCATTAATTCCTTCAATTCCAACAAACCCTTCGATCGATTCATCCACGAACAAATAGCTGGCGACCTCTTGCCTGATGCCTCCCGCGAATCCCGGATCGCAACGACATTCTCGCGACTTCATCAGCAGAAGGTTGAGGGCGGCTCTGTGCCCGAAGAATTTCGTGTCGAATATGTAGCCGACCGTGTCCATACCTTCGGGACAACATTTCTTGGACTCACTTTGGAATGCTCGCGTTGCCACGATCACAAATACGATCCAACCACCGCAAAGGACTACTATTCCCTTTTTGCCTTTTTTGACGATATCGATGAGTCGGGGCTCTATTCATACTTCAATTCTGAGGCAACGCCAACACCCGCGATGCCACTTCCAAATGAAGCCCAAGAGCAACAGTTGGCTGAACTAAAATCAGGCATCGCCAGCGCCAGCGCTAAGCTTGAAAAAACGAGAAAAGAGTTCACACCAACTCAGGTCGACTCGAAAGATCTCCCAAAACTCAAGCCTGACGAACTTCTTCATCTTTCCTTTGATGATGGCAAAGACAAAGGAGCCAACAAAGCAGTATCTGGCAAGATTGGAAAAGCCATCAAACTGACCGGAGATGACGCCATTGGAACCAAAGTTGGCGATTTCCATCGCGAGCAACCTTTCACAGTCTCACTCTGGCTTCAAACGCCCGACCTCAAAGATCGCGCAGTTATTTTCTCCCGCTCAAAAGCCTGGCACGATGCCGCCTCACGGGGCTACGAACTCCTACTAGTCGACAATCACTTACAATGGTCACTCATCCACTTTTGGCCCGGCAACGCCATATCAATCAAAACCAAAGATCCGGTAAAACCCGGCGAATGGGTTCACGTTGCGGTGACCAACGATGGATCTTCATCCGCGCGAGGGTTGCAGATCTATATCAATGGAAAACCAACAAGCACCGAAATTAGATACGATCATCTAACACGAGCGATTAAGGGTGGTGGGAACCCGCATATTCGCCTCGGCGAACGCATGCGCGACCGCGGCTTTAAGGAAGGATTAATCGACGAATTCCGCGTCTTCGGGAGCAAACTTTCGGACCAGGAAATCAGCAACCTTCTTTTCCCGATTCATCGAAAACCTTCAAAATCGGAATTGGCTCGAGATCCTTCCTACAAAACTGCACTTGAGGAACTGCAAACCGCTCGCTCAGCATATAATCGCCTTGAGGAATCCATTCCTGAAATCATGGTCATGAAGGATTCTCGGAAGCCCAAACAAGCATACATTCTCACTCGAGGATCTTACGAGAACCGCGGAAAAGAAGTCGAAGCTGCCTTCCCCAAGTTTCTTCCCAGCTTTGGAATAAAGCCCACCAATCGACTCGCGCTTGCAAAGTGGCTCACTCATCCCGAACACCCGCTCACCTCACGGGTCATCGTCAATCGCTTCTGGCAATCCTTATTCGGACGCGGCCTCGTTAACACCTCCGAAGACTTCGGAATACAAGGCGACCGCCCAGAACATCAGGAGCTCCTCAACGAACTTGCCGCTCGCTTCATCTCTTCCGGCTGGGATACTAAGGCACTCATAAAAGACATCGTGATGTCCCAGGTTTACCAACAAGATTCATTCTCAAGCTCACTGGAGTTGGAAAAAGATCCTGAAAATCGCTTATTGGCTCGCGGCCCCCGCCACCGGCTTTCTGCCGAACAAATTCGCGATCAAGCTCTTACTGCCTCCGGACTACTCGTTCCCAAAGTCGGAGGCCCCTCGGTTCACCCCTATGATCTTGCGGAATCCTTCAAGCCTTCCAAACCGACGATGGGCGAGGGACTTTATCGCCGGTCACTTTACACCTACTGGAAACGCACCGGCCCGTCCCCTGCCATGATGGCATTCGATGCTGTGAAGCGCGACGTCTGCTCTGCGAAACGCGAAACAACTTCAACCCCGCTCCAAGCACTCGTCCTTCTCAACGGAATTCAATTTGTGGAGACCTCGCACCATCTCGCCGACAAAACCCTGAAAAAGCACCCAACTGAAACAAAAGCAGCAATCAGAGAAATGTATCTTCGTCTAGCCTCAAGGAAGCCGGACGAAAAAGAGATCGAAATCCTCTTGGAGATTTTTGAAGAACAGCGCTCTCATTTTAAAACCCATCCCGAAGAAGCTGAGCGCTTCCTTTCACAAGGCTATACCAAAACCAAATCCACCACTCCCGAACTCGCCGCCCTAAGCACGGTGGCACAAGCTATCCTCAACCTTTACGAGGTGAACACAAAGCAATAGCCGACATGAATACCCCTCCTCTTCTCAATCGACGTGAGGTCCTCAGGAACTCAGCCCTTGGATTCGGATCCCTTGCTTTGGCCGATCTTTTGCAAGGCGAGAGCTCTTTACTTTCGTCCCCACAGTTACCAGCGAAAGCAAAGCGGGTGATTTTCCTCTTTCAATCAGGCGGCCCCTCACAACTCGATCTTTACGACCCAAAGCCTCTCCTCAACAAGAAACATGGCGAACAACTTCCCGATAAGGTCCGTGGCGGACAACGCCTCTCGACCATGTCGGGAAACCAATCTTCTATTCCCCTCGCCGGATCGCCTTTCAAGTTCGCCCGTCACGGTAAGTCAGGACAGTGGTTCTCCGAAATCCTTCCGCACACTGCCAAAATTGCCGACGATCTTTGCATCGTTAAGAATATTTATACTGAAGCCATCAATCATGGCCCAGGAGTCACTTATCTTCAAACCGGATCTCAAATTGCCGGACGTCCCTCAATGGGAGCATGGCTTCAATACGGCCTAGGCACCACTAACAACGACCTCCCGTCCTTCGTCGTCCTCGTCACCAAGAACAAAGGTGGCCAACCTCTCTTATCCCGCCTCTGGGGGGCTGGATTCCTGCCTTCAGAATACCAAGGAGTTCGCTTTCGCTCCGGAAAAGATCCAGTCCTCTACCTAACGAACCCCGATGGAATATCCGAGAAGTCTCGGCGCATGCTTCTCGACCGACTTGCCGAACTTCACTCTTACCAGCACAGTCTATCACCAGACAGAGCCATTCAAGATCGCATCAAACAATATGAAATGGCTTTTAACATGCAATCAAGCGTCCCCGAAGTCGCTAAGCTCGCAGACGAGCCCGAATCAATTTACAACCTTTATGGGAAGGATGCTAAAAATCCCGGATCATTTGCTGCGAATTGCCTCATGGCCCGGCGACTCGCTGAGCGAGGTGTTAAGTTTATTCAACTTTATCATCAGGGCTGGGATCAGCACGGCGGCCTTAAAGGCGGCATCAGCCATCAGTGTAAAGAGACTGACCAAGCTTCGGCGGCACTCATCACAGATCTCAAACAGCGTGGAATGCTTGATGACACTCTTGTTGTATGGGGGGGAGAATTTGGACGCACCAACTATTCACAAGGTAAGCTAAGCACGAGCAGCTTCGGACGTGATCACCACCCACGCTGCTTCTCTCTCTGGATGGCTGGTGGTGGAATCAAACCCGGAATTTCCTTCGGAAAAACTGACGACTACGGCTACAACATTGTCGACAAATCGGGAGCTCCCATTTCCCCAAGCAAACACAAATACGACGAGAACGCCGTTCATGTCCATGATCTACAAGCTACGATCCTACACCTCCTCGGTATTGATCACACCGCCCTCACTTATAAATTTCAGGGGCGACGCTACCGGCTGACCGATGTCCACGGTCAAGTGGTAAAGCCTATTCTGGCTTAGTGCTTTTCTTATTATTTGCAGTGATCACAACTGAAATTGGGCGGTGATCTGAGGCGACTTTCTCAGCGATCACCGAATCCTTAAACCAAAAAGCAGGGAGTCCTTTCGAAAAAAAGAAATCAATTTCAACTGTCGGTCTCGAAGCCGACCAAGTGTTCTTACGACCTTCGCGGAGCATTTCCCATCCGTTTTTCTCTAGCTTCATGAGCGAATCACTTTTGGGCTTGGCGTTAAAGTCACCCGCTAGAATCACCGGATAGTCTCGGCCTTTTAGACCAACCTGAAGGGCCTTAATTTGCTCAACTCTAAGAGCTTCATTCATCCAATCATTATGAATACCCACGAAGGAGAATTTACCCGGCCAGCGCGTTGACTTAACCAATACTTCCAGAGCGATCCTAGGTTCAACACCTTCAGGAAGTTTATGAACGACCGTCCCCTCAATAGGCAACCGAGAGAGGATAGCCATGCCATACTCCCCCCCCTGATAATCCATGAATTTTCCAAAGCGGTGGTCCATTTTGAGCAATTTCGCCAATTTCGCGGCCTGATCAATTGAACCACTCCGCTTACATCCCTTATCAACTTCTTGAAGCGCAACGAGATCCGGCTTCTCAGCCGCAATCACCCTTGCAATTCTCTCCAAGTCCAACTTTCCATCCATTCCTTCGCCATGATGGATATTGTATGCGACCAACCTGAGTTCATCCGCAATTAAGCTAGGAAAAATAAGGGTCAAAAAAATAAAAATCCTCATTGTAGCTTTTACGCTCCTTCAAGCAGATCTCTCACACCCAAGTGTTAAATGAGTCGTTTTCGCTGAATCCAACCCAAAAACAACAAATTCCCTAAAATCCTTATTGATAACTTGAGCAAAGCCTCCAAAAATTGTCCGCCGTCTAAACCACCATACCTTGATTTCAATGCCCAAACTTACGGTTCCTGCCCTAAAACATGTTCCTGAACTTGATCCTGAATTTGTGCCAGCCTCACTTTGGAACCAGGCATTTCGGGACAACTGTTCCGGCGGGAATAGTCGCGAGATTAGGATTGCGATCTTTCGTCCTGACGGAACGGGGACGATCCACAGCGAGCGCATTTTGAGGAACGAAGATGATGAATCTGCCATCCTCAACTTCAGACTCATTGAGCGTGTTGTGAAATTTCTTCTTTGGAGTTTTGGAGGAACAAAGGTTATTCTCGAGGACGCCCCTTCCCTCGCTCAAGCTCTTTCGGATCACTATTGTGAACGGGGCAAGCGTCACTTTGATGTCGATTACTCACGTCGCTTTTTTGGCAAAACTTTGACTTTTTCATCGGAGTCGACCGAAACATTCCCCATCCCACAGGTAACTCAGAAATCTGAGAGCCAAATCGGACTGAAGGGAAATAGAATTGGCTTTGATCTCGGTGGATCTGATCGCAAATGTGCGGCTGTTATCAATGGCGAAGTCGTCTTTTCTGAAGAAGTCACCTGGGACCCTTACTTTCAAAGTGACCCCGCATACCATCGAGAAGGCATTATCGATAGCATCCGCCTCGCTGCTGCCCATCTTCCTAAGGTCGACGCGATTGGCGGATCGGCTGCCGGAGTCTATGTCGATAGCAAGGTTCGCGCTGCCTCACTTTTCCGGGGAGTCCCCGATGAGCTTTTCAATGAACATGTTGAGAATATTTTTTTTGAGGTTGCCGAAGAATGGAATGTCCCGATCCGAGTCGTCAATGACGGAGATGTTACGGCTCTAGCCGGTGCAATCTCGCTGAATGCAGGATGTGTCCTAGGGCTAGCAATGGGAACGAGTGCAGCTGCTGGATATGCTGATATCAATTCCCGAATCACCCCTTGGCTTTCCGAGCTAGCCTTTGTTCCCATCGATTTTAGCGAGAACGCAGCGCGAGACGAATGGTCTGGTGATTTTGGTTGCGCCGTTAATTATTTTAGCCAGCAAGCCGTTTCTAGACTCATCGAGCCAGCTGGGCTTGAAATAGATCCGTCTCTTGGGAAACCTGAAAAATTAGTCCTCGTTCAAGAGGCAATGGAGACTGGCGATGAGAAAGCTGCTGCTATTTACCGAACCATCGGGACTTATCTCGGCTACGCGATTCCTCAATTCGCGCGATTTTACGACATCAGGCACATGCTTTTGTTGGGACGAGTCCTGACTGGAAAAGGTGGTGAGGTCATCATTTCAAAGGCCGAAGAAGTGCTCCGTGACGAGTTCCCCGAACTAGGAAAAACTATTTCTCTAAGCACACCTGACGAAAAGATGAAGCGTCATGGCCAAGCCATCGCTGCTGCGAGTCTTCCCGAGATTTAGGCGACCTTGCGACGATAGCTCCGAAGCCGCCATCCGTCATGAAAAGCATTGCAAAAGAGTAAATTCCAAAAGCGGGCTTACTTTTTGGCGACTCGCGGCAATTTCGCTAAAAACCAGTAATTAAGGTAAAGTTCATCCTTGCCAAAGGGTTGAGCGACTTCTAGCTTCCGCCTCGGAAACCCAAATCCTGAATTTATGTCCAAGCACAATTCTCTCAAACGTAAAGGCGGCGCAACCGGTAAACGCTCAGTCATGAAGCGCTTTGAACGCGTCAAGCTCATGAAGGAGCGTGGTGATTGGAAAGAGGGGCAAAGCGCCATCGGTCTCCCAAAGACGAAGGCCGAAGGATAAATCCCGCCTACTTCGGGTTAACTACTCTAAATTCTGGCGGGGCCATTTACTGGTTCCGCCTTTTTTCTTGCCATGACCCAACCCCAAGGAATCCGGCTTAATAAATACCTCGCCTCAGCAGGCGTAGGCTCACGCAGGGCATGTGACACAATGGTCCAACAAGGCGAAGTGGTTATCAACGGCCAAACTTGCCTAAATCCAGGATATCGAGTTCAACCTGAAGATTTCATTAAAGTCAACGGGAGAAGAATCGAGCCTTTGGAGATTCAATCGATCGTTTTACACAAGCCAGCTGGGCTAGTTTGCACCCGAAGCGACGAAAACAATAGGGCGACAATCTACGTATTACTTCCTCCACGTCTTCACCACCTCGCCCACGTTGGTCGACTTGACCTTGACTCCGAAGGCCTCCTTATTGTTAGCAATGATGGCGAACTCACTCAAGCGCTCACTCACCCAAGCCACAAGATTGAGAAACTTTACCAAGTAACGACCGAAAACGCTTTCGAAAACTCCATCCTCACTCAGCTTGAGAAGGGTGTTTTTACAGAGGTCGGCAAGGCGCGCGCCGTATCAGTAAAGCGAATCTCGTCGCGCCGACTCGAAATGGTTCTCAATACCGGACTAAAACGTCAAATCCGCTACATGATTCAGGCTGTAGGACATCGGGTAAAGCGCCTTGTTAGAGTCAAGATCGGCGAACTAACGCTCGAGACTTTGAAGCCCGGAAAATGGAAGTTTTTAGAGAAGTCTGAGCGAGACGCTCTCATGTCTCTTTCAGAAAAGAAGCGGGGATCTAAAAATAGCTCTCGGGGATAAAATTAATTCATAATGAACCTAATCAGTCATTGTCGATTGGGCCACGAATTTGTTACTTCAAGATCGTAATGAGTAAGAACATCGAAAGCCACCTTAGCGAAGACCGCGTCTTCCAACCATCCAAGGAGTTTTCAAAAAAAGCCCGTATTAAGAGCATGGCGCAATACAAGCGCATGTATCGGGAGTCTATAGACAAACCCGGAGTCTTCTGGGCGCGCGAGGCAAAAGAGCTCGTCTGGCAAAAAAAATGGACCAAGGCTCTCGATTGGAAGCCCCCTTATGCGAAGTGGTTTGTGGGAGGAAAACTTAATGTCTGCGAAAGCTGCGTTGACCAACACCTCGAGAACGGCCGTGCCAACAAAGCCGCTATTATTTGGGAGGGAGAACCAGGCGAAAACCGAACTCTAACTTATCGTCAGCTTCACCGTGAAATCTGCAATTTTTCTAATGTTCTTCTTGCGAAGGGAATCAAACCCAAAGACCGGGTGATGATTTACATGCCCATGACTCCGGAAGCCGTCATTGCAATGCTTGCCTGCGCGCGAATCGGAGCCGTTCACTCCGTTATCTTTGGAGGATTTTCAGCAGATTCGATTGTTGATCGCCTTGAAGACTGTAAAGCCAAAGCCATCATTACGAGCGACGGAGGCTACCGGCGAGGCGGGGTTGTCCACCTTAAGAAAAATGTCGATGACGCTCTTAAAAAATATAAAGGAGTAGAATCTGTAATCGTTCATCAACGGATTGGCAAAGAAGAGGCGCCAGTAAGAATGAGAAGAGGGCGCGATTTTTGGTGGCACGAAGAGGCCTCTAAGGTTAATTCAACCCACGACGCGAAGGCTTTCGACAGTGAGCACCCACTGTTCATTCTTTACACCTCCGGCTCAACAGGAAAACCAAAAGGAATTCTCCACACCACAGGAGGTTACCTTACCGGAACCTACACCACCTGCAAATACATCTTCGATATGCAGGAAGACGATGTCTACTGGTGTACTGCGGATGTGGGATGGATCACAGGCCATTCCTATATTACTTATGGCCCGCTCGCTAATGGTGTGACTCAAGTGATGTATGAAGGAGCACCCAATCACCCCGACTTTGGACGTTTCTGGGACATTGTTGAAAAATACAGCGTTAGCATCTTCTACACTGCTCCAACGGCAATCCGCGCCTTCATCAAAGCTGGTAATCATTTTCCAGAATCCCGAGACCTTTCCTCGCTCCGACTACTTGGGACCGTAGGTGAGCCTATTAATCCAGAAGCTTGGATGTGGTATCACGAAATAATCGGCGGCGGCCGATGCCCAATCGTAGACACTTGGTGGCAGACCGAAACAGGAGCAATTATGATTTCACCCCTTCCTGGTTGCACTCCGACAAAACCCGGGACGGCAACTCTTCCATTCTTCGGTGTCGATGCCTCGATTCTAGACGAAACCGGACAAGAATGTGGGGCCAATGAGGGAGGAAAATTAGTCATTCGCAAACCATGGCCATCTATGCTGCGAACCATTTATGGTGATAAAAAACGCTACCGCGACACCTACTGGAACGACTACAAAGGAATGTACACCGCTGGTGATGGGGCCCGCACTGACAGACAAGGTAACTTCTGGATAGTGGGTCGCCTAGACGATGTCCTTAACGTATCGGGACATCGTCTTGGAACAGCCGAAGTCGAAAGCGCCCTTGTTGCTCACAAAGTTGTCGCTGAAGCTGCGGTCGTTGGAAGACCCCATGAAATCAAAGGACAGGGAGTAGCAGCGTTTGTGACAGTTAAAGGCGGTTCCAAAACCTCTGACGCTCTTGCTAAGGAACTAAGAAACCATGTTGGTAAAGTCATCGGGGCCATTGCTAAGCCTGACGAAATCTATTTCGCTCCCGCCCTTCCCAAAACACGTTCAGGAAAAATTATGCGCAGACTCCTTAAGGAATTGGTTGCGACCGGCAAAGTCTCGGGGAATATTACCACGCTCGAAGATCATCAGGTTATCGCAGACCTTCAAGCCCAGCTCAAAAAGTAGCACTCAACTCCCCCCATGACCCACGGCCTTTATATTATTGCATCTCTTCTCCAGCACTTTGGAGTGAGACGAAAAAGCAAGCGAATGACTGATGCTGCTTTTGAAACACATTTAATGCAAGATGGAGAAGAAATTCTTGGCGCATATTGTTGGGAAAATACTGAACATATCGAGGAAATAACAATGCAGTATTGGACTCTCCGGAAGCTTAAGAAGGGAGAAGAAAGCCTTTTAGCCAAGATCAAAGAATCTGAAAGTATTTTAGCAGCAGCTCAAGAGCAGCGGGCATCAGAAATCGACCGCGCAAACGATCTAGGCGAAATATTCCTCGATGAACGCACGACACTTTTTGAGTCGGTTGAAGAACTCAGTAAAGATCGTGACCTCATCATAGCGGAGGCAGCCCAAACTAAAAAAAGACACGCAGCCTTGAAAATGAAGGTCAAAGTTCTTCAAGAAGAAGACTTTACTCAAGAAAGCCCTGAGATTCAAAAATCTCGCCACGAGCTTGCAGAACTCCGTGAAACTTTTTCTAATGATAAGATTAGACTCGAAATAATAGATTCTCAATTAGAGCAACTAAAAGATCAGCTAGATCAAATCCAAGGAAAAATAGATCTTGAAACTGGTTCTATGAATGGAACTTCCGAGGTTTTCTCTCGTATCAGTAAAGCGAACCGAGATATCACAAAACACAGAGCTGATTTGGGGATTATCCGAGAAGAGCAAGCCACCTTATTCCACGATGTTGGAAGGTTTCTTAATATTAACTCGACGCGGATCGACTGTCGTGAAGCTTGCCAAGGACACGGATTGATCCAAGAACAGACTCGGCTGCTCCAAGAGTCCATCGAGCTTAACCAAAAGCTCGTCGACAGACTAAGCTAAGTGAAAAAAACTTCCGTTGCCGGGCGTCTTACGAAGTCACTCGCATTGGCATAAGAACATAGAGGAAAGCATCTTCGGTGCGTAAAACCCCTGGGCTCATCTCATCGATGAGATCGAGATGGATTTCATCCTCTTCAAGACTCTTTAGCGGGGCCATTAGAAACTCCGGATTAAATGCTATTGAAAATTCCTGTCCCTCATACTTTACGTCAAGGCTCTCATTAGCCTCACCGATATCCGGGCTATTTGCCATCACATCGACTTGGTTGGGCCCAAAAGTCAATTTTACCGAATTTGATTTCTCAGACGACAAAAGCGAAACACGCCGTGTGGTCTCGAGAAGCTGCTCTCTACTCAGCGTCAAGCGCTCCTTTGAATCACCAGGAATCACTTGCCGGTAATTCGGATAGTTCCCTTCAATGAGCTTACTAACGATTACGCTAGAGCCGATTTCAAAACAGACTTGATTATCCGAAAGCTTGAGAATCATGTCACCTTCTGTGCCGAGCAATCTCTGAAGCTCCTGGACAGCCTTACTAGGAATAATAAAATCAGTTTCATGGCTTGAGGGAAATTCAAGCTCATGGTCAACCATCGCAAGGCGTCGGCCATCAGTCGCAACAAGAGTCAATTTGCCCTCCTTAAACGAAGAAAAAATACCATTTAATACATACCGCGTTTCATCTGTCGATATCGCGTAAGAAGTCTTCTTAAGCGCATTCCTGAAAATAGCTTGGGGAATTTTGTATTCCTTAGCCTCACTGAATCCAGCAAGCGGTGGAAATTCACCATCAGGAAGACCAATGATCTTAAAGAAACTTGGACCGCTTTTAATGGAGGCCACGTTTTTACCATCAACAGAAACCTCTATTTCAGCAGAAGGAAGCTCCCTGATTATATTCACAAGTCGCTTCACAGGAAGAGTCGTTGCTCCAGACTTGGAAACCTCGGCTTGGGCGCTACCGCTCACGCCCACATCTAGATCCGTGGTGGTTAAGCGAAGACCTTCTTCTGAAGCTTCTATCAACACGTTAGAGAGAATAGGAAGAGTCGTGCGACTACTCACCACATGCTGCACCTGCTGCAACCCATCTAAAAAGGCTTCCTTTGCGATTCTGAACTTCATACTGCAAAAATGCCCATCAGGGCTGCTCGGTTGGAAAATGCCCCCCGTTGCAATGCTTGGCAAGTATTTACTTAGGAATTAGAAACTAATTTCGCCGCTCCAACGATGCGTTAAGCTTTTCAACCGCTCCCCTCACCTCCGGATCACTCTCAATATCAGATTTAACCTTCTTACAGGCATGAATCACTGTCCCGTGGTCCCGTTTCCCAAAACCATCTCCAATATCCACTAACGAAAGTTTGGTTAACTTCCGCGCCAAATACATCGCGATCTGACGAGGAAAGGCAATGCTGGCAGGGCGACGACGGCTACTCATATCCGAGAGATTTAAATTGTAATAGTCTGCTACCGCTTTTTGAATCTGCTCAATTGTGACTAGATGGGTGTTCTCGTCTCGCACAAGATCCCCCAAAAGCTCATCAACCTTCTCAATCGACATCTTTTCAGGCGACAAAAAGCTGTAGCTCGCCACTCTTGTAAGGGCTCCCTCCAGACGTCTTACGTTGCTTTTGATCTGATTTGCGATGTGAACAACAATGTTATTCTCAAGTTCCACCTTCCACTGTTCCATTTTGCGACGCAAAATAGCCACTCGTGTCTCAAAGCCTGGTGGTTGTAACTCGACCGTCAGGCCACTTTCAAAGCGACTAATGAGACGAGGTTCAAGCGTCTGAATTTCCGGAGCGGGGCAATCACAGGTTAAAATAACCTGGGTTTGAGAATTAAGAAGCGCGTTAAAAGTATGAAAAAATTCGTCCTGGGTGCGTTCTTTCCCTGCGATAAATTGAATATCATCAATCAACATCGCATCGACGTGCCGATAAGCCTTTCGAAAAGCCTCTAAATTCCCCTTTCGAACAGCCTCAATAAACTCATTTGCAAAATGTTCGGCAGTCAAAAAGACTACCTTGGCCTTGGGATCGTTCGCCAGAAGTTGCTGAGCCACCGCCGACATCAGGTGGGTCTTACCCAATCCAGCCCGACCGTGAATAAAGAGTGGGTTAAAACTACGCCCTTCCTGATGAGCAACCGCAGAGCAAGCTGCGTGAGCAAACTGACTATTATCTCCTACCACGAAGCTCTCAAAGTCAAACTCGGGATTGATGCCGAGACGTTTTAGCTTTCTTTGAAAAGCTTGGGTTTTCTCCTCCAAATTTGGAGTCACGACCTTCACCGAACTGTTTGTTCGGGCACCGCGCACTGCAATCTTTTGGTTCTCTTGCTGCACGGGGATCTTTCCAACGACCGTTTCTGGAAACAGATCCGCCTCAACGTCGCCTTTCACAACTATCTGTGGACTGCAGTGAATTCCAGCCCCCTCAGCAAAGGCTGCCCGCAATTCGTCCATGTAATTTGTTTCAATCCAAATTTGGTGCATATCTGACTGAACTGCAACCAGTCCGTCCTTTTGCCCCGGGTCCACCAATTCGGCATTTTTAAACCAGCGGGAAAAAGCATCACCGCTGATATATTCACTTAATTTCTCTCTAACCAAATTCCACGTTTGGGAATTTTTTTGATCGGCTTGGTTTTCGTTTTCATTTTCTTGGCCTCCTTCCGTTTCCTTACTCATTGGGGTGTACTTTCAAACAAATTCTTTTCTATGAGATCGGCCTTAAGCTGCTCCTTGCTTTCGTTCTTCCGATCGTCGTTAAAGTGTCCCGAAAATTCTCATTAGAAAATTAAAAACCGTCGTTATTTTTTTAAAAAAACAAGATCCATTGTTCCACAAGCGATCCACGGTTTTTTGAAAAAAAAAGCTCTGTCCTGATTTCTTAAGGCAACTTAATCAGTGTTTCATTTTTGACCCAATCAGCCCTCCCCCGAGGGTTAAAAGCGTTCCGATTGGCCACATCCAAAAATAACCGACCAAAGGAACAATCTTCCCAGCCTCACTGAGTTCATAGGTTGGTAGATAGCCCAACCAGTCGATACCTCCAGTTGCCATTTTGAGGAGGATCCAAACATCCATGCGAACAAACATGGTCAATAGGAAGGAAAGACAAGCACCACAAAGGATACCACGAAAATTAGCCCGGCCAATTAAAGCACACAGGAACATCCCCAAGAGAGGACCCATGGTGTAACTCGTCATACCAAAAGCCAAAGGGAGAATTGGAACATCCAGGTTATTCTTAACAATATTCATAAGAATTGTGAATCCAGTAAGCGACAGTCCCCAAATAATTACCCACTTGCGGGATTCCTTCACAAGTTTGGCCTGATCCAATTCTTTCCGATTTTCAGGGTTATAGATCAGTGAGATTGTCGTCTGGCTGAGCGCGGCAAGAATTGAATCCAAACTGGAAATGGCTGCGGCAAAAACCCCCGCCAAGATCAAACCTGCCAAGCCAGCCGGCAATTGCGTAACGATCCAGACCGGAAAAACTAAATCTCCATCGGAAGGCACTCCTCCTTCTGAGGGGGACGTCGGCTCACCTCCCTTTTCAAAAACTAAAGTTTCGGCAACCTGGCCAGAAGGAGGATTTAAAAAGTAGAAAGCAAAGAGCGCAGCGCCAACCAAAAGCATTAAGTAGGTAAGGGCCTGGCCTACTGAACTCCAGATAATTGCTTTCCGTGCATCTCCAACATTCTTACAACAAAACATCCTCTGAGCATTGAGTTGATCCACTCCGAACGCGGTTAGATTCTGAAATGGCACGGCAATCACCGCTACCCAAAACGTAAACTGTAATTCAGGTCCAATTCCGAAAGCACCATCCCAAGTCTTTGTCTTACCCGCGTCGGAGGCAGTGTTCCAAATGGCAGACCAGCCGCCATCAATTGAATTGGAGATCCAAACAAGCGTAAAGACACCTCCAAAAGTGAATAGCACAAACTGCATTACATCTGTCCAGATCACCGTTCTCATTCCTCCCATCAGCGTCCAGCCAATGGCAAAGAGCCCAATGACCAGAATACAAAGCTCAAAAGGAAGCCCGGTCACAATCTTAAGAGGAAGCGCTGCAACGAGAATCCGCACACTCTGGCCTAGAATTGAACCAACGGTAAAGAACCAGGTCGCTAGCTTTTTGAGCTCAGGTTTAATCCGACGCCCCATATAGTCGTAAGGACTGTAGATCTCGTCCTCATAGAAAACCTTCACAAAAACCATCCCCACTATTACGCGACCAATGATCGAGCCAATTCCCCATAGCATATAGGTGAAATTCCCATTTGCTGCCATAACCCCGCCTGGAACCCCTATAAAAGTCACGCCACTAATTTCGGTAGCAATGATCGATCCACAAACCGCCCACCATGGCAGAGATTTCCCCCCAGCAAAAAAATCCTTAATCGTCGCTTGTTTACCAGCCATGAAGTGGCCAATCACGGTTGTGATAGTCAAATAACCAAAAAGAACAATCCAATCAGCTGTCGTAAACCATCCGTTCATCAACGGCTAGGTTGCCCCATTCGGCTCATTCTGTCCATCTCCGACAATTTTCTTCTCGGATTGGCCAATTACTCTTGTGACCTGACACCTCTCTGACTACTTTTCATAAACCGATTAAGGAGGAGTATTATAAACAACGAAAAAATACGAATCGTTGGCATCATCCCGGCCCGCTGGGCCTCCTCTCGCTTCCCCGGAAAGCCTCTTCATCCGCTCCTCGGGAAACCACTCCTCCAACACGTTTTTGAGCGTGCATCGCTCTGCGCTGAACTGGATGAACTGGTGATAGCAACTGATGACGATCGTATCACCGCTTTGTGCAAAACAATTGGGGCCAAGGTCATCAAAACCCGTCCCGATCATCCATCCGGGACAGATCGTATCGCCGAGGCCGCTCAGCAATGCGAGGCCGCTAGTCATGTCATCAACATTCAAGGAGACGAGCCATTACTTGAGCCTGAGCTGGTTGACACCCTCGCAAGAGAACTGCGCGAGGACAGCAACATCCCCATGATCACTGCAGGAAGCCCGCTTGATGATCCTGAACTTATCGCCGATTCCAATATCGTAAAGCTGGTCATCGATCGAAACCAAAACGCGCTCTACTTTTCGCGTTCTCCCATCCCCTTTCGCCGAAGTGACACCCCCTCCCTCCCAACCTACCGCCATTTGGGGATTTACGGCTACCGAGTCGACTTCCTTGAGCATTTCATCACCCTTCCCCCCTCGGCCCTCGAAACAGCCGAAGGACTAGAACAGCTGCGGGCCCTCGAGAATGGCGCAACGATCCGCGTCCACCTCACCGAACACGAAGCCATCGGCCTCGACTCTCCTGATCAAATCCCGCTCATAGAATCCCTGCTTGCCTTATCTCAATGAAATACATCTTCGTCACTGGAGGAGTCGTCTCCTCACTTGGAAAAGGACTTGCTGCGGCCTCCATTGGCACCCTGCTCGAACACCGGGGGCTGAAGGTTATCCTTCAGAAATTTGATCCCTACCTCAACGTCGACCCTGGGACAATGTCACCCTATCAACATGGAGAGGTTTACGTACTTGATGACGGAGCGGAAACCGATCTTGATTTGGGGCACTACGAGCGATTCACCCACGGTAACCTTTCCCAAGTCAACAGTCTCAGTTCCGGACAAATTTTTGAAAACGTCATTAAAAATGAGCGAGCCGGAAAATACCTAGGTGCCACTGTTCAATTCATCCCCCATGTCACGGACGAGATTAAAGGACGACTCAAGATAGCCACTGAGAAAAATAGTGATTCTGATGTTATCATAACCGAGATTGGCGGAACGGTTGGCGATATCGAGGGCCACCTTTTCCTCGAAGCACTACGCCAGTTCGCCCTCGAAGTTGGTTCTGAAAATGTCTGCTTTATTCACGTCACCCTTCTTCCAATGGTGAAAGCTGCTGGAGAAATCAAAACCAAACCAACCCAGCAATCGGTCGCCAAGCTTCGCGAAATCGGAATTCAACCAGACATCATTATCTGCCGAACCGAGCACCATCTTGACGATGACAACAGACGGAAGATTGCGATGTTTTGCAATGTCGGAAAGAAAAATGTCGTCGCCTTTCGCGATGTCGAGAACACTATTTACGAATGCCCATTAGATCTTCGCAAAGACAAAATTGATCGCCTTGTAGTCGACTCTCTCGGGCTTCAATCAAAAACACCTAATCTTTCAGAGTGGCAGAGCTTTGTAGACCGCTTGGTCAGCCCCTCCAAGTCGACTTCAATCGCTGTTGTTGGTAAATACATCGAACTCAACGACGCTTATAAATCAATTTACGAATCGCTCACCATCGCCGGTGCCGAGCACGACACCAGAGTTAACATCATTAAGATCGATGCTGAAGATCTCGAAAAGGAAAGCGTGCAAACCATTATTGGCAATGTCAATGGAATCCTCGTTCCGGGCGGGTTCGGAGAACGAGGCACCGAGGGTAAAATTTTGGCTGCCCAATATGCACGCGAAAACAAAATCCCCTATCTCGGAATATGTCTCGGAATGCAGATTGCCACGATCGAGTTTGCTCGGAATGTTTGTGGTTTGGCTGGAGCTAATTCGACCGAATTTAATAAAGAAACCGAGCACCCCGTGATTAGCCTTCAGGAAGAACAACAAGGCATCGTCGACATGGGGGCGTCTATGCGCCTAGGATCGTGTGCTTCGACCATCTATCCAGGGACAAAATCTTACGATTTTTATGGTCAAACCGATACGATCCACGAACGCCATCGCCATCGCTGGGAATTCAACCCAAGCTATCGTGAACAGCTCGAGAAATGTGGTCTTACCATCGCTTCAGTCTCGCAAAACGAAGGCCTTGTCGAAATTATTGAAATTGCGGACCATCCTTTTTTTATCGGAGCTCAATTCCATCCCGAGTTTAAATCTAAACCAAATCAACCCCACCCGCTTTTCTCAGGACTCATCGCAGCCTCTCTCGAGAATTCATGAATGCCTCTCGGTTGATTGTTGGCCTTTCCGGCCCTGAACTCACATCAGAGGAGAAATCTCTTTTCCGTGAGATCCAACCGGCTGGCTACATCCTCTTTTCGCGTAATCTGGTCTCAGCCGAACAGATTCGAGGACTCACTGATTCGCTCAATTCGATCTCACAACACCGCCCTTTCATCTCGATCGACCAGGAAGGTGGACGTGTCTGGCGCACCAGAGAGTTTAGCTGTGCACCACCGGACGCGGCAACATTTTCTAAAAAAGCAACGCCCCGTCAAATTGCACAATTTGGGGCCCTTACCGGCCAGCTCCTCCAAATTCTCGGCATCAATCTGAATTTCGCTCCCGTCCTTGATCTTGATCATTTTCCAGAAGAAAACAATGGGCTTCGGGGAAGATGTTGGGGAAATCACTCCCAGACTGTCATTAACAACGCAGGTATTTTTAATCGCTGGATGCGAAAGCAAACCATCCTCTCCTGCGGCAAACACTTTCCTTCGAATGGGCTCGCTCTGAGCGACCCCCATCATGACCTCCCCGTAGCTGATGCGAGCAAAGAAGATTTATTAAAAGCTGATCTTCTTCCATATACCGCGCTCATGCCGGAGCTAGACGCAATCATGGCATGCCACCTCCACTTTCCAAAAATAGATCCAAAAATGCCGGCTTCACTGAGTCGAACCATTCTTACAGGCCTGCTTCGAGATCAAATTGGATATAATGGACTCATCCTCACCGACGACCTCGACATGGGCGCCATCGTAAATCATTACGGCCGAGGCAATGATATCAAATTAGCCCTCGAAGCCGGAGCTGACATTGCCCTAATTTGTCACAACATGGCCAATCTCTCAGAGGTTCTAAATAGTCTTCAGATTAATGAGGACCCGGATTCTCTTCTTCGTATCGAAAATCAACGCTTCAACCTCTGTCGCCCACCAGATTTCACGGAATCAAAGTGGAAAGATCTCAACGAAGAAATGAACCAATTGACTAGCGAAGTTATCGGAAAAGAACGCTTTGAGCTAGATTGCCCCAGCCAAAGCCCCGTCGAGGATTACTAGCCTATCTGCCATTCAATAAAATTCAGCTCGCATCTTTTTTGCTAAAGAAGTCTCGCAGAATTCTGTCTGATAGGGTATTAGAGATTTTGGTTATGAAAATATCAACGAGATTAATTCCTATCCTAGCATTCTCAATCTTGGCCATCCAGTGTGAGGAGGACGCTCTAAAGTCAGAGACTGTCTTGACAGATGGCTGGCAAATTAAAACATCTGATGGCCAAAAGATTCCTGCAGGCTGGGAACCTTTTAATTTTGATAGTTTTGATGAACAGGATCCCTTCCTCCTTCGTCGCAGCTCTTCATCTAAGTGGGATGAAAAGCAAAGTTGGAAAATCATGACAACCGGAATGACAATTCCTACGGGGTGGGAACCGTTTGGCTACGACGGAAACGATGAATCAGATCCGGTCCTCCTGCGCCAGAGCTCATCAACCCTTTGGGATCTTAAGCAAAAATGGGAAATTAAGACGGCGGGGCTCAAAATTCCAGCGGGCTGGGAGCCCTTCTCTTACGATAATAAAGATCAATCCGATCCGTTTCTTCTCCGCCGTTGTACTTCTGGAAAATGGGACAACAAACAAAAATGGGAAGTAACAACTTCAAACGGACAAGAAATTCCTGAAGGGTGGGAGCCTTTTGGGTATGATTGGGAAGATCAGTCGGATCCTTTCCTTCTCCGCCGTTGCGCGACAGAAAATTGGGATCCAAAGCAGAAATGGGAAGTTAAAACATCCAATGGGCAGAAAATTCCTGCAGGCTGGGAACCCTTTGCTTATGATAGCAAGGATCAATCAGATCCATTTCTACTCCGCCGCCTCATCAAATAAATAGACAGCGATCTCCTCCAGTCTCCTGATCCCTCTAGAAAAAAGATTACATAAATTTGACTTAGAACCACAAAAGCAATAAACGGTCTCCATGAATTGCAAGTTGGGACCGGTTGTCGTATTTCTTTCAGCTTCGTCTGCACTTCTTCCAGTCAATGCTGCGATCATCAATCTAGTCCCGGGAGCCTCTAGGACCGACGACCCTGTGACAAATGTCGCAGATTGGACTCTTGATGCTGGCTACGTAGTTGATGGAACCAATGATGTGATTTTCGAAGCGGGAGGAGATGGAACGGGTGTGGCACTTGTCGTAATCGGAAGCGACCTTACAGTTTACCAAGATCGGGGGGATTATCAGGTGGCCTCTCCCCTCAACGATTCCATGTTCTCCGTCAATATTTCTGAGTTCGCAGGTTCCGTGATTTCGATTCGGCTCGATGCGGACCTCTCGACTGCAAACGATATCTTAACCGTCACTGCAACTGATGGTGCATCAACAGTCACCAATGCGTTCACCCTACCCGGCAACGTTGCAAATATTGCTGGTGCAAATGACACTGGCTTTGGGATGACAGCAGCTGATCTTGCAGGGATTGACGAAGATGCGAACCTCCTTCAGTTCAACGCCTCTTCATTCAAAGGAACAGGCTCAGATATTTTGGGACCAGACTCACTTGCAGGAAACCTTTATGTTAATGAAGACGCTCCAGCTTCTATCCCTGCGGCCAGCAGCTGGGGATTGACGCCAGTTCCTGAGCCTAGCTCGATGATTTTAATCGGAATCGCTGGGATCTTTGCAGGCCTCCGCCGCAAACGCTAGGGTGTTCGATTTTCGTCGCAGAAGTCGCAACCATCCTCCACCGGAAAAGCACAATTAAACCGGGTAGCAATCGAAGGCAACAGTAGGAAAACCAGTTTGGGCCCCAATCTAATCTCGCCCATTTTCCAAGGCTCGCCCCTCCCCTAATAGGGAGTTTTGAGTAGGACTAAAAATGTCTTGATACCCTAGAAGATTGGATGATGCAATTAACGCCGACCTGCAGTATTGAGCCGTGTGACGCGATAGCTCCCCTTTTGCGATAGCAACTTCACATCGTCCCCCGCAAAGATTGGAATCTTTGGATCAAACGCTTGAACCACCGATACCACCTCGCCGTTTTCCAGCCTGATAGTGTATTCACGACCGCTAGCACGCGTTCTTGCTTCTTCTATTTTCGCACCCACGACTGAACCCACAGCACCTCCCAACACTGCTGCAATCTCTCCGCCAGCACCACTGCCGGTGTTGCGTCCTGCAATAGCACCCACAGCGCCGCCTACAATGCCACCTGCACCGCTTTTTGTTCCCTCGATGACAACTTCGGCTACTTCTAGAACTTTACCAATTTTCACCTGTTGCAAGACACGAGCTTCACTACGCGAGTAACTAGTCCCGGTTTGAGTAGCCGGAACACAACTTGATAGAATGAACACTGAACCCACGAAGAGCACACGGCTTAACGATGTAAACAACATAGTGTGACGCTATGAGCAGGACTTTCATATGTCAATCTCATGCCCCCAATAGTATTCCCCAACCGCAGGGTAAGACCATGTCCATTCGTGCCAAAAACCCAGCCAGGACAAAATTCTTTCAATACAGAAACTTCTATTAGAAATTCTTTATGGGTGCTCCATTTCTTTCCTTCTCAAGGAAACTTTCTAGCAGTGGTAATCCTTCTGATCTATTCTTCATCATGGTCCACTTGAAGACTCTTTTTCTTTGTTTTAGCATCGTGCTAAGTTGCCATTCTTTTGGTTCCAAAACTCCTTCGCTGAAACCCGTGGTAGTTACTATTGACGTTCCCAGCCCAGCTTGGACGATCAAAATCAGCAGTATCTACATAAAAGCGAACAAGCTACTCGTCGTGTGCGAAGCACAGAAAAAAGGAGGCTTAGCTGCAGCCGTGATGTCAAAGGCTAAAGCATCGGCAAATATTCCGAGAAACTTCCTAAAACTTCCCCGTGAAATCTATGTTTTAGGTCAGACTTGGAATTATAGAAAAGGATATAAAACGGTCACAGATGAGGAGTTAAGAAAATTACTACTTACCGCCTCTAAAGTTTATTCATCTCCTAAACAGCTCAATGAGAAATCTTTCCTTGGCCTAAATGTGAAAGAAGCACAAACACTTGCTAAAGTTAATAGACTCTTATCTCGCGTGGTAGAAATCGACGGGAAACCGCAGGTCACGACGGAGGACTATCGACCAGAGCGCTTCAACTTTTTCGTCAAAAATGGAAAAGTTATTCGAGTCAACAAAGGCTAGTTACCTATAACTATAGCGATTCGAATCATAGTGACATATAGCTCAGCCGTTTTGCGCTTTATTATGTGATGAGGTTTTGTCCAACAGCGCCACGGACCATAACCGTTTAACTATTAGGCTTATGAGACTTACAATTGAAGCAGAAGTTACCCTTACAGGTGTATTTATGGAAAAGGACCAAATTATACTCAATTATGAAGGAGAGATTGGTAAATACGGTCATGTCTTTTTTAACCACAAATTGACTCCCTCGGATTCGCAGGAGACAAAGGGTAGCTTTACAGGGTTCGCTAGGACTGTTCTAAATGACGGTGGCTCAATACAGGGAACACTTTCTGGAGTATGGAAACGAAGCGGCCCAAATTTCCGTATTCATAGCTTGGATGACGCAATCGGTATTGAAGATCAAAATTACGTCGAAATTACGGTAGATATTATCACTAAAAACGGGTCATTGAAGCTATTCAATCTCTATGAACATTGGTGATCAAAATCGTTGTTAGATTTCTGAGAATCCACAGCAATTTTATAACCAAACTCAGACTAGGCTTCTTTTCCACCAAAAGTAAGTATTCGGTAGTCAGGGGGATACTTTCTTGTAAAGATCTTTGAGTTCACCAAGTGGTTTCCCATCCAACTTAATGTTTTTCGATTTCAACATGAACGATCTCCTATCATCCGAAAAAACCCATTTTATATCACCAGTAATCACCCCACCACCTTTCTGGGCACCATCAACTTTCTCCCCATACTCTGTATCGCTTATCTTAAAGAGCGTTCCATGACCAACCATTCCGCCACTCGTAAGGTATAGACTTCGGATCTGAGATGTGGCCGGGTGGTAGTATAACCTCCAAGCGCTCTCCTCTGTCCCCTGCATTGATTTCATCTCCAACGCTGCCCCGTCTAGGATACGAGTAATCTTGGAATGGCCCCTGACAGTCTCTCCTCGAACAGCATTTGCACCTGGCCACTCGTTTATCCAAAGGATATCTGAATTCCAACGCCCCTCAAGCAAGCCACACAGCTCCCTAAACTCTTTAAGAGTCGAAGTTCTCACTGACGGTTTTCCGTGATGATCAGCAAAAGCAGGACTCATGGAAATCACGCTCATTAGCACCGAGAGAGCCAGTTTTTTTATTGTTTTCATAAACTTTTAATCGATTGAGAGATGCTTTCAAAGGCATCTCACTAAATCATGCGTAAATATGATCAATTTTGTGTCATCAAGATGTCTGGAAACAAAAGATCGCCATCTTTTATTAGATTCTCCGACCAAAACCCTGACCTTCCCCTAGAAAGTTCGGGGCAAACTCCCCCAGCTCCCTTCTGAAAGTAGCGCCCTTACAGCCATTCAAGCTTCCTACACAAAGCACATCCAAAATTTCTGGAGTTTGGCGATGCAGTTTCTACTATTGAATTCATGAACGAAAAACCAGATTCGAGCATTTTCTCATCAGGCCGCCGCAATTTCATTACCGGAGCGACCGCCGCAATGGCAGCCGCTATCACCACCAAAAAAACCGCTGCCGAAACGCCGCGTGATTGGACGGGCGTGATTCCAACCCGCTATCCTGACCCCGACATTGTTTCACTCGACGATCGCTTCAATAACCTCAAGCTTGGCAACACTCCGATCCAACGTATTTATCATTCTCCGGACATGCTCTGGGCCGAAGGGCCAGCTTGGAACGGCGTCGGTCGCTATCTCTTGTGGAGCGATATCCCCAATGATGTTCAGCATCGTTGGTTAGAGGAAGACGGTCACGTTACTAAGCAATTTCGTTACCCGAGCGGCAACAGCAACGGCAACACATTCGATTTTCAAGGGCGACAGATTTCCTGTCAACACGGCCCACGAAAGGTCGTCCGCTACGAGTATGATGGGACCGTCACAGTGTTAGCTGAAAAGTTCGAAGGCAAATCACTCAACGCGCCGAATGATGCAATCGTCCATCCGGAAGACGGCTCGATTTGGTTTACGGATCCGGGTTATGGTGGCCTCATGAATTACGAAGGCACTCGCGCGACAAACGGCTCAGTCCGTCCGTATCAGAAGGAGGCAGTCTATCGCATTGATGCTCAAGACGGGAAGATTACGAAGCTGACCGACGAAATTTTCAAGCCAAATGGGCTCTGTTTTTCGCCAGACTACAAAAAGCTCTACGTCGCCGACACTGGCGCAAGTCATTATGCAGATGCTCCGAAAAATATTAAGGTTTGGGATATCGAAGACACGAAGCGACTAAAGAATGGCCGTGAGTTTGCATCAATGAAGTTGGAAGTCGACGGCGAGGAAAAAGCTGGTTTTGCCGACGGAATCCGCGCCGATGAACATGGTAATATTTGGGCAAGCGCTGGATGGGTCGGAGACGGTTATGATGGCGTTCATGTCTTTGCCGGCGAAGACGGCCAGCGAATCGGGCAAATTTTGCTCCCGGAAATTTGTTCAAATGTCTGCTTCGGCGGAACCAAGCGAAATCGGCTATTTATGACCGCCAGCACCTCGGTATATGCGATGTATACAGAGACGAAAGGTGCTCACATCACTTAAGCGTTGAACTTGCCATTACTCTTCTACACAACGCAATGGACAAAATAAAAACACATAATCCAGAGAGTTTTTCGAACTGGGTCTGATCTTCACAGACTACCTCGACTGTAGCGCTGTAGACTTATGTTCGGATTGGTAGCCAATCTACAAAAGAAGGTCATAAAAAATGCTCCTCAGTATTTAGCGCGCCCCCTTATGCGTAATCCTGCAAATGCTATCATTACAGAAAAAAGGAAGGAATGTCCTAGTCCCGTGATACCTGAAATCTATAAAAATGGTGCACTCCCCTCATTCTTGATAATTTCTTCTCTCAATCAACAAAACCCTGACTTCTTTGTCTTCCCAACTAAAAGGGTTCTGCTATCTCTCGTGGCACTATTCGGAAATATACTCTTAGCTTCATGCCAAGGCCCACCTGAATCAGTGACCCTAGCAACTAAGCTAGAGACAAGGATCGCTGAGCTAGACGGTGAAGTGGGACTTTACGTCCACCACTTGAAAAAGGATCACTCAGTCCTCATAAATGCAGACGAGCTTTTTCCCGCCGCCAGTCTAATAAAGGTCCCTATCCTAGCCTCGCTACTCAACAAGGTAGAGCGCGGCGAACTTGGCTACCAAGACAAATTGATCTACACTAAAGACCGTCTCTATCCCGGTGAAGATTTACTTGGCTCGTTTGCTAACAATGAAAAGTTGACGCTCAAAAAGTTGGTTTTCCTTATGATCACAACAAGCGACAATACAGCATCACTCTGGTGTCAGGAATTAGCTGGGACCGGCACGACCATCAA
Organism: Akkermansiaceae bacterium UBA5688; assembly: GCA_002420315.1. Taxonomy (GTDB): domain Bacteria; phylum Verrucomicrobiota; class Verrucomicrobiia; order Verrucomicrobiales; family Akkermansiaceae; genus SW10. The sequence continues at coordinate 29,016 of DIHU01000079.1, forward strand.
CACCTGGCTGAAGCAAAAAGGATTCTTGCATACACGTCTCAACTCTCGCACGCCCGGACGTGCGGACGCACGGGATCGTTACGGATGGGGGCAGACAACTCCACGTGAAATGGCACAGCTGCTGATACGCATTCGCAACCGCAAGCTTGTTTCGCCCGCGGCTGACGAGGAGATGGCACGCATAATGGGCCGAAGCTACTGGGACGGCGAAGCTATTTCATCAGTTCCACCATCGATTTCAACGATGAGTAAACAGGGTGCAGTCAATGCGTCGCGCAGCGAGGTTGTGTTGGTCCATGCCCCACACGGAGACTACGTGTTCTGCGTTATAACGAAAAACCAGAAAGATCAGTCATGGAAACATGGCAACGAGGGCTTCTCACTCCTTAGGGACATCTCAAGGATCCTGTGGGAGCACTTTGAGCCGCAACAGCCCTATTTGCCCGCCAGCGGAAATGAACAATTTCGTTAATCCCGC
>DIHU01000127.1 GCA_002420315.1 Akkermansiaceae bacterium UBA5688
GTCGCTTCTTCCAGTGTTATTCGGTCTTTTTTAAGTCCTTCTTCAATCTGCTTGAACTGGTGAAGGAATTTTTCGTTTGTGCTTTCGAGTGCTACTTCAGGGTCAACCTCGAGCTTGCGAGCTAAGTTTGTGACAATGAATAGGAGATCGCCAATTTCGGCCTGGAGTTCCCTCGAAGCGGGAGTCCCTTTTTCGTGCTTTGCTAATTCCTCTCGAACTTCCGCGAGTTCTTCATCGATCTTCTCGGTGATGCCTGTGGTGTCCTGCCAATCGAAGCCTACTTTGCTGGCTTTCTTCTGAAGTTTAGCTGCTTTCAAGAGGGCAGGAAGCCCCTTGCCGACTCCGTGGAGGTAAGGCTTCTCTTCGTGGCCTTTCTCGGCACGTTTGATGTCTTCCCATTGGGCGAGGACACTATCGGTTCCGCCGACGTTGGAATCGCCATAGACATGGGGGTGCCGGCGGACCAACTTGTCGCTGATGCCGCGTGCAATTTCATCGAGGTCGAAACGTTTCTCTTCTTCGGCGAGTTCGGCATGAAAGACGACTTGCAGGAGGAGATCACCAAGTTCTTCCTGTAAATTGTCCTTATCGTTGGCGCGAATAGCTGCGACGGTTTCGTAAGTTTCCTCGATGAGGTTAGAAACGAGTGATTCGTGTGTTTGTTCTGCATCCCAAGGGCAACCTCCGGGAGCGCGAAGCCGGTGCATGATGGCGCGAAGCCGCGTGATTTGGCGGCCGGGCTCGGCGCAATTGATCATTTCGTCGTCTGTCATGACTAGCGTCGGGCTTTGTCGAGAATCTCCTTTTCTTGTTTGGTCAGGGATTGGATGCCTTGAGCACTTATTTTATCGAGGATTCGGTCTACTTCTTTGGATAGTTCTAGAGGAGAGCGATTACTTTCGCGAACTACAGTGGCGTCACGGGTCTTTCGGTTCCCCCTTCTGGCTTTGCCAGTTCCGATCCGAGAAAGGTTAATCACAAATTCTTTCAGTGGGGGGAACTTAAGGACCGCGAATCCGAAGATCGCTCCGCCGAGGTGACCTGCGCTTCCTCCGGCATTATGCCAATTAGAAATGACAGCTAAGGATTCGATAATGAGGTAACCGATCGCGAAGGTTCGCATTTTTAATGGGATGATGAAAAAGAGGAGGATCCGGGCGTCAGGTGCGATGAAATAGAAAGCAGCGAGTATTCCAAACAGGCCGGCTGAGGCTCCTACCATTTGAACGGCTGGGGTATAGTTGTCAAAAAATCCGGGTAAGAAGAATAGCAGAGTGTAAAAGAGGGCTCCGGCCACCCCACAAAGGAGGTAGAAGGTTAGATAGGCCCGGCTGGTCATCCAGCGTTCAATGTGCGGACCGAAGAAGAGGAGCCCGAGGCAATTAGCAAAGAGGTGGCCGAAGCCTGCGTGGAGAAATTGAAAGGTGATGAGGCGCCAGACCTGAAATCCATAGATACCATCTTGGATAGTAAAGCTACCAAATTTGTAAAATGCGGACTCCTGTAATCGTTCGCCTGGGCCCGTCAGAAGAATTTGTAAGAAAAGAATGGTAACATTAATGATGAGAAGCCATTTGCTGATTGGGGCTCCTTCGAAGGGGCCGGGCATGCGCGGCGGCCCTGATTGATAGTCAGGTTGCATGTATTCACGATCACTGTATCCCACCCCAGAGCAATAGCAGTGATTTGCAGGACTGGAAAATGAAACTTTTTCTCGAGGCGATTCCGGTTTGAACTGATGCGCGATGACGCTGCGTGATCTCGGATGGAATGACGACTTTGAAAAGGCCTTTAATGAGGCCTCGAAGAATGGCTGGGTGCCTGGCCGGTTGATTCGGGAAACGAAGATTAATTTTTCGGCTCTACTTGATAATGCCGAGGAAGTTGATTGTGTGGTGGGTGGTAAGGTTTGGCACGGTGCTTCCTGCGATGCCGAACTTCCTGCGGTGGGCGATTGGGTCGCTATCGAGTTGGGGGCGGGTGAGAATGATGAGCACATCATTCGTGCTCGCTTGCCCCGGAAGACCTGTTTTTCGAGAAAAGCTCCCGGGAAGAGTAGCGAAGAGCAGGTGATGGCGGCAAATGTCGATATCGTAGTTGTGGTGACTGATGCGGGATCTGATTTCAACCTCCGGCGTATGGAGCGTTACTTTACCATTATTCAAAAGAGCGGTGCACGTTGCGTGGTCTTAGTGAATAAGTCTGATCTCTTCGGGGCGGAGGTGAATGAAAAAGCCAGCCAAGAAATTCAGGAATTAGCTCCCGATTCGGAAGTTTATGTGACCAGTGCCACACGGCACGAAGGTTTGGAGGTTCTAAAATCTTATCTTAAAACTGGGATTACTCTTACTTTGGTGGGGTCCAGCGGAGTGGGGAAATCAACTCTGGTGAATCAATTGCTTGGCGAGGAATGGTTATGGACCGGCGAGGTGAACGGGGTAACGGGCAAGGGCCGACATACGACTGTGGCGCGGGAATTGGTGGTCCTAGAAGAAGGGGGAATGTTGGTGGACAACCCAGGGATAAGAGAAGTCCAGATGTGGACAGATGAGGATACGCTACGCGATAGTTTTGCGGATGTGGAGGAGTTGACGAATCTGTGTAAGTTCCGTGACTGTAAGCATCAGGGCGATAAAGGATGTGCTATCGAAGTTGCCGTGAAAGCGGGTGATTTGGACCCGGCCCGCTATCAGGGGTTTCTGCGCCTCGATGAGGAAATCGAGGAACTTAATTTTCGTCGCAAGAAGCGACAAATGATCGTTGAGCGCTGGGGCAAGAGAAATAATCGTGTCAAGGCGCGGAATCGCGATGACCGGATAGAACTCGAGAAAGAAGAGCGTGGAGAGCTTTAAGAATTGTGCTTATTCCGGACGGCCCCGCTGCCAACTCTCGACCTTTCCGTTGATGAATTTCACCCAGGAAGAAGCACTAGGAATATAAGCGACATTAGTTCCCATTCCACCATTCCATCCCCAAGGGCCCCAACCGGGGCCAGCGATTCCACTCCGACGGACGCCCCAACCAGGACCCCAGCCTCTTCCTCCCCAGCCGCCCCAGGCCGATTGCACGACAACGGGTGAGAGGCTGTTGTAGATCCATTGCTCGTAGCGGATCCCATTTTTCTCACCCTCAGCCTCGCGGTCGGGACCTCCCCAAGCAAGAAAGACTGCAGCGGGGGTCATGCCGTTTTGGATTTTACCAACTTCGACAAGAGATTGTTGTTCTGGTTTTAAGGCACGAAAAATTTTTGGGTTTTTCGCGATGCGAGCGCCTGGAGTCTGCGAACTACTGCAGCTCGTCGCAAATAGACCGAGAAAAAGAAGGAAGAAAAGCGTTTTCATCCTCTAAATACTAAACGTTGTTTTGTGCGCGTGCAACCGGTTTTGAAATCCTTTTCGGGGTGTTGCAAAAATTGGGTGTCTTATGAGAAGCGCTGGGGAAATGGCTTTCAGCTCGATTTTTAGTGTCCCCTATTTGGTAAGCTGATGGAGGATTTGGAGGGTAAGTTTCCCGGTGTTTTCGAGGGCGCCGAAGGTGATTTTGTCCAAGGTATCGCCTTTTTGGTGCCAGTAGGTTGCTTCGCTGAAGTTGCCGATGAGGTGAAGAATAGGCAGGTTGGCGCGGTTCATGAGGGGGACGTGATCATCGATGATCGTCATAGGGTGCGGCTTGACCCAGTTTTGTAGGCTGAGTTTTAATGCTGCAGATTGGGTATGCTTTTTAAGTTTTTGGTGGGTGTCTCCGCCAATCAGGAGAGGAATTTTGGGGTCGCCGACGATATCGAGGACGATACCGATTTGGGGTTTGACTGAGCGTTTGTCTAGTTGAGAGGCGTAGTAGCGACTTCCGTAAAGTCCGTCCTTGCGATTAATATTTTTTAGGATGGCTTCCTCCCCGTCGAAGAAGACGAGTTCAATGTTTTGGGCTCCTTCATTTTGTTCTGAAAGAACCCGGGCCATTTCGACGAGCACTCCGGTGGAAGACCCGCTATCATTGACACCAAGAAATTCAAATTCCGCGTAAAGCTTGGTGTCGAGATGAGAGCAGAGCAGAAAGGGTGTTGAAGAATTCCAGTCAGGCTCGGATTCGGGCGAATAGCGGGCAAGAAGGTTGGTGAATTTCTGTGGGCCGATAGGAGTTATCCCAGTGAAGTTTTGGCGCATGGTTTTCCAACCTAGCTCCGCAAGTTTAGTTTCGAGATACTGCAGGCTCAATTGATAGGCTTCGGAACCAATCGGACGGGGACCGAATGCCGTGAGGGCTTCGACATGGGTTAAAGCATTCTTGCCGGAGAATTTACCGATGGTCTCTGCTGGAATAGCGCCTTTAATCGGAGCCCCAGAGATACGCTGGGACACTTTTTTTTCTTGGTTACAGGCGATTAAGAAAAAAAGGGCAATGACGCCGGTGAAAGTGGTCTTGATCACGAGATCAATCTAGGTCGAGGCCGAGAAGGTTCAATATTCTCCCGAGGTCATCGTTGCCGTAGTATTCGATCTCAATTCGCCCCTTCTTATCGGTGTGATGAATCACAGTCTGGGTGGCGAAGTGATCGCGGAGGCGATTTTGAATTGCGGTGATATGGGGATCTACGACCTTAGACTTACTTGAAGATTTTTTACGGCCGGTTTTGTGATAATTTTGAACGAACTTCTCAGCTGAACGCACCGTCATATTTTGCCGAAGAATTTGGTCGGAAACCACAATCTGCTCCTTGGGATCTTTGATCCCTAGAATTGCTTTGGCGTGACCTACGGTAAGGTGTCCGTCAGCAAGGTGTCTCTGGATAGAGGGCTGAAGATCAAGGAGGCGCATTGAGTTGGCAACGCTGGCTCGTGATTTGCCAACGCGCTTGGCGATGATGTCCTGCTTGAGCCCAAAATCTTTAGCGAGGCGAACATAGCCCTCTGCTTCCTCGATGGCATTGAGGTCCTGACGTTGCAGATTTTCGATGAGAGCCATCTCGAGGACCTCTCGATCGCTCGATGGTCTTTCAATAACGGGGACAGTCTCAAGTCCAACCATTTTGGAAGCTCGCCAACGTCTTTCACCTGCGATGAGTTCCATCTGTCCATCAACCCTTCGGATGATAAGGGGCTGGATAATACCAAGCTGATCGATAGATTGCTTGAGCTCGTCGAGCGATCCTTCGGCGAAGTGTTTTCTCGGTTGGAGGGGCGATGGGATCAGGTCGGCAATTGGTACTTGGCTCACGCTTTCGCCTGGTCTCAACTCGACTTTGGCATCCGGAACAGTGTCGGAAGAGGCACCTCTTATTAGTGCTCCGAGTCCTTTTCCTAATGCCTTTTTCGCCATGACAAATCATGAGATATCTGAGGTCTTCGAAAAAAGGAAGAATGGAATCAATGCTTAATTTATCCGAAATTCTGGAATGGCTCCACAGCCTTGACGTGGCACGGATCTCAGGGCATCCCAGAGGGGTGAAAAGTCCCCTGCTCCTCTTGTTCATATTAATCATGAATGCGAATTGTCAAAGCGATGTCGTCCCACTCTCAACGGTGCCCAAGCGAAACATCGTTCCGATTGAGGTAAAAGAACGGGCACAAGCGGCAGTCCAGGAGGTGGTTAATAAGACTATCCGCGGAGATTTCCAGGCGGCTTTGGACTCAATGAATCCTGATTATTTGAAGGTGATCGCACGTCCCTTCGGTGGACCAAAAAGATTAAAGGCTCAATATTTAAAGCAGATGAAGGAGATGGGGCAGAACGGAGTAACCTTCCAAGCCGCTATCACTCGCAGGGCTGATATTGCTTTCGAGGTAGATTATGGATTTGAAGATCTTTTGGTAGACGGCAAAAAAGTGATGGGGGAAGACGGGGAGCCCAAGAAAGTGGCACGCTATCGTAAGTGGATGGTCTTTGTTCCGACCGTTAAGGATTTCCAGTATCTCGACCAATCGAAAAAGCCTACGAAACTTCGCCGTTTTCGAAAGTGGGAATATGAAATCGCGATTTCTCCAAAGGGCCAAGAGAGTTGGACTTTCGTAAATGGCAACGGTATAAACGCCCTGCAGCTAAGGAAGATCTTTAAGTTTCTTCCGAAGGAGGATAAGGAGTTTCAGTTTCCTGAGGTTAAGGTTGAGGAACTTGAATAACTTCGTTTTAGATTTAAAATGGGAAAGAGTAAAAAAAAGGATCGCAAGCATTCTAAAGACGAGGAGGAACATCGTATCGAGAAGCTTCGTAGGCGAGGTGAGAGCGACTTTGTGGAAGTGCGCGGTTCCGTGATTCATGGCCAAGGGGTTTATTGCATCGAGCCAATCGAGAAAGAGCAGTACTTTATTGAATACGTTGGTAATCGTGTGAGCAAAGAGGAGAGTGAAAAGCGAGCTTTGAAGCAATTTGAAGAGCACGAGAAAAGTGGTGCGGCTGCGGTCTATATTTTCAATCTTACAAAAAAGTGGGACCTCGACGGCAACGTTGAATGGAATCCGGCCCGTTTGATCAATCATTCTTGTGATCCGAATAGCGAAGCGATTCAGGATGGGAAACGAATTTTCATTCAAGCTCTGAGAGATATTGAAGTGGATGAAGAGATTACTTTTGACTACGGATTCGACGTCGATTGCTATGAGGATCATCCCTGTCGGTGTGGGTCATCTAATTGCATTGGTTACATTGTGGGCCGTGACTACCACGATGATTTGGCCGATCGTCTCGCTGCGAAAGCTGAAGAGACCTCAGTTGTTTCTTGAGCTTTCCAATTTGGCAAATCCTTTGAAAGCGTGCAATCTCTTGGTAACCCATGAAAATGATTCTCTTTATTTTGTCCGTGACGACCTGGCTGGCCTTTGCTGGCTCGCCTGAAAAGGCGCGTTTAATTTCGCGCGCGTTCGACCAAGCCTATCAACAGTGGACCACCGATGTCCGCACCGCTGCCACTAATGATGCCCAAAATGCAGCGTGGCGGCGTCGCCCAGATGAAATCGAAGTTGGTCGAAAAGTCTGGGAGGAAATCCGGAATGATCTAGATAAATCTTGGACCCTCGAACCTGCGGCTTGGTTGCTGGTGAATGCGTCGACCTATGCGGTAAAGCAAGTGAGAAAACCTGCGCGACGGGGAGATCCGGGTCGCCCGGCTGGTATCATCAGGGAGGCAGTCCGAAGCAATCATCTTCTTAGTCCAAAGCTCGGACCCTACTGTATTGCATTGACGCACATTCAGGATCCTCGTTCTATGGCTCTCCTCGAGACGGTTGAGAAGGCGAACCCTTCCGAGATGGTTCGCGGGGCTGCCGCTCTGGCGCAGGCCATTTTACACCGTCGTATTGGTGGGGGAAAACGTGGCATGGCGATTCGGCAGGATAAACTCCGCAAGGCGATCATGGCGCCTGATCTAACCGTGGGGAAGACCACTACTCAGGCGATTCTCAGGGACGAACTTTTTCGTATGAGCCGACTCAATCTTGGTGCTGAGGCCCCCGATTTTACAGGTGTGGAAGTGACGCTCAATAAATCTTCGCTGAGTGACTACCGTGGGAAGGTGACAATCCTCTTTTTTTGGCATGCCCTCATGCCGGCGCATGACGAAAGTCTCGCTCTTATGAAAAAATATCAAGAGGAGTTCGAGGATGCAAACATCCAAATCTTGGGTGTTAATATGGACGATCCACGGACTTTACGCAGGCACATTGCGGAGGGAACGGTGAACTGGAAGAACTTCTCGGATTCCACTCAATCGATTACTAAGATTTACCGTATTGAACAATGGCCCTTTGTCTACGTTCTCGATGGTGAGCACAAGATTCGCTATTCGGGTGAGCCAGGGGCTTTCGTGAAAATTACCGCTGAGGATTTAGCCCGTCAGGTTACTGTGGGTGAGTAGGGCTTGGATCCCCTGTGGCCAAATTTTTCAAGGGCCTCTCTTGGGCGGATTTGAAGTTAAGGTCACGCTGTCCAAAGCGGTGTTGTTGAATATCGATGATTAATACACGGCGTTCTGGTATGATGTGTTTCCAAGATTCTAGAGGCATATCAGAAATTATGATAATAGCATCCTCGGCGGGAGTTGCTTCGATTTCGGCGAGGACGTCATGCGCTTCAGTGTGATTGGCTCGTTTGGCTTGAGCAAGGAGAGTCAAGGTATCACTCCAAGCTTCGGCGTGGAACGTTTGTTGATTTTTCCAAGCTAGGAAATCGGCCCGAAGATTGGCGGGCACTCCGATTCCTCTGAGGTGTCTCAGCGTTCCGCAGGCGAGTGAAAGTGAGCGCTCAAATAGGTCAGTGCGAATGAGAGTATGATCAGTTCCAAAGCTATGAAAAATGACAACGGTATGGTGAGGGCGTAAGCCAGGTGGGTCGTATTCACGGACTCTGGGGCTTCGACCCCTTGCTTGGGATCTTATGGTGGCTGGCCAATGGATTAGCTTTGCTCGATCACCTGCTTGGTATTGGCGCAGTCCACGGGGTTCTCCAGGAGCATCGCTGGATTGGAAACCTTCTCCATCCCAAGCGTCATCGAATTCACCATTTGCAAAGAATTCCTTTGGGAGAAGAGGCTTAGGGAAGACCAAAATTTCATGTTTAAGTGTGATCTTTTTTAAGAAACGGAATAGCCCTAATGGGAAGGTTGAACTTAAAGTGCAGGGGTGTTCAGAAAGAGCCCCTCTTTTGGCGATACTGCCCCGGAGTTTACTGCTCGAAGACGAGCCGGCAGCGGTCCATGTCACATGTGTCTGAATTTTGGGAGCATGGGATAAATTGAGCTCAAGGTCGGTGCTCCAGGCATCAAAGAGACTCCGCTTGTTCAGCTGAGTGAGCCGCAGGTCGAAAGGGGTGTCTGCAAAGACGCGGGAGGGGGCAGAGAGGTTAAGGTGGATATCACGTAGGTTCCATTTCCCGAAAACTATTACCATGAGCCCCAGTAACAGTCCGGCGGTGCCGAGGGCGATTAAGTCGCCATCGATTCGCCCCCCCCCTATGATTGTAAGGTTAAGCGCAACAAGAAGAAAAAGCATGCCGCGCGGAGTAAGAGTCACGAGAGGAGTTTGAATGATTTGTTGATGGGGTCCAGCTTCCATCTGATCTCGATGGGTTCCTTTATTCGCTAGGGTTTGGGTGATAATATGACCAAGCGGGTGGGTTCAAAATCGCCTTTAAACAGTTCCAGACTTGCCAAGATTGATCCGCTGCCGAAGACTGCGCCCGCTTTTGAAACGAAAGGCCTCCGTGGCGGAATTGGTAGACGCTGTGGATTTAAAATCCATTGACCCTAGGTCGTGCCGGTTCGATCCCGGCCGGAGGTACTTCGTGCGCGAGGTCATTGTTTAAAACAATACGCATTTCGATTTTATCGATGGGCAGTTTCCGATGGTTTAGATTTAATGGCGGCAATGCGAATTATTCTTTGTCTGGTGCCTTTATTGTTTCTGAGCTCAGCGTGCACCAACACTTCGGGATATCGCCAGTCGCCGGAGTTGACTCTTGAAAGGCTCGATCCAAAGGTTTCTCTCGGACATGTTGAGATTGATGATCAGGGTGAATTGATCAGCTTCGACCAGTTAAAACGGGTGACAGCCAAGATCGAGGCCGAGTCAACCGAACCGCTATTAATGGTCGTTTATATTCACGGCTGGAATCACAACGCTTCGGAGCGTTTGGTCACTGGGGCTGGTGACCTCCATGATTTTCGGGAGATGCTCAAGGATTTGGGGAAAGCTAGTGGGAGAAAGGTGATGGGAGTTTTTGTGAGTTGGCGGGGGAGATCTTTGGCGACTTTTCCGATCGGAGTTGATTATTTCCACCGGCATGCGGCAGCAAGAAGGGTCGGTGGAGTTTCAGGGACTGAGGTTCTTCATGAGTTGGGTGCAGCGGCGCGCGGAGCTAATCCGAAAAATCGAATTGTAATGGTTGGCCACTCATTGGGTGGTGCTATTCTTGAGAGTGCGATGGCGGAGTCAATTTCAGCTCGGGTTGCGATGGATTCTGCGAGAGGACGGCAGCTGAGGCGCAAAGATTTTCCGGCGGACTTGATGGTTTCTATTAACTCTGCCGAGTCTGCAATTTATGCCCGGCAGCTTCTCTCAACCTTTAAGAATCGTGGCATTAAGGATGTTGAAGGAGGACCTCTTATGATTTCTCTAACTAGTCAGCGCGATTTCATTACGAGTGTTTTTTGGCCCATGGGAAATCTCATGGGCAGATGGGTTCCTGGGCTTAATTTTTTCAATACCGGAGTTGCTGGGATGTATCGCAGGGACCCTAAGATTGATAAGTTACGCGGCACGCAAGCGGCAGCTCATAGATCGACAGTGGGACATTTTTATCCACTGTTCAGTCACAAGTTTGAAAAACTAAAGAACCAAGAAAGGTCTCTTGAGGAGCTTTACTGGGACAATAGAGATGCGCGTGAGTTAGATGGATTTCTTGTTCGGGGTGAAAAAGAAGTCTATCGATTCTCGAGGCCGGAGGGTTCCTATTATAACGACACACCTTACTGGATCGTCCCCATTCCTGGCGCTTTTATGAGGAGTCATCATGATCAATGGAATCATAACTTTGTGGGCCTACTGGCCGCAACGATGTCACTGACCCGTTAGAGTTCCGAAGGCTACTTTCGAAGGCCTAATTCACCTTCGATATCCAGTTGACGAAGTTGGTCTTCGGTGAAGATTTCCCGAAGCTTTTTTTGGATGGCTTCATTTCTAAGAAGTGCTCCGAAGTTGCGGCGGTCGTAGGCTCTTTGAATTGCAGGATCGACTGGAATGGCATCAGGGATGAATTCGACTCCTTGTTGTGAAGTCATCGTGGCAAACCTCTCGAGGTTTTCTTCTTTGACGATCGCCAACTTAGCAGCATTGGCCTCGACAGGGTCGTTTAGAAAATCAATTTTCTGGTGCCACTGTCCAATTTGACTGCTGTCGATCCATAGTTTTAATTTCGCAAAGATTGGCTCTTTACTAGAGGCATCGATTTTACCGCTGACATATTTAGTTAAGCGATCGAGTTCGGAGACCGTGCCTGCGTAACGCACGCCAGTGAGCATGAAGTAAGTAAAACTAGCACCAAGAAGGAGTCCAAAAAGCCCTCCGGCCATTCTGAATCCTCCGGAACGTGCCTGACTGTCTTCATCATTTTTCCCAGCAAGAAAGGCAATGATTTTTCTAAAGACAACAATCGTTATGACGAAGGTTGAGATTCCGATGGCCGTTGACATCCAAGGCTGGGGCTTATCGACTGCCTTCTGAGCGATTTCAAATCCGTTATTATAAGCCCACAAACCAGCGATCGCTCCGAGAGACAGGGCCACGAGATTAAAAAAGAAGGAAACAAATCTCTTCAAAAACCCAAGAATGGTGAAGAGAGCAATAACACCTCCAATAATGTTTAAGGGTGAGAGTTGGTCCATAGAATTGGCTTAGACGAGATTTTCCATCAATCGGTTCATGGCGTGTCCGTATTCCACGTAGGAATCGTAACATTGCTGCCAATCCGGCTCTTGACCGTCCGTCGCGTGGAAGACGGTGGCAACATGTGGCTCAATGGCAAGGCCACCATTGTAGCCATCATGTTTTAGTGCGCTGAGAATCTCGAGGACTTTTGCCTGACCTTCGCCAGGAAGAGTGTATTTGGTGGGTTCGGTCTCGCCCACTAGGGGATTAGTACAATCTTTGATATGAACATGAACGACGTGTTCTTTGACTTTGTTGTAAAATTCAAGGGGGTCCTGCCAAGGAAAGGGCTCGGGCTTGGAGCGGTCGAGCTGGAAAACAGGATTGGCGGTGTCAAAGATCAGTTTTAAGCCTGGAACCTCTTCTACGAGGCGAAGGGTGTGATCAGGAGAGAAACCTCCCCAGTTCATACAGTTTTCGTGGACAGCCTGGAGCCCGGCATCAGCAAACCGAGCGTGGATCTCGCGAAGGCGTCGGAAACGTTCTTCTTCTTGCTGGTTGTTTCCCCAGGGTTCTTGAGCATACGACATAATGCGAATTAACCCGGTGCCGAGACGCTGCATACGGGGAATGGCTCGGTCGATTTCAGCGAGGGTGATGTCAAAATTGGAGGTGATTTTCTTTCCCCAATTACCAATCAGCGATCCGAATTCGGGAATGGTGATGCCGGAATCGTCAAGTTGGTCCGCGACTTTATCGAATTCATCGTCAGGGAGTTCGTGAAGATTTGCCCCGTTTACTCCTCGTGCCGAGATGCGGGTCCAACCAATTTCCTTCGTTGCTTTGATCTGGGTGGAAAGGTCCTGAGCTGCTTCATCTGCGAATCCGGTCAAATACATGAATGGTGATTAACCCGAAAATTGAGAAAGACCAAAGCTGATTCTTAGAGAAGAGAGGGCATATTTTCGCTTGCGTGGCAAATTGTTCTTCAGCAAAAGGTTGCTATTGGGATTGAGTCTCAATAACATGGGATTGAGTCTCAATAATAACAGGCATCGAAAAGAAGCTCATCCATCGCCAGTCCGGCAGTCTGGACTTTGAAATTTGGCATCTCACTGGGGATCCTGGTGAGGCCGGTTCGTGGGCGGATGTGGTGAAAAGATCGTCGCTTCATCTCGTCTTAAATCAAAAAGGGGAAGGCTTGATGATGGATGCGGGGACTCGGCTCACGCTTCTTCCCGCGACAGCGGCTCTTTTTACGACGGGAAGTAAGGCGGGACTTATGTCCGCGACTCGATTTGCCTCCGAGGCTGGGCACGATTTTGTGATTCTAGTGATCGCAATCGAATCGGTGGAGCGGGTCTTCGGACCGGTTGGGCTGCTTATGAAAAAAAATTTGGGGATTCTTCGCCGCTGGTCTGAGCGTGAGTCAGCTCTTTTGGGTGATTTGGTTAGTCCTCCCATTCAATCTGCCGTCGCGAAGGCATGGTATTTGGCTAAGACTCTAGAGATTTTGTCATTGCACTTGTTCCGTAAACCCAAGGAAGAACCGAGGTTCTTTTGTTCGATGATTAAATCAAATGCCCACCGTCATGTTCGCGAAGCTTTAACACTGCTGGAGGGAAGGCTAGAGCAGGCCCTAGATTTAAAGAAGCTTGCTCGCGATGTGGGATGTGCCCCTCCTTACTTGAGTCGATTAGTGAAACAGGAGACGGGAAAGACGCTTCTATTACATCTAAGATCATTACGAATTTCAAAAGCGGCTGAAATGCTTTCGCAAAATCGGTTCAATGTGACTGAGGTTGCTTTAGAAGTTGGATATCAATCGCTTTCTCACTTTTCGAAAGCTTTTTCGCTGGAGAAGGGGATGACGCCATCCCAATTTCTTAGAAGAAGTTCGTAGGGGCTGATTGCGTTTTTAAAAACGAGTGGGATTGGTTGCTTTTTTGACAACCCGGAGTCAGGGGATGATAACCGACCACAAGTAATTTGTCATTTTTCCGGTAGCGTTCGGGCGATGGTAAAAAACATACGGTTAGTTTTTCTTTCTTCGTTAGTCATTAGTCTGGTCGGCGAAGCCAGTATAGTGCTGGCTCCTAAAAATAGCGTGATGACATCAGGTTTTTTTCAAGGAGTGGACCAGGTTAGGGGATACGAGGGTGATTCACGTCCAATTTTAAGGGCTAGTTCTCCGGCACCCTTTGGGCTTGAACAGCCCGAAGGGATTTACTTTGACTTCACGTCGTTTGATCCTGCCTCATTCGATAATCGGACAACCAGCGCGATTTTGTCAGTGACTTCAATCAGTGGTGGCTTCAATGCGGATGCAGACCCGGAGAATCCCTTTTTAGTTTCTATTCATGGTGTTGGTGAAAACCCCTTACTCGCTATTGCAGATGATACCAACCCAGGCGGTATAATGAGCGCCATTGAGTTTGAATCAACTCACATCTTTAATGCTGTCTCTTCGGTTTCGGTAAATTCGCTCGGGCTCGTAACGTTTGATGTGACTGATTTGATCAATGACTGGATTGATGGGGAAAATTCTAATTATTTCATCGCGCTGACGGGTAAGAATGATCGTTCGGGGAGTGATTTTCTTCATGGTTTTTCCAATAGTTCTGAAGTCCCGGCGGCAACATTTCTCACGATAGCCCAGATCCCTGAGCCCTCCGAGTTGATTTTACTAACGACTGGAAGTCTTGCTTTGTTGGCGCATAGGAGCCGAGGTGTGAGTTTTTTGTAGCCTGATAATGTCTCTGTTTGAAAGTTTAGAACCTTAAAATTATGATTCAGGTTGATTGTTCTAGCTCCTCATTTTGGGAGGGGCTCTCCACTTTGGGAATTTGCAATTACGAAGTAAGATTCCCGACGTCCGCAACTCGAGGAACCATTGATCTTTCATCAGGTCATATTACAGATGAGGATTTTTTTATTCCCGAAGCTGGACTCTCCTTCAGGGGCGCGCGCTGTGGCATGGTTTACGCATCAGTTAAAAGTGCAGTCCTTTATTTCATATCAGAGAATCGTGAGTTGGCGTTGATTCTTGAACCCAAGTTGGCTTCTTCCCGACGTCAGTTGTATTTCATTACGGGTGCATTTTGGATGGGAAATATGTTGCAAGATTTTGAACCTGCATCGTTAAAAACTCCAATTCTTTGTCCATGTTGTCGAGATGCAGTAGATTCCAGAGTTAGTAGCATGGCGCAAAATCCACTTACGATAATGCTGGCTAGAACCATCAATAAAAGAATTACAGTCACTATTTCGATGTCTAGCAAGGGTGGTAATTCGGCAATTTCACACACCCCCATGAACCTTTTGAAAAAAGGGAGCCACTTAGTTTCCGAGGGCCGGAGTTCTTCGATGGAAGTCGATATAAGTCATCTGTATGCGTTTCGTCTCGACCACGAAATTTTTGATGGGGAGAATCATCAGCAGTTACTATTATTCGACAGCCACGGGAATA
Organism: Akkermansiaceae bacterium UBA5688; assembly: GCA_002420315.1. Classification (GTDB taxonomy): domain Bacteria; phylum Verrucomicrobiota; class Verrucomicrobiia; order Verrucomicrobiales; family Akkermansiaceae; genus SW10. Next base: position 14,821 of record DIHU01000127.1, read on the forward strand.
ACTTTTGTGATATCTCAGTAAAGTCTTCTGATGTAGGAGATTTGTGGAGAACGGTGCTGAACTGTGAAAAAAGCGGCTATGATCTTGCAGGGCACGACGACCACAAGAAGTAGCCGATTGGAGCGCAAACTATCGATAAGGGGGCGTACTGAGTTTTAAATAAGCGCCAAATAAGCGCAATTCATCGCAAGCACATCACACGAATATTTAGGATACTGTCGGCAATTATGATAGTTGACCAAGTGAAACCTGTTTCTCGTTTGAAATCTTCTTATGAGTCCTTGGTAGCTCGTTTCCCCCCACGAGTCATTCGTTCTCATGAGTCCTATTTGAAAACTCTATGTCATATTAAATCATTCAAAGAGCCATTACGGAAACTCACCGCGGACGAGCTAGATTATCTCTCATTACTGCACCTTTTAGTAAAGCGATATGAGGGACCAGAAGAAAAACCGCGGGCTGTTGAGTATCTCAAGAAACTTCTGGAAGAGCATAAATTGCGGATTAAGGACCTTTCAGAAATTTTAGGAAAGTCCCCGCCTCTTTGCTCAATGATCTTGAATGGTCAGAGGGCGATCACTCGGCAGCATGCGATGCGTCTTGGTAGGTATTTTGGACGCGGTCCGGATCTGTTTCTGATGTGATCGGTGTTAATTAGACGCAAAAATCCGACAAGGGATCGCGAGTGAAAGGGAAATGAAAAACGTAGGGTTCGCCAGTCCAATAAATGAAAATATTCCTGACTTTTGTATCTACGGTAATTACTTGCATTTTTGCGCTCGCAGAATCACAGAAGTTCTCACAAGATCGTGCTGCAATTCTCGCAATGTCTGGGGCATTTGAGGTTGAGTTCAATTTTGAAGAAATCGTCTCTTTAGATAAAGGTTATGAACTCAAAAAGCCTTATTTTGCTGATGCTTACGAGCTTGTGAAAGTGGCCGAAGATACGGGCAGGTCGATCTCTCTTCAGCATTTACTGGTTGTTGAGGGTAAAAATGGTCCGGTTGTTATTAAGCATTGGGGACAAATATGGAAATATGAGGATCATAGAACTTTGAATTATGAAGGTGGCAACACATGGCTTCCGGTGACTCACACGAATGCGGAGGTCGAGGGGACTTGGACACAGTTTGTGACGCAAGTTGACGAGAGCCCAAGATACAAAGCTTTTGGGGTCTGGGTTCATGCAGCAAATACTTCGATTTGGACATCTAGACTCTCGACACGTCCCCTTCCACGTCGTGAGTATACAAAGAGAAGTGATTATGATTTGCTCATTGCTACAAATCGGCACGTCATAACTCCCGAAGGCTGGGTTCACCAACAAGAAAATCGCAAACTTGTTTCTCGAGAGGGAAAGCGAAAATTTCTTTGTATGGAAACTGGGTTGAATCATTACAGAAGGGTTTCGGACGAAACTTCAAAAGAAGGATTTAAGTTGGCTGAAGCAAAATGGAGCCAAACGCGTGCTTTCTGGGGGCAGGTGAGGAGTTGCTGGAATAAAGTGATTGCAGATGCCGACAAACCTATTCGTTACGCTTTGATGGTGGATGGGAATCGCTTGATGTCTGAGATTAATGTTTTGGCAAGGAAGGCCGAGAAGGGCGAAGCGATAGAAAGAGTAGCGATCCGTGAGGTTCTTACCAAATTTCTTCGCTAGACGTATCAGCCCGTCGGTCTTTTTCTAGATGACTCGGTTTGCTCAATTTCTAGCGATTTATTTCTTCTTCTCCTTTTTTGTTAGAGGGGAAGTGACGGAATTAGGGGAAGTTCAAGTGACGGCTAAGGTAATCAAAAATGCTAGATTGCGAGGGAGCACAACCTCGATTGACGCAGAGGATTTGCTCAGTAAGGGCGCAGTGACCTTGCCTGATTCATTGCAGCGCGAACCCGGAGTTTCAGTTCCGCTCGATATCGCTGGGGTTGATTCTTTGGTGCCTTATCTAGAAGGCGGGAGCAACTCGATCAATATCCGTGGTCTTGAAGGTAATCGAGTCCAGGTTCTAGTTGATGGTATTGCGCAGCCAGACGACTTTGTGGTAAGATCTTTTCAAGGTTCTGGGGGGCCAGGTCGAATTTATTTTGATCCGGCGGTTTTTTCCTCACTTGATCTTTTAAGGACTGCATCGCCGGGAAGTGGCTCATTAGCGGGGACGGTTGCGGGGCAGACTGAAAGTCCATTCACGCTTTTAGGTGATTCCTTGATTGGTGAAGCCTTTAGTTCAGCCTTAACATACTCTTCAAATAACCGAAGTTGGAATGAAAGACTCGTTGGTGCTTGGGGGAATGGCGATCTTGCTTCAAGCATAGTCTATAGTTACCGCCGGGGGCATGAGCTTGAAAATAATAGCGGCATTCCTGCTAATCCAACTGATGCGGAGGGCCATGCGGCGGTTTGGAAAACTGTGATCCGAAATGGTGGTCTTACCCTAGTGCCGACGGTCGACTTTTTTAGATCAAAAGCTTTTACCGATCTGAATAGTATTGAGACTGAATCACTGATTGGGCGAACCATCAATGCGTCAAGTGATTCGGTCAGGAGCCGCTTCAGAGTGAGTCTTGATTTTGATTTTGAACCAGACGGTCGAGGATGGTTGGCTGATAAATATACGGGGAAGGTTTATAACCAGACATCTGAGTCAAAAAATCTTAATTTACAGAGTGTTCTAACGCCTTTTGGAGGGCTTCGTGATCGGGTCAACGATCTTTCATATTACACCAACAGAGCTGGTGTGAATTTAGCTGCTTCAAAAGAGCTTCAGATGCACTCCCTTACCTATGAGTATCAGGCAGCCCGGAGCGATGTCTCTGGCTCATTGAATCGTCAGGATGGCCTGACTGCTCCCATCGATTTTCCGAATTTAGCCCCCTCTATTGTTTGGGATCACTCTCTAAGAATGGCAGATCAAATTAGCTTTGGCGATCGGTGGTCCGTTTCTCCGGCGCTGCGCTTTCAGTATTATCGAGTAAATCCTACCAACACTCCAGAATTCCTAGCGCAGACTGCGCTACCGGTCTTCGACGAGGTTGGAAGGTTGATTGGACAGCGGACCATTTCGGCAATTGACTATGAGAATGTATTTTTGTCGCCAAGTCTTCTTCTGGAATATGAAAAGACCAATGAACTTTCCTTTTTTGGGAGTTACACTCGAGGCTTCAGAAATCCCACAGCAGAAGAGTTAGCAGGCGTTTTTGTCCACCCGAATAATCTATCGATATCACTTCCTAATCCAGATCTCAGAGCGGAAGATTCTGACTTATTTGAAGTGGGTTTGCGCCATGAGTCCAGCTCATGGAGTTCGCTATTCTCGGTATACTATAATCGTTATGGGAATTTTCTTGAGAGCAATGTTCCAACTGGCGAGGTCATTGACGGTCTCAATGTGTTGCGAACAGAAAATTCCACGAATACAAAAATTTATGGAGTAGAGCTAAAAACTGAGTGGTCCGATGGTTGTCTGCGACTTGGAGGAACTTTTGGTTGGTCAGAAGGAGTGAGTGGGACCGCTCCCCTCAATACAGTGGAACCCTGGAAGGCGGTTGCTTGGGCTGGCTTTGCTGGTCCTGAGGAGAATTGGGGCCTAGAGTTGGTTGGAACTTACGTTGCAGCTAAGACAGAGGCAAAAATCACAGGTGATCTTCCTGCAACGGATGATTTTTTCCTCCTTGATTTAATTGGACATTATCACTTTTCGGACAGGATGATCCTGAGAGGTGGTGTACGAAACTTACTAGATCAGGAGTATGTTTTGTGGGCACGCGCCAACCGGGGAAGTGGTCACGCAGGAGGTGTAACAAGCGGTATCGACACCCAGCCTGGTATCAACGGTTTCCTTGGATTCGAAATCACTTTCTAATATGCAAGTCAGCGTCAGGGAAAGATAACTCAGCGGCAGCGAGAAAACTAAAGGTGAGACATGTTTTCACACGGATGAAGAAGCTGATATGTTTTCTCACTTTGAGTGCGCCAGTTTTTGGTCAGCTCATTACTCCTTCTTGGAGAGGTGACGAGGGTACTTCTCATGCTGAATGGGATGTTTTTACCGAGGCAAAGCTTGCTCCAAACTTCCCAGACGTGGCGGTTGATGAAGATGCAACTCTGACTTGTCGAACTAGTTCTGCCTTTCTGACAAGTGGTCGTAATATCTATAGCTTTCAGGCACCAATATCGATGCAGTTGGACGATACGACTGGACTTCTTGTGCGAAATATTTTCCTCCAAATTGGCTCATTGGGATCCGAGGTGGATACTGCTGGAATACAGCTAATCGTTGAGGATGATATTGGCGATATAAGTGTAATTTCTCCGACCCAATATTTTGTAGGGAGTCAAGAGGAGTTGACTGGTGAATTCGGGGGATTAGGAACTATCTACGGCATTCAATGGGATCTACGAGAAAGGCCATTTACAGGAAAGTATACGATTCTTTTTGAAGCAGCTTCGAGTTCTATGAGCCTAGATAGGGTCTCGCTGGATCTTTCAGAAAATTATTTAGAAGTCACGAAACCAAGACCTCTTAGTATCCAAATTACTGGTGAGGAGGTGACAGTTTCTTGGCTCGGTGGTCGACGCCTTCAGTCAAGCCAATCATTAGTCGATGGATGGGTTGATGTCCTGGTCGATGAGGGTGTCAACCAAATCATTTTGCCCCTTCAAAAGTCGACAACCTTCTTTCGGCTTATAGCGGCCAAACCCGCTGAATAATCTTAAAACCAAAAAAATGAAAAAAATAATCCAATTCGCTATTTTAACTTCTTTGTCTGCACAAGCAGCCACAGTTTGGCAAACTGCACCTAATGCCCTTGCTTCGGCTTCCTGGGATACTTGGGAATACGCAGCCGGACCGGAACAAACGGGAAGCGGCTCACAAGGGTCGGCACAGTCAGCATCCGGAGCGATTATTACATCGAGTAATTTGACGACAAATGTAACCGACGCGTATAGTTTTATAGGCGGATTGGGATCTAATCCAGATACCTATTATTTTCATGATGGAGGTGCAACTTGGACCGGCTCGCTCGAACTTTCTGAGCCGGCGAGCTATGTCCGAGTGAGCTATTCGCTTATCGGAGGGCGTGGAGGTGCGCCTAGTCCCTACAGCGTGGGACCCTCGGTAGAGGGCGCAACAGTAATCAATGCTGGTTCCTATGGGACTAGTAAGGACGGAATTGAAGGGGTCGTATTCTTCACAGATTTACAGCTTGGTACTTCTGCTACGAAAATTGAGACTAGCTTTGGAGATACGATTTTTCCGGGGTTCCCCGGGAGTTTTAATTCAGTGGATGGTGTTCAAATCTGTGTTTTTAACTCGGAGCCAGTTCCTGAACCCACTTCAACGGCCCTTGCCTTATTGGGTGTTTTATTTGTCCTTCGGAGGAAGCGACCATAACGTGTTTTGTTGAGGCGGG
>DIHU01000115.1:0-4807 GCA_002420315.1 Akkermansiaceae bacterium UBA5688
AACCCATTCTTTACCAGTTCGTTACTCGCTTTTGCGACGATCTTACCATCTGTCGCCGCTAACCCTGATTTCAAAACGACCGTTCAGCCCATCCTTGAGGCTAATTGCGTTCGATGCCACAACCAATCAAAGGTTAAAGGTGGATTGAGAATTGACACTTATGAAAAGTTGATGGAAGGCGGTGACACCTCCGAGGCCGTTGTCCCAGGCAAACCCGATAAAAGCGAACTTTTACTCCGGATCCATCTTCGCCCTATCGATGAGGGTGTTATGCCAGATGAAGGAAAGGCTCTAAAACCTGAAGAGGTTGCAATTCTTGATGCCTGGGTCGAAGCAGGCGCAGAATGGCCAGAAGGCGTCACCCTTACCGAGCAAAAGCCCGAGATGCCGAAACGGGTTGCAATGCCCACAAGAATCCCTTCAAGCAATTCAGAAGCTGCCGTCATGCTCGACGATCTTTTGCAACGTGAAAATACGGGCAGCGGAGTCATTACGACTGACGTCATCAGTGACAATGCATTCCTCAGAAGAGCTACCATAGACCTGATTGGCCGTATTCCGACTGTAAGGGAAATCCGAGAATATCAAAAGTGGGGTGAAAAACGCCGCGCTAAGCTAATCGCTAAACTCACCTCTCATGCGCGTTTTGCTGACCGCTGGACCATTTTTATGGCTGACATGTTGCGCATCCGCTCCAACGTAACCGGAGGGAATCAACTACTCGCTTACATCCATGGATCCCTTGATCAAGGAAAACCATACGATGAGCTAGTTCGTGAACTCATTAGCGCTTCTGGTCGCGCAAACTCAAATCCGGCTGTCGGATACATCCTAGGTGATGATGCCGCTCCGATGGAACTTGCTGCAGCGACCTCTCAAATTTTCCTCGGCGTCCGAATTGGTTGTGCGATGTGCCACGATCATCCATTCGATGATTGGGAACAAAGACATTTCTATGATCTTGCCGCCTTCTTTGGCAAAACTAAAAAAATGCAGAGCCGGCGCGGTGGCGGCGTTTATACAACCGAGGGAGATAAAATGACGGTTCTTTGGCCTCCCGAGGATAAGGCCGATCCTGATAAACGTAAACCGGTGAAGCCAAAGTTTCCTTTTCAAGTCGCTGAGAGTGGGACTACCCCTCAGCATATCGAACGCTTCGAAGCGATCAGCCTCGCTCGAGCCAAAAAAGAAGCTGGAGGCGCTGAATCAGCTTCCTTGGACGCCCTTCTCGACTCAGTGGAGCCAAACGTCGGAAAACCCGGCGATCCAGTTTTAGAAGAAGCAAAGAGAGAAAGCCGCCTGCTCAAAGTGAATGGCGATATTTATCGCTCAAGTGAACTTCGAACCAAACTCGCTGATCTTATCACCGACCCTAGAAATGACTACTTCGCCCGCGCCTTCGTCAATCGAGTATGGGCTGAGCTCATTGGCCACGGATTCGTCGAGCCTCTCGACAACTTTTCTGATTACAATGAGCTACACCACCCCTCAACTCTTGATTTCCTAGCTCAAGAATTTATCGCTAGCGGATACGACCTCCGAAGTCTCGTTCGCATAATCACCCTATCAGATGTTTATCGTCGCTCTGCTCTCTCGGCGGATATCGACATCGAACTTCGGAAGAAAAGCGAATTGAACTTCACCGCCGCGCCCAGTCGGAGAATGATTAGTGAAGTTCTTTATGATAGCATCGTAGTAGCTGGCCATCTGGAAGACTTCAAGTGGCCAAAGGGAGCCAACAACAAGGAAGTAAGCCGTGAAATCCGCGTTCCAACAGGAGAATATACAATTCTTAAAGCTGATGAAAGTCAACCGGTCATGATGACCGAAAAAGAGCCAATGCGCGACGATGGCTACGACCTAGAATCTTCATTAAAGATAAATTTTAGCTCTATTCTCAACTCTAAAGAGCAGACCGAGATTGCAAGCATGCGCATGAAATCTGATGAAGCAATTAAAGCGAAAGAAATGGCCGAAAAAATGGCCGCCCTCATGCAAAAAGATAAAGAACGACGGGTGATGAAATACAAAACAGAAACAATCACCGAGACGTTCGATGACAACCCGCGCTTCGATAGTGCAATGCGAATGGCCACTCCAGCTCCCCCAGCTCACTTTCTTCGCGTCTTCGGTCAACCTGCCCGCACCGGGCTGGGCGAGTTCCGCGATAATGCCTCCTCACTTCGCCAGCAACTTCTCATGTTGAATGGTCGCATTACCAATGAAGCTTCCCGCGTCGGCACACTTGAGCCGATTCATCGCATCCTTAAAAAAGACCCCGATCTCGCTATCGACTGGGCCTATCAGGAAATCTTAACCCGCTACCCGACTGATAGGGAAAAGTCCGATGCCCGCTCTATTGTAAAAAATAGCGAAGAAGGCATGGCCGATCTTCGCTGGGTTCTCCTCAACAGTAACGAATTTCGATTCCTTCCTTAAAAAAAACTTTCTCACATTACACAGCCCTTTACTCCTTATGTCCTGTTCCGACTACCAACTCACCCGACGCCGGATGCTGAAGACCTTCAGCGCGAGCCTTCTTGGGATGCCAGTAAGCCAGCTTCTCGCTCAAGGTGCTTCCTCAAAGGCGCGGGCCGAGCACGTCATCCTTTTCTGGAATAGCGGCGGCATGAGCCATCTCGACACGTGGGATCCGAAACCCGGACGCAAGGTTCAGGGCGAATTTTATCCTGTCAAAACTTCGGTCGATGGCATGGAGATTTCCGAAATCTTCCCCCAGCTTGCCAAGCAAATGCAACACGGAGCCCTCATTCGCTCCATTGCAGGAACCAACGGCGATCATGGTCGAGCTCAATACGAGCTTCAAACCGGCTTTAATCAATCGCCAAATATCATGCATCCAGGACTGGGTTCACTAGTCGCACATGAGCGAGAGCCACTCGGCGACCTCCCTGCCCTAGTCAGCATTAGTGGACAAGCCGCTCGTGCCGGTTACCTTGGTCAGCAGTGTGAAGCCTATTTTGTTGGGCGCCCCGGACAAAAAGATCCCTACCTGACCTTCCCTGAAGGGATCAGCCACGCCCGTGGGATGCAACGCCTTCAGATTTTGGAAAAAATGAATCGCCGCACCTCGGCCCAGAACGGAGCGGAAGAATTGAAGGCTTCCCAGACAGCGCTAAAAGACGCTGTCGCCCTGATGGAGAGCCCAGCTCTCAAGGCCTTTGACCTCGAAAAGGAAAACCCCACCACTGTCGAGAAATATGGTGATACCGAATTTGGACGCGGAGCCCTCCTAGCGCGTCGTCTTGTAGAGCAAGGAGTTCGCTTCGTACAGGTCAACCGCGGCGGATTTGACAACCACGGAAATATCTTCGAAGCGATGCGTAATCACGGAGCCGACATGGACCCAGCGATCGCGTCACTCATTTCAGATCTCAAGGCAAGCGGCAAACTAGAAAAAACCTTGATCGTCGTTCTTAGTGAATTTGGAAGAACTCCACGCATCAACGATGGCGGAGGACGCGACCACTGGGCACGCGTCTTTAGCTGCATGATGGCTGGTGGTGGAATCAAGGGAGGAAGCATCATTGGAGCTTCAGACCCCGATGGAATGGAAGTGGCAGAACGCCCAGTCAAGGTCGCAGACCTTCACGCCACCCTCTGTCATGCTCTTGGCATCGATCTCAACAAGGAACTCACCACTCCCCAGGGGCGTCCGATACGACTCGTCCGCAAGGAAGCTAACCCGATCAACGAACTATTCGCTTAATTAACGTGAGAAGCTTCATTAAACGATTCCTCCCTTTCTTCCTCACTCTTCCCCTCTTTGCTCAGTCTCCAAAGGTCGTCGAACGTGGATCCATCATAGAAGACCGCGCAGCCCGCAAGCTTTTGCAGGCCGGTGATGCGCGACTCGAGGTTGGTGAAAACGAAAAGGCCCTCGAGATTTGGGAGTCTGTCGTAGAGCGCTATCCACGGAGCCAAATCCGTTTCGAAGCCCACCTCCGGCTTGCCGACCATCTTCTTCTTGAAATCAAAGACTTCGAAAGAGCACGCATCCATTACGAGTCCGCTGCGATTGAGGCTAATGGGGATGATGCTAAGCGAGCCTACGCTTTCCTAAATATTGGAACCTGCTTCTACGAAGCGGGTAACTACGGAAAGTGCTTCGGCATCATGCGCGATGTCATCGAGCAATTCCCAACTTCCTCCGAGATCAATGAAGCTTACTACTACATCGGTCTTGGGCATTTCAAACTTGGGCATTACAGCCGCGCTATCGAAGCACTAGAAAAAGTAGGAACCGCTCTTTCAAGCAAGGATTCACTCATCGAAAAAGTCGAAGCTGGGAAACGATTCTATGTGAAAATCGATGATCAGGATTTCGCTATTCTAGAACCTGGTTCTCAAATCAAAGTTCGCTGCCTTACCACAGGTGGCGATGAAGAAACAGTCGTCTGCGATCCTGTTGGTCGAAATGCTCGAATCGTGATGGGTCGAATCCCAACCCAGCTCAATCAAGCTTCTCCCAATAATGGCACCCTCGAAGTTCGCGGCGGAGATCGGATCACAGTCACTTATATCGATGCCCAAACCGCGCAAAAAGACACCAACGCAAAGCGCCTTAAGGAAGTAATAGTTGTGGGCAACGGAGTAGCGCGTATCACGGACGGGTCTTACCTCCATAATCTCCCTGCAGCAGTTCTTGGAAAGCAACTTCACCTCCAGGTCACCGACGCCGATCACGACACCACTAACGGAGCCGACCAGATCCAAGCCACCGTTCAATTTTTTCGGCGTAAAACGCCCGATGAAATCGACGCGGAACTCGCGAAAGGAGTCGCAA
>DIHU01000115.1:5180-7649 GCA_002420315.1 Akkermansiaceae bacterium UBA5688
CTCCTCATGGTCCGAGCCGTTCCTGTAACTTTACGTGAACAAGAGCAACGAGGAACTTTCCGTCTCGCAATCCCTCTCCGGCTTTCGACCGCGGCCAATACTCTCACCGGCGAACCCGGCCAAATCGTCCGACTCGTTTACCGAGACGATCAGAACCTCGGCGAAGGCACCATGATTCGCACCTCTGAAACCAAAATTATTGAGGGAAACCTCGGCGAAGTACGTGTCACTCGGACCGAAATTTCCGACGAAGAACTTCGACTTAAAACGAAACTTCAAACCGCCTCGGCACTTACCGAAGTAGGCAATCACTACAAGGAATTTGGTCTCAACGAAAAGGCCAATTATAAATATGCTGAAGCTCTTGATGTCTGTGAGGAAATCCTCGTTCAAGCCAAGAAGGTTGGAGGAAAACTCCTCGAGCAAACTTATGTGCAACTTTGGCGGATCTACTTCGCTATGGATAAGCTAGACCTAGCGCTTGGTATGAGTCGACGTCTCCTGAATGAATTTCCATCCAGCTCATTCGTGGACGAGGCGATGCTACAACAAGCCCATGTTGAGCGAAAGCGCGAGAATTTCCCACGCGCTATCAACCTCTATACAAGTATCGCCAAAATCCCAGAAAGCCCTTTAAAAGGTGAAGGTCAATTCTTCACCGGCGAATGCTATGAAGCCATGGCCTTGAAAGCCACCACGGGACAATCCGCCAGTCTCTATGAGAAAGCTTTTCTAGCCTACCAAAAAGTCTACGAACAGTTTCCTGATTCGGGCCGGGTTGGGGATTCTGTCGCAAAAATGGCTGCCTTCTATTATAAGAAAGAAGATTACGCGCGCGCCGTCGACGTCTTTGAAAATGTTCTCTCTGACTATCCCGACGCCAATTTTTTAGATGTCATCCTCTTCAATTATGGTCGTTGTCTCTACAAGCTTAAGAAAAAGCCCGAAGCCCGCCAAAAATTCGAACATCTCATCCGCGACTATCCCGAAAGTGACATTGCCTCAGAAGCTAATAAAATCGTGGAAGCCCTCAAAAAAGCAGGATTTTGAAAACACTTATCCCTCAACTCGCTCTACTTCTTTTCTTAAGCATGCCGGCGCATGCCGACCAAGCTATCGACCTTGAGGCAAAGCTTAAGGAAACAACAGAATCATCTTCCTCAGGGGGGAAACTTATGGAGGAATTAGTGGACCTCTACTGGAAGGACGAAAAGGTCTTCGGGATCATTCGCACCACTTCGAAGTTTTCGCGCGCCCAGACTGAGAACCCCAAACGCGCCGCGATGACCCTTAAGCTCGTTGAAGGGTATACCGTAACGGCTCGCCATGACGACGTGATAATGACCGGGCGCCAATTCTTGGAAATCTTCCCAGGGCACACTTTTACTAACAAAGTAAGAGAATATCTTGCGACTGCATATGAGAACACCAGCCGCAATAATCTTGCCGCAATTGAGTATCAAACTATTTGGGAAAATAACGGCTCTACTAGCCAGGGCATCAAAGCCCTCCGTCTCTTCAATCAGGTCAATAATGGCGCCTCATTCAACCGGGCCTCCAGCCTAGCAGCTGCGATGGTTGTGAAGATCCCCGCCACCTCGCTACTCACCGGAGTTGGCTTTCAGGGGATGCACGCCGCCGAGCGAGCAGAGCAATGGGCCAAAGGCCTTCAAATCGCAAAAACTCTCATTCGCCGAAATGCCCCCATCAATGAACTCAAAAAACAAGATTTATGGTTTCGCACCGGTCGATTTGAATCAAACTTAGGACAATTTGAAAATGCAATTCAATCCTATCGCCAAGCTCTTAAATCAAAGCGGGCTGATGTTCATAGCAATCTGATCGACGCCATGATCAGCGCAAAGAACCCCCCTTCCGCAATTGAATCGGAAGCGAAAAAGTATCTTGCGGCCTTTCCTAAGCGCGATGATCGATTTACCCCGCTTATCAAGGCAGCGAATGCGGCCGCCGAAGCCAAGGACTTAACTCGAGCCTTAACGATTGCTGAGAACGTCATGCTGCACGACGTTACCAATCAAAACCTTCTCCAGTCTTATGTAAAATGGTACGGCGACAATCATTCTCTTGCCGCCCGGGGCCTCCTTAAACTTATTGCAAAAAATCCTAACGGAGTAGGAACCCTCCGCGCTGTCCTTGCACTCAGTGTTTATCGAGATGGCCTAAAAGATATCGCGAAGGCACGAAGCGTTGCCTACGACTTTCTCGCAAAATCTCCAACCGAAGATAAATGGACGGAGGAAATTATTGCTTTCCTTTATTCATCAGCCACCGGACCAGAGACCTTCCGTAAAGATCTCTCAGCCATTAGTAGCAGCGCAAAATCATTTCCACATCTTGCTGAGTTCCAAGATCGAATCTGGAAAAATGCCCCAAAGGATAAAGAACAAAATCGTAGCTGGCAAATAGCTAAAAAGTCTCATCAAAACGATCCGGTGGCCAATCTTTGGA
>DIHU01000115.1:8032-10711 GCA_002420315.1 Akkermansiaceae bacterium UBA5688
ACTCACAAAAACACAACGTCGCCTTCTTCTTTCACGACTCGCGTATGTATATCGCCACCACCTTGGAGGGAAATCAAAAGAAAGCGCTGCAAAGTATTACCAAAAGCTCTGTCAAGAATTCCCAAAAGACCTCGCGGCTTCGGAACAATGGCTCGAAGCTGCAGCATACGCTCCAGAAAAAGATCGAGTGGCCATGAAACTTGCAGCAGCCAACCACCTCCTCTCAATCCCTCCCGGCCCCGCTTACTACGACACCTGGTATCGCCTCGTCTCAGTCAAAAATGAGCCCCTGATCCGAAAGGCCATCCCATGGATCAAAAGATCAAAGGAACAGAGTGACAATAGATCCGCTCACAGCACCCGGATCGGCGACATCATGAATGAGCTTGGGATGGAAACCGAAGCCATCCAATGGTGGAAATCCTTCATGGATCTTGACCCGAGTAACCGCGAGTATGTTGATTGCACCCTACGTGTCGCGTCGACTATGAAACCCGGCCTCGCGCAGGGGTTTCTTAAAAATCGGGCAGAAGCAGACACTGCTTACCACGGAGCCTTCACTGCTGAACTCGCGAACCTTCTCTTTCAGGCTGATGATCTCGATGGAATGCAATCGCTTCTCAAAAAAGCCCGTGATCGGGCAGATCAAACGCCTTTCCGATCTTGGGGTATGGGTGAGTGGCCTGCTCGCTCCTGGCTCGAAACTGCCAAGAGCTCTAAAGATTGGCCTGAAGACAAAAAAAAGCGTGTTTACAAAATAATTAGAGATCTCCGCATTGGACGGGTGAGCAGTGAAGCCGGACTCGATCTCCTCAGCACCTCAACTAGATCGGTCGATCGACTTCTAAGCGCACAAGCTCTCATCAAGACGGCCGGCCAACATTATGAATCATGGAGGCGAATCTACCCCTATGCCCAGGCTGCTCTCGCTCGCAAAGATTTCCCACTTGGAACCACAATTCTAAATGGACTCCTAAACACCATCCGTTCAGTAGGTGATTCCGAAATAACGGAGGCTCGAAAACTTCTCGGTAAGACTTATCGAGAAATGGGAACTCTGAGTGCCGATATTTCATCAGACAGCCCGATCGCTCCGCTTCTACAAACCATCCTCCACCTTCGTCTCGGTGATAACGAGCGAGCCGAGGCGAGCTATTACCAAAATCAGGAGCTTTTCAACAAGCACCGCCATGAGCTTCCGATAGAACTTCTTCTATTTGGTGCAGAAATTCACATCGCGCAAGGAACTCCAGAAGATCATGATCGAGCTGAGGATATCCTTCGTGGATGGATGCTTAAGTTTAGCGAGTCTGAAAAAGTCGATATTCGCGACAAGTCACAAATTCAACTTCTTCTAGCGCGTAACTATCAGCGAGGCAGACAATATGACATTGCTCGTGCTGAATTCACCACAATTTTAAATCTCTACAAGGAACAGCCAGAGGCGATTGAAGCACAATTTGGAATTGGCGAGACTTACATGGCTCAGAGCGTCTACGATCAGGCTGAAGAAATTTTTACAACACTTTCAGAAAACCCCAACCCCTCCATATCGATACGAGCGAATTTCCTTCGAGGAGTCCTTGCTATCAGACAGGAGGACAACGAACGAGCGCGCCGGATTTTTCTCTCAGTCCTAGAGCAAGCTCCGGATACCGAACTCGCCAACAAAACACTCTACAACCTTGCCGAAGTTTATGGAATCGAACAACGATTCCTTACTCAACTAGAGACGCTACGTACTGTGGGACGCCTCGGACAGGAATCGAAACTCTGGCATGCCCCAGGCAAGGCTCTCTCAGTAGTCGTGCAAGACCCAGATTTGGGGATTAGCCGCGGAGACACACGAATCCCCGTCGTCGTCCGCACCGAGCCCGGGAATGATCGTGAGGAATCTTTCCTAAGCAGTGGAGGGGCAGGCAAAGGAATCTTTCTTACTGAATTCCCAACTACCCTTGGCGAAGCAAATATTGGAGATGGAGTCTTACAGGTCACCGGAGGCGACATTATCTCTGTCGATTACCCCGAGGATTTTAAAAAGCAATTCCAGTTTGAATTTCTAAGCAACACGCGCCTTCGAATCGCTTCCGATGGATCACTCGAAGTAGCCAGCAGCGAAATCATTAATGAAAAAGACGCTAGTTTTACTGACGTCCTCAAAAAGGAAATCGAAGAAAAGAAAGAGGAGCAATCACGCTCTGCTTCTCGCCCGAGAAATCAGGTGAAACCCGGTAATCTAATCTATCTTCAGGTTAAGGATGGGGACCGCGATCTTACCGACACCCCTGACAAGGTCAGCGTGAAACTCTCCACTTCAAGTGGCGATGAAGTTCAACTCAAAATCGATGAAGACAGCCGACACGGCGGCATCTTTCTTGGGATGTCCCGCACCGGAGAACTTCCCGCAGGAGCAAAAGCCTCAGATTCCGCCCTTGATCATAGCCCCCTCAAAGCAATTGATCATTCGCTCGAAACCACCTGGCGTAGCGAGCCTGATGGTGCCGCACCGAAGTCTCTTTCAATCGACATGAAGGAGCTCCGAAAGACTGACTCGATCACTCTCACTTCTCCCCAAACAGACGAAGAAGCCCCAGTCCGGATGACAATTCGAGGGAGTCACGACGGACGCTTTTGGTTTAACCTAGCTTCATTCCCGCCACCAAAGCCCGCTCTACCACT
>DIHU01000063.1 GCA_002420315.1 Akkermansiaceae bacterium UBA5688
CAGAATTTTCGGTAGCCATTGGTAGTTGATTGGTTATCTTCTAAGCATTAATGAAGTGCGATTCATGCGACGAAAAAGCTACGGTATTTTATACTCAAGTGATTGAGGGTAAACTTAAGAAGTTTGTCCTTTGCGAAGCTTGTGCTCAGAAAAAAGGAATCACTAATGTGGATGACCTTTTGATGGGGAATGATTTGCTGGCAAATTCACCTCCCGAAACTAAAATTCAAGATGTTGTGGCGGAGCTAAATCAGGAGAACTGCAGTGCTTGTGGGTTTTCCTTAGATGATTTTCGTAAAGTTGGCCGCCTCGGTTGTCCCGACTGTTATCAGGTTTTCTCTCGTGAGATCGTTGAGCGTCTTCCCTCTATGCATAAGGGAGGTGTCCACAAGGGCTATTTGCCTGAGGGAATTGCGATCAAGCAGGCTTTGAAATCGGAACTCGCGTCCTTGGCTGAAAAATTAGAAAATGCAATTGAAGATGAGCGATTTGAAGAGGCTGCTAAGCTTCGTGATCAAATTTCCAAGATTGAAAAGGAAAAGGGATTGGTCGAGTTATGATGCGATTCGCGACACTTTTGAAGCATCCCGCAGATTGGATGATGGGGCACGGGGCAGAAACATCAGTTGTGCTGACTAGCCGTGTTCGCCTTGCGCGCAATCTTGCAAAATCTCCATTCCCTGGATGGTCTCGGAAGATAGATCGGGAAGAAGTATACTTGTCTCTGCGGGAAAAACTAGAATCTGTTCCAGGGATGAAAGATGGCTTTTTTCATGAACTATGTGATTTAGATCCTCTACAGAAACAGGTCCTTGTTGAACGTCACCTTATTAGTAGGGAACAAGCTGCTCGTAGCGAGGGCAGCGGCTCGGTAGTAAATCGTAAGCAGACATTGAGCCTGATGATAAACGAGGAGGACCATTTGCGGATTCAAGCGATCCGTCCTAGCCTTCAGTTGAAGGAAGCCTTCAAGTTGGCCCACGCAGTTGATCAGCGCCTAGAGCAGTTGGTCGACTTTGCTATCGATCCAAGCCTTGGGTATCTCACTGCTTGTCCGACTAATCTGGGAACCGGTATGCGGGCATCGTCAATGCTTCATCTGCCCGGCTTGGTTTTAAGTGATCAAATCGGACCAGTGCTGAAGGGAATCAACAAACTTGGATTGGCTGTTCGTGGATTATATGGGGAGGGGACCGAGTCGCTAGGGAATCTTTATCAAATTTCAAATCAATCGACGCTCGGAGAGAGCGAGGGAGAAATTCTCGACCGACTGACCAGGGTCATTGGTGACGTAGCGCAATATGAAGTCCAGGCCCGAGAAAGGCTTATGACTAACGATTCAATAATGGTGCGCGATCGCATAGGCCGCGCTGCGGGTAATCTCTCATACGCCCATATCATCACCTCAAAAGAGGCTCTTAATCATCTTTCAATGCTTCGTTTGGGTGCTGATCTGACACTACTTCCGGCAGACCTTGTCGAGAGTTGCGATCGCCTCTTCATGGAGACCCAACCGGCCCACCTCCAATGGGGAGCAGGGCGTAAACTTGAACCAGAAGCCCGTGATATTATCCGGGCTCAAATGATTCGTGAAAAGTTGCAATCATCGTTACCACCTGCTATTGATTTATCGGGAAAGGAAAATTAAGCAAAGCTTCACTCCATCTTAAAGATTCTATGAATAATTTTACACCACGTGCACAGCAAGTGCTGGCTCTTGCTAGAAAAGAGGCTGACCGATTCAATCATAATTACATCGGGACCGAGCACGTGCTGCTTGGTCTTATTAAGTTGGGCCAAGGTGTCGCTGTAAGTGTTCTTCAGCGTATGGGGCTTGATCTCGAGTCAGTTCGTATGGAGGTAGAGAAAGAGGTCGGGACGGGGCCGGATACTAAGAGTTCGACCAACATTCCCTATACGCCTCGGGTCAAAAAAGTGCTGGCTCTTTCGAATAAGGAGGCCAAGCAGCTCAATCACTCTTATGTTGGAACTGAGCACATACTTTTGGGGCTGCTTCGCGAAGGAGAAGGTATGGCGGCTAGGGTTCTTACCAGTCTAAACGTCGATCTGCAAACAACCCGCAATGAAGTGCTTGCGGAGATTGATCCTAATTTCGCACCCGAAGAATCTGATGATGAGTTTGACTTCGATGATGACGATGAAATCGAGATGGAAAATGGGGACGACGCCGAAGGGAAGACCAAGACTCCGGCATTAAAGGCTTTTGGTCGTGATCTCACGAAGCTTGCCCAATCAGGGGACTTGGATCCGGTAATTGGACGTGCCTCTGAAATTGAAAGGGTTATTCAGATCCTCTGTCGGCGTACTAAAAACAATCCTGTTTTGGTGGGTGAGGCGGGAGTGGGCAAAACAGCGATAGTCGAAGGACTTGCCCAGGAGATTGCTGCTGGTGATGTCCCTGAAATACTTCGAGACAAAAAGGTCGTTACTCTTGATCTCGCTTTGATGGTTGCTGGCACTAAATATCGTGGACAGTTTGAGGAGCGAATCAAGGCTGTCATGGACGAGATCCGTAAAGTTAAGAATGTTGTGCTCTTCATAGACGAACTGCATACCATTGTTGGTGCGGGATCGGCTGAAGGGGCTATGGATGCTTCAAATATTATTAAACCTGCGTTAAGTCGGGCCGAGCTTCAGTGCATCGGTGCGACTACTCTTAATGAGTTTAGAAAGCACATTGAAAAAGACTCCGCCTTGGAACGTCGTTTTCAGCAAGTTAAGGTTAATGAACCTTCAACTGAAGATGCTATAGCAATCATGAAAGGCCTTCGTGAGAAGTATGAGAGCCATCATAAAGTTCGCTACACAGAAGAGGCTCTCGAAGCTTCGGTGAAACTGACCTCCCGCTACCTGACCAGCCGCTTTCTTCCAGATAAGGCTATTGATGTTGTTGACGAGGCTGGTGCCCGAGCCCGGATTCAAACAATGACACGTCCGATCGGGCTCAAGAAGTTGGAAGCGCGCATCGCGGAGATTAACGACGAGAAAGTCGCCGCTATTAATGATCAGGATTTTGAAAAGGCTGCAGCTCTGCGTGATGAGGAAAAGACTACTCGAAAAGAACTCGATGATAAGATTGAAGGCTGGCGTGGTGAAAGTGAAGAAAAGATCGTCGATATCGAAGAGGATGACATTATGTTGGTCATCTCTAAGTGGACAGGCGTTCCGCTCCAGCGTATGGAGCAGAAGGAGGCAGCTAAGTTGCTGAAAATGGAGGAGGATTTAAGGGAGACCGTCATTGGGCAGAATGAGGCAGTCGTGGCAATTTCTAAAGCTCTTCGGCGATCGCGCGCGGATCTGAAGGATCCACGTCGCCCGATCGGATCTTTTCTTTTCCTTGGACCAACAGGTGTAGGAAAAACCTACCTTGCTCGAAATCTCGCGAACTTTATGTTTGGTGATCCAGAGTCGCTTATTCAAATAGACATGTCGGAATACATGGAGAAGTTCAGCGCAAGCCGTCTTATTGGTTCGCCTCCAGGATATGTTGGCTATGAAGAGGGTGGTCAGCTTTCCGAAGCTGTGAGGCGGCGTCCTTATTCCGTCATCCTGTTTGATGAGGTTGAGAAAGCTCATCCGGACGTTATGAATCTGCTTCTCCAAATTCTGGAGGAGGGGATGATTACCGATAGCTTTGGCCGTAAGATTGATTTCAGGAACACCATTATTATCCTGACCTCTAATGTTGGAGCTGAGAGCATCAAGCGCCAAACCACATTGGGCTTCAATGCGATGGCTGAAGATGAGGCAGATTTTGAAGGTATGAAGGCTAAAATAGATACCGTTGCCAAAAAGCACTTTCGGCCAGAATTTCTGAACCGACTTGATGAGCTTGTGGTATTCAGAATGCTGGAAAAGGGGAGCCTAAATCAAATTGTCGATCTTGAGGTTGCGAAATTGGTGAAGCGCCTCGCGGAGAAGGAAATCGATCTTGTGCTTGAGAGTTCTGCGCGCGATCTCATTGTTACCGAAGGGTATGACCCTGACTATGGTGCTCGTCCTATGCGTCGGGCCGTCGAACAGCTACTTGAAGACCCGCTTGCTGAAGCCATCCTTTCGGGTGAGGTTAAGGAGGACCAGCACGTTACGGCGAAGGTGAAGAAAGACTCGAAAAAAGTTTCATTCAAAACCAAAGCACGCAAGAAACAAAAGAAAGCTGGCGTTTCTTCTTCCTAAAAGTGCAATGAACTCCGAATGATTGTCTCTTATCGAGCTAATTTGCGATAGGTGACACTTTATTTTGTCTGATCCACCCTGTGTAACCGCCAGGGAGCTTAATTTTGGACCATCCTGCCCGAGTCATTTTTACTCGGCACAGGCTTCCTAAGACGTTCTCTCGAGTCGCATCCCCCCCCTCAAAAGGTTGGCTTCTCATCGTGGCCTTTTCCGTCACAACTGATAGCTCACTCAGTGGCTCGAAGCTCACGTCTTCCGGGTAAAGCTTCATTCCGGTGATTCCAACCCCGAGTCCACATCCGGTAAAAACGAAAAAAGTGACAAGGAGAGGTTTCCGCTTATTTCCAAAGATATTCCAAGCTGTTAGGATGGAGATGAGAAGTGACCAAACTCCAAAAAGTAAAATTTGAAGGTAAATCCATTTAGGTAGTTTAGATAACAACTCTGTTCCTTCCGCTGAACGGGCATGATAGCCTGGTATTCCAGTCATTAGCTTAGTGCTGTTACCGCCATGCAATTGATATCGATGGGCCCACAATGAAGCTTCGCCGTAGTTTCCTAATTGTTTCTCACAGATAGCGAGGTTGTGAAGGTGTTCCCTTACTGGGCCTGTTTCCATTGATGCAAGAATTTCGGCTTTAGCTACTTCGGGAGGGAGGTCGACACCCTGACTAGTCCGAATCAATGAGCTTATAAACATGCAAAATAGAAAGAGTGGAGCCAATGTCCTGAGGAGTCTCAGAACCTGTTTCATTTCTCCTTTTTTGAGGGGCTCGGGTTTAGGGTTCTGCCTAAAACAGATTTCATCTCGCACTTCAAAAACCTCCTCGAAGCCTTCAGTTGCGTCATGCTCCGTCGCAAACCGTGCGGCTTCTCGAAAGAAGGTCACTCGATCATTACTAGCCGAAGTCACTTCTTGGAGCTTGTTTTCAAAATCCCTCAGAGGAGTCAAAGCAATTTGGCGAGCCTTAAGTTTGTTTCGGAATCCGATCCCAAGAATTGAGCAGGTGATTAATGCCGGGATGATTTGCCATGCCCACTTAGTAACTAGCGATGGTTTGCCGAGGGCTTTTAGAGGACGTTCGCCAGGAGGTAGGAACTCGAGAGCTTTTCCAAGGGATTTGGAGGAAGGGGCTTCTCCGGTGATTATTATCGGAAAAGGAAGAGATTCCCTTTTCTCGTATTTCTCGAGTAATGGATCGAAATAAATAAAGCGATAGGGGGGCAGTGTCTGAACTTTTTTTAGAGGTCTTAAAACATGGGAAAACTCTGCAGTCCCTGAGCTCGAACGGCGTTCACCGCCACTCGGCTTAGCCATCGTTTCAAATTGTTTCCAATCATTGTTAATATCTACCAATTGAGGCCCAGGGAATTGATCGATATTTCCAGACCCCGTGATGCGAGTTTCAACAGTGAGTGATTCTCCGAGCTCGAGTTCGAGGCTAAGAGGGCGCACCTGAATCGAAAATGTTCCGACGGCTCCACCAAAGCCAGATGGCGCTCCTTCGGGAAGAGGACGAACATTTAGCGAAACAGATGGGAAATCGATTTTTGTGTTAAAGGAGCGGGTGGCGAAGCCTCCGCGGACCATTTGCCGACGGAGTAAGGTGGCATTAGTTGAGCCAGGCCCAAGAATAAGTGGCCCTTCCTGAAGCGCGCTGATTGAGCTTGGGTAGGTGTAAACCGCGAATTGATGACCATCATAATCAAGATGTCCAGTTGGTTCAGCCGTTGTAGTGAAACGCCATGCTGCGAGACCATCCTTCTTGAGGTTAATGACGTTTCCATCTGATAACCGAAATAAGTGAGGTGCTGCTTGGGAGAGATAAAGCTTAGCTTCGACATCCTGTGTTTCTCCTAAGTAAGGATTTGTTTTTTCCAAGAAAATACTGGTTAAGTAAGGAGTGACTTCTCCATTGATTTTAATCCCAT
>DIHU01000265.1 GCA_002420315.1 Akkermansiaceae bacterium UBA5688
ACGGCCGTCCCGAGCGACCCTTTTTACCTCCACAGCTTCAATTCTTCAGCGACTGAGTTCCTCGCTGTTTCCCTGAGCGTTAGCACGATCGCGGAGGATCGTGGAGTAGGTCAGGTAGGAGTGACGGTGACGCGAACCGGGAGCCTGATTAACGATCTAGCGGTGACTTTGGCGACAGATGACGAAAGCGAAGCATCAATCGGCACCTTGACAGGGGTAATACCCGCGGGAGAAGAGTCGATATTCCTTCCTGCTGCAATCGATATCGTGGACGACTTAATTGCCGACGGGTCGCAAGAGGTTGTGATTACAGCGTCTGCGAGTGGATGGCTTTCGGGAACCGCCATCCTTATCGTTACAGATGATTCTGACACAGATGATACTGACGCAGCATCAATATCCATCACCGAGATTCTTGCTTACATTCCGTTCGGAAGAGAGGGCGATGCAAATCGTGATGGCGACACGAACTGGTTCGACGATGAGTTTGTCGAAATTGTCAACAATAGTGGTGCTTCGACCGATCTGACTGGATGGACTCTTCACAATTCCTCCGAGGAGCGCCACCGGTTCGCCCCGGGAACAGTTCTTCCGATCGACTGTGCGATGGTGGTGTTTGGTGGGGGCAACTTGAGCAATATGGGTGGCTCGGCAATTTTCCAGACTGCAAGTAGTGGGAGCCTTGGCCTCAACAACTGGGGCGATACCGTCACCCTTTACAACGCTGACGGTGACCTTATGGCATTGGTGACCTACGGCAGCGAAGCACGCGAAGACCAATCTATTGTCAGAGATCCCGAAATAACGGGCCCCTTCTCCCTTCACGGCAGCATAGCGGACGGTCGACTCTTTTCTCCCGGAACACGAAGTAACGGTGACGAATACTGCACGCCTCTCGCAGAGCTTTCCTTCAGTCTAAATGCGGCCCGAATGAGCGAACGTGGCGGGACCATCACTGCCATTCTCACAAGGACGGGTGACCTGAGCGAGAGTCTAGACGTTGTTATAACGGTTACCGATGAGAGCGAGGCGCTAATGGAAGAAGGGGTGCGCACAAAGTTTTTCGAGGGGGAGAATACCCTTACAATCGAATTAGTCGGCCAGGATGACATCGCAGAGGATGGAACACAGTTGGTTCAAATCAGGGCGGCGGCCCCCGGGTATGCAACAGCAACGGCATCCTTCGAAGTAGAGGATGATGGTGATGGAGCGTTTGATGCCATCGTTCTCAATGAATTTCTTTCCGCCCCTTCATTTAAATTCGCTGAAGGAGACGCGAATAGAGATGGCACACGGGACTTCTCGCAGGACGAATTTGTTGAATTTTTGAATGTCTCAGAGGAGGACATTGACCTCAGCAATTACGAAATTCACGATGTAGTCGGGGCGCGGCACGTCTTTCCGATAGATACGGTCTTGGCAGCTGGTCGGGCCATTGTCGTCTTTGGCGGCGGAACACCATCAGGAGCTTTTGGGGGCTCGCTCGTTCAAGTGGCCAGCAGCGGGTCTCTGGGACTCAACGATGCAGGAGACTCCATCTATCTGAAAACTTTCGGTGGAGACACTATTTTGATCGAGCATCGATATGACGGAACGACGCAGGATCAGTCCATGTCACGATCACCGGAAGGAACCGGGGGTTTTATTGCTCATACTCTGATAGAGGGCGCCGAGGAGATCCTAACTTCGCCTGGAATCACGGCTGACGGAGAGAGATTTTCTGGTGCAGCACCTCTCGAACCGATCGAGATTGTTGCTATTAAACCCGATCTAGCTGAAGAACTGATCGTGATGGAAGTTTCCGGTTTAGAGCAAGGAAAGGATTATTACTTGGGTGCGAGTGCTGGTCTTGGGCCGGAAGCAGAATGGATCTCCGTGGGACCTATTCCAATGGGAGTGGATAACGAGACCGCTACGGGGACTTTCCAATTCCGGTTCTCTGAAAAAATACTTCAAAATTCGTCGCAGTTTTTCCGAATCCAGGTGCCCTAAAGTCTACATTCCTTTGCTTTTGGAAAAGGTCGTACCCAACTTTCTGTCCTTCCTCTTCACTTCCTTGAACCTTCTATATTCAAGCTTCATTTCGAGATTGAAACGGCTTGTATCCTGAGCTTCTTAACGGGACTAGGCCTCTCCCAGTCGCGCGCGCTTTTCGCCCAACTCGGTTTCGATTGTCTGGAGGAGCTTTCGGTCGATTTTGTAGGCGAGCATGAAGAGCCCTGCCACAAAGAAGAAGACGGCGGGTAAGACATTGAACATGAGTTGAATGCCCTCCAATGTGCTCTCGGATTGGTCGGCCTGCCCCTTCACGAATCCATACATGGCAAGGAGAGAGGCTGGGACGGCACTACCGATGGCAGAGCCGGCCTTCAACGAGAAGATGGACGCCGATACCGTCAGCCCGGCACTATTTTTCCCGGAGATCCATTCGCCATATTCAGCGCAGTCTGTGTACATGGCGAAGAGCAATGTGCAGATGATTCCAAAGGCGAAAATACCCACCGAGTACATGAGCAGCGTCAGCATGTACTGGTCCGGTCCGAGCGCATGGGTAGCCAAAATGGAGCCCGCACAACCAAAGTTCGTCAGGACCATGAGCGTCCGTTTTTCAAAGAACTTGAGAAGGGTCGGCGTGATGAGTGCCCCGATCAATTGGCCCAGGAAACCACAGGTAATGATGAGGGTCGTCCCGTCCATCCACCAAAGAACGTTTTCCTCACCGATCTTCAGAACATACTTCGTGTAGAAGGCTGCCGACGAAATGCGACCGATCAACCCAATGATGACCGAGATGCCCGCAATGGCCGATACAATCCAGGAGATATTCTTCAGGAGAACGCCAATTTCTTCCCGAACGTTGCTGTCTTGTTTGACCGGCTGAATGCGTTCTTTCGTGGCAAAGAAGGTAAACCAAAACAGACCCGCCGCGAGGACGGCGAAGAAGATCATGGTCAACCGAAACCCTGCGACTTCGTCACCGTCACCAAGAGCCGCTACGAGAGGTTTCGTAGTCGCACCGACGATGAGCGTCCCCAGTGATGCAAAGATAAAGCGGAACTGGGTGGCCTTGATACGCTCTTCTGCAAGGGGCGAAATCACAGCCAGGAGCGCAGAGTACGGGACATTGATGGCGGTGTACGCCAACATAAATAAAGAGTAGGAGACGTAGGCAAAAATCAACTTGCCGCTCTCCCCAAGTTCGGGCCCTAGAAAGAGCAAGTAGCCTAGGAGACCAGCGGGCACAGCACCCCAGAGCAAATACGGGCGATACCGACCCCACCTGCTTCGGGTTCGGTCTGCGATGAGACCCATACAGGGGTCGCTGACCGCGTCGATGACCTTGGTAATCAGGAACATGAATGCGGCGGATGCCGGGTCGATTCCCCATACGTCTGTGTAGTAGTACAACAGGAAAACGTTTATGACGCCTAGGTAGAAGTTGGACGCCATGTCCCCTGCGCCATAGCCCATCTTTTCCACCATGGAAAGGGGCGCTGTATTTGGTTTACCTGCCATGATCCGTCTATCGTTCTTCGGCGTGCTTTTTTCTGTAATGGGGTCGTTTGCAATCCCTCAAGACGTCGATCCGTACTGGCCTTCATAAGCAAACCCTATTTTGAGAAGGCTGAAAAGGGTCTTGTCGCACGAAGCCAGCACAGGACTCAGCTGTAACACACTACCCCCCTTCTCCAGAGGAAGTCGCACAGAAGAGGCCGTACAAGAGGAGGCCTCATCCCCCTTTCCTCCTTGACTGCCTATCCCTCGTGGCATCGCCATTCGCCTGCCAAAAGAAGAGAGGTGAGAGATGAAACAAGCGAGAAGGTTGCGTTGGGTGACGAGTTCTGTGGCTTTCTGTGTGACTGCAAGGAATTTGCTTCTGACGGACAGGTCGCAAAAATCCGGAATACGCGGAATACATAGCGCAGAAAAAGGGGTTTGATGCTAAATTAATTTATTGCGGGAATGATTTAGAATGAAACCTTTCGTAAATCTGCTTGGATGTTTCACCATTCGTTCTAGGTGCTTCCGGATTAGCTCCGGCTTCAACTAAAAGAGAAATCATGTCATTCGCCCCTAATGTTGCAGCTAAATGCAAGGGGGAATTACCATACTTTAAATCAGGCTTATTTGGGTTTGCACCAGCATCTATCAAGACATTTAAAGCAACCTTATTACCATAACGGACTGCATAATGAAGAGGGGTTTGCCCAAAATTATCAATACTCGCAGGGTCAATACCCGCGTCTAGCAATAACCGTATACAGTTTTCAATCTTTTGATCAGGTCGGGGAACTATCATGTTACTCGACGCCAAATGAAGTGCATTACGCCCATCAAAACGGCGAACTTTTTTCACAAATTCTGGAGATTTATCGACTAAATAATTTTTTAGGTTCTGCTCTTCAGAACACAAACTATAATGCAATAATTTCTTTTCGTTTTTGGATTCCAAAACATCTGCGCCATAGAAAACCCCAATTAAAATTAAAACCCAAAGGTAAGATGATTTCCTTCTTAAGATGTTATTGAGCTGATTCCACTCTTCCTTCAAAGACAAACTATATTTACGTCCAGAAAGAAGATTTCCTATCAAAGTTGCCCTACAAGTAAAATGATATAAAACTAAACAACACAAAGTTGATATTAACAAACACAAACCAAAACACAAAATCGCAGAGTCAAATTTTTCTTTTAGATAAATTGATAGGGAGATCTGAATCGGAAAATGTATTAAATAAATAAAATAAGATGAATCAGCTGCATAACGAGCTAATGGAGAAGGTTTGAACACAAATTTCTTAAATAAAACGATAAATAAGATAATTCCACACCAAGTAGTGTAAGCTCTAAGCAGGCACATTAAATGCCATTTAATTGGAGCATTTAACGAACTAAAATTGAAAACATTTTCTAAAAAAGGGTGAGCGCCAATCAATCCAGCCTGAGAGTCAACTCCTGTAAATAACATCCAGCTTTGCAATAATATTTCTGGAGGCATGCTGACCCTCAATTGATCAACCAACGGAATGAATATAAATAATGCCAAAAGAAATGGAATTACGTGATATTTTATGTTTTTTTGAAAATGGTCAAAAATTTCAATATCAGTAAAAAACAAAACTCCGGAGAAGAAAAATAAACCATAGTATAATAAAACATCAATAGAGGTGCCTATCGTTGGAACATCTGCCCACGGTGGGCAAAACAACAAAATTGGATAAGTTAATACTACTAGAATGAATGGACTAAATTTTGTGCGTAACAATATTAAAAGCTTAGAAATAAAATCCAATCGAAGTCTCAATTTACCTATAACTAAACGTGCAATAACAAAAAATGTTATAAAATATACAAGCAAATGAAGGAACCAAAAATGCCAGAACCAATTTCCATGAGGGGCCCCACCTTTTAAGATATAGCTAGGATCAAAAAGAAATTTAAAATACTGATCTAAAAAAGAAAAATTGGAATAGCTAACATTTAAATAGGAACTTGCTGCCGCCCACGGCTGAAGAATAAGCACGCAAATAACAAATGGTATTAAAATCCTTGTGAAACGATTTTTGATAAAACTAATATTCCCTCTTTTTTGACAAACCATCAAAGAAAAGAAGCCTGCTACAAGAAAAAATAGTTCCATACGAAACACATGAATTAACTCTGCCAAATAATGCAAAAAAACAGACGACTCCGAATGATTTCGATCGTGCCAACTTGGCCATTCACAAAAATAAACCAGTGAATGAAGAACCAAACCGAGAAACATTGCAGTGGCTCTTAAACTATCCATATAATGTAATCGATCAATTTGCCTCATTATGCTTTATACGTTTTATTAAATTTTATTAACTGTTAGTAATTTTTTTGCGGGAAAGTCCCGAAAACCGGAGATAGGCGGAACCAATAGTGGAGAAATCGGGAAGGAGTTTGCAGTAGGAACCATTTCGATCAGTAAACTCTTCCGTAGCGGACAGATTCGCAGATTTAGTGCCGACTGCCCCTTTTAGTGCCAACTGCCCCTGAAACTAGTTTAAAAACTTTTCCAACCCCTGTAAATTTAGTTGTTACTGTTATGATTTTAGTTTTGGCGGAAACAAACCTCGTTACTTGCTGCCCAAGTATGCTGAGAAGTCCAATCACTTAGCCGACGGCATCGCACCAACAACAGATCCGTCACCTGTAAGAACTGGATTTATAGCGATATAGCCCTTAAACCAGTCTTCCCATCCGTCTTCTTTTAACTTTCTAAAATAGGGTGACGCTCCAGTTTCTTGAAAATCGGGGATAAAGACATTAAACTCACCATCTTTCGTCTTAGTGGTTTTCTCGTCCCCACTAATTTTCACAACTACCACTCCTGGAAGGCCATCTACAACAGTCCTACCCTCCTCCTTAAATTCTGATTTAAGTCCCGATGGATAAGTTTCAGTCCAATTTCCATCCTCAGCTCTTTCCCACAATCTGTAGCCTGGTTCGACTGAATGGTTTGGAATATCGAACCAAAATTTAGTTAGGGCC
>DIHU01000121.1:0-4395 GCA_002420315.1 Akkermansiaceae bacterium UBA5688
AAGGCATTACGAAATCGATTCCGTAATTTCACGAGACCATTGTATTGGCCGACCGCAAAGAACAGCACCAGTATTAGAACGCCAACAACAATTAAGGGCGCCACCCAATCGGACAAAGATGCGAGGATAAAAGGATTTTCAAGCATAACTTCAATTAGTATTGATGTTAGATTCTGACTCTGCCACTACAAAATCAGACCTAAATTATCATTTCAGCTTGGAAAAATCCGTGGGCGTTAGAAATTGAGATTCTATTTTTTTAACTAACCTGCCATTCGCGACCGAGGCTTTCGCTGCAGCTTTCCACTTCGGGTCCCTAGAGAATGCTTTCCAGTTTTTCTTAGCCGTTTCTCGATCTTTATGGGTAATGAGATAGACCAACTTAGGATCCTCACCCTCAGTTAGCCAATATCCGATATTTTTCATCCCATGGCTCTCAAAAATCGCTGTCGTGTGGTCACGGAATCGGGCCAACAACCCATCCATTTTCCCCTCGTTAGCGTAGTAAGTTCGCAATTCATAAACCTCAGCTACAAGCGGACTGATCATCAAAGTAAGAATAGTAAATATCTTCATTACTGCAAAAGCCTACCGAAACAGATGAATTTAACAAGATCTCTCATTTACGTCATTCAAATTGAAGCCTCTTATTCCTACAGCCTTAGTATTGCAGTCCCTGTCCCGCTGACTATGATACCTCCATGTTTTCAACCCTCGCTGACAACCTCGACAAAACCTTCCGGAACCTCCGGGGTGTCGGGAGAATCTCTGAAAAGAACATTGCAGACTCCCTCCGGGAGATTCGTCTCGCCCTCCTAGAGGCCGACGTTGAGCTCGGTGTCGTAAAAGATTTCATCTCCCGCGTTAAGGAAAAAGCCCAAGGCGCAGACGTCCTAAAATCGATCAAACCGGGTGAACAGATCATCAAAATCTTCCAGGACGAACTCACCGAACTCCTTGGCGGCGATCAAGCCCCCATCAATCTTAACCCTCCTGGACACGTCCTTCTTTGCGGTCTTAACGGCGCTGGAAAAACGACAACGGCTGCCAAACTAGCGCTTCGCCTCAAGAAAGAAGGCCGACGACCCCTCCTCGTTGCACTTGATCTTTATCGACCTGCAGCTATCGACCAATTGGCGAAGCTTGCAGAACAAGTCGATGTCCCCATATTTACTCCTAATCCGGGGGAAACTAATCTTGTTAAGACCGCGAAGCGCGCTATCAAATGGACCAAGGAACAAAATGGCACCGTCGTTATTTTTGATACCGCAGGCCGGCAAGAGCTCGACACCAATTTGCTCGATGAGCTCAAGGGTCTTCACAAATTTCTCTCACCTGGTGAAACACTCCTCGTTGCCGACTCGGCAACCGGTCAGCAGGCTGTTTCAGTTGCCCAGACATTCGATCGAGAGATAGGAATCACGGGTCTCATTCTGACAAAATTGGATGGTGACGCCCGAGGCGGCGCCGCTCTTTCTATGCGCGCCGTCACAGGCAAGCCCATCAAATATATTGGTGAAGGCGAAAAGATGGAAAACCTCGCCGAATTCCACCCCAATCGCATGGCCGACCGGATTCTTGGCATGGGTGATGTGGTTTCAATGGTCGAACAGGTTTCGGAGAAGATTGACGAAAAGAAAGCGATGTCTGCCGCCAAGCGGATGCAATCCGGCAGATTCGACTTCAACGACTTCCTCGAGCAGATGAAAATGATTCAAAGCCTCGGCCCTCTCGATGGTATCCTTGGAATGCTTCCTGGTTTCCGGCAAATCAAAAAACAACTTCCTACTGGTGCTCTTGATGACAAACGAATCAAGCAGATGGAAGCTATCGTTCTCTCAATGACTAAGCGCGAACGCTCTCGCCCCATCGTTATTAAAGCGCCCCACCGCAAGCGTATTGCTAAAGGATCCGGCACTACTATTTTACAAGTCAACCAGCTCCTAAAGCAGTTCGGCCAGATGCAAAAAATGATGAAGTCGAAAGGAAAAATGAAAGACATGATGAAACAGCTTGGCGGCATGAGTGGCGCTGGAGCTGGTGGACTGGGAGGTCTCGGTGGACTCATGGGAGGTAACGGTGGAGGCATGCCTAACATGAATGACATGGGCGGACTTGAAGATCTCCTTGGAGGCGGCGGCAAGAAGAAACGCTAGACTAGAACAACGATGCCTTTGATGCGATCTCCACAATATTACCATTTCTTTCGGGGAAATCAGTTAGTCTGCGGTTACTTTAAAAAGTTCTATGCCATTACTAGCTTCTAATGGGTGAAATCTTTCGCGAAAAAAAACCACTTTAACTAAGGTTAATTTAACAAAACACTCTATCTTTTCATTCGATAAGATCACAAAAATCTATTGGGCGAAGAGATATTTTGATCCAGTGTCCGACCGTTAAAAAACGCGTTACCCATTCAAATCGATGAAGACCACTCTGGCGCTCTTGCGCCTCTCAATTTTTCTACTCCTCCCACTCCCAGCATCAGAGAAGCATTCTACCGGTGACTTCTTGAGCGCGCTGTCCGTAACAGATGTTAGGAAGGAATCACCTTGGGAGATTACAGGAGCGGCTAGCATTGGCCTCGCTAAAGGAAATGCTAAAAGCAATAACTACGGGCTTCAGGCACTCGCCACCTACAACAAGGATCAAAACGAAGGGCACCTTGGAGCCGATTTTTTCTACTCGGAAAATAGCGGCGCCGCGACCACCAACAGCCTCCGAATTTACAGCCAATACAATCACCTCATTAGCAATCATTGGTTCATTGGATCTTTCGGCTCAATTCTCAACAACGAAATCGCTGACCTTGAATACCGTTTTGATGCTGGAGTCACACTTGGCTACTACTTTTTCAAAAACGATAACACTAAGCTCTCACTCGAAACTGGACCCGGTCACACTTGGGAAAAGCAAGACCGATTAAGCAACGATTATTTTTCTCTCAGACTAGCTCAAAAGTTTGAGCATAAATTTAATAAGGAACTAAAGATCTGGCAATCTACTATCCTGACCCCCAAGGCCTCTGACTTTGACAACATTCTCTTCATCGCTGAAGCGGGAATCCAAATCCTTCTGACCGAAGATTGGTCACTTCGGACAGCTCTTCGCTATCAATACGACAATACTCCGGCCAGCGGCCAAGATAAGTCCGATATTCTTCTCCTGACCGGTCTCTCTTATTCGTTGGGCGGATTTAAGAATACGACCAAACCAGATCGCATGACTTTAAAACCAAAAGACCCAAAAACCAGAAAGCTCAAAATGGGTTGGACAACTACTGCCGCTCTTAGTCACTCTCTCGCCAAAGGGAATTCTGATAGTCTTTTTCTCGGAGCCACAATCGATAGCGCCTACCGGAAAAAACACGATGAAACCTTCATCTCTCTCATCTATAATTTTTCGGAGAACGGCGGCGATACCAGCGCCGACTCGCTTCGTGCTGGCATCCAGCACAATCGCGTTTTTGATGAAACCTACTTCCTGGGAGGAAGCCTCGGATACTTCCGCGACGATATCGCTGACGTTTCCTATCGCTTTACCCCGAGCGCCACAGCTGGATACTACTTCCTTAAAAAGAAAGATATCACGCTCAGTGTAGAAGCTGGGCCAAGCATGACATTTGAAGAAATCAGTGGCTTGACTGACAATTTTTTTTCAATCACCACGGCTCAGAATTTCACCTGGAAGATAGGAAAAAAACTCACCTTCAGTCAGCATATTACTGGAATTTTTGACCCGTCCGACAGGGAGAATTATATTCTTTCCGCTCGTGCAAAACTCGACACGGACATCACTCCAAATCTTGCTTGGCGCATCGCCTGGGCTTGGACAAAAGACAACACCCCTGCTACGACAAGAAAATCCACAGACACAACCCTCACTACTGGAATTGCCTTGAAATTCTGACACCTCATTTCGCCACACTCCGGCAAACCTTGATCCGACTCAAAAGCAGGCCAATTAAAAAATTCTTATCAGCTGAAAGTCACAAATCAGACAAATTGATTTCCCTCCTCGTAAATATTCCTTCTCATTCCATCCTACTCCCGCCACACTCATCTAGAAACTCACGTTATGGAAACTATCACGGCCCAACTTAAGGATTTCATCCAATATATCGCTCTTCAGTTTATCAAAGACCCAAAAATGGCCGAACTCCGCATCGGACACTCAGGGGATAATAAAGTGAATTTCCGGCTCGTCCTTAGCCAACCAGATGTAGCGACCTTGATCGGACGTCAAGGCTTCACTGCTTCCACCATTCGTAGCCTAGCAAAGTCCGCCGCCGAGCGTGAAGGAGTTAAGGTTAACCTTCGCATTCATTCGCATGAGGAAGAGCGACAATATACTGCGTCCCTTGAAGCCAAGGCTATGGAATAAAATCTTTTCCGG
>DIHU01000121.1:4783-6292 GCA_002420315.1 Akkermansiaceae bacterium UBA5688
AGAACGTCTTCATCTCGTATCCATGAAAGCCATCTTTTTTCTTTTGCCACTCTCAGTAATCGCGCAAGAAATCCTCCCCGATGTCGTCGTCACAGCAAATCGTAATACCGAAGAAGCCAAAGAAGTCCCTTATACCCTCGAAATACTAACGGCCGAAGACCTTCTTGAAAACGCCACCCGCACCTTGCCTCAAGCTTTTCTAAACACTCCTAGTGTTCTCGTTCAACAAACTACGACGGGTCACGGATCACCTTACATTCGTGGTTTCACCGGACGCCAGAACCTTCTCCTGCAAGATGGCGTTCGGCTCAATAATTCTACTTGGCGGAATGGACCAGTCCAATACTGGAACACCCTTGACGCTCAGGCCATCGACCGACTTGAACTCATCAAATCACAAGGCTCAGTTCTCTTCGGTTCAGACGCCATTGGCGGCACCGTAAACACCTTTTCCAAGTCCTCCAACTTTAGGCAAGAAAATGGACCCTTTTCCGGGGGAGCTGCTTATTATCGCTTCGATACCAATTCCGAATCTCACCTTGGCCGAATCGAACAGCGTTTTGGAGTCGGCGAAAAATGGGGCATCATGCTGGGATACTCCGCGAGCGATATTGGCGACATTCGTGACTCAGGTCTCGGCACGATGCGCGGCACTGGTTATTCACAACTCAGCCACGACCTGAAGTTCGAATACGCCTTTACTCCTTCTCACACCCTTACCCTGGCCCACTCTCATCTGGATCAAGACGACATATCCCGCTGGCACAACACCATTCATAATCGCGGCTGGACCCAAGGAAGCTCTTTCACAACTGCCGGGACTGACCTCGCCCGCGACTACGATCAAGAACGCTCACTCACCTATCTCCGATTCGAAGATACCAATATCAGCTCTTCTTGGGCCGACCGTTATCAAGCCACCATCTCTTTCCAGCGCACCCAAGATTCCGAATTTCGTGTCAGAGAATCGGGACGCTCTGACACTCGTATCCTCGATATCGACACCTTTGGTTTAAGCTTAGAAGCAGGGACTGGAAATACTGTTTGGGGAGCCGATTACTTTCTCGATCAAATAGACTCGCAAGGGTTCCGTAATAGTGTTCCTCGCCCCTCAAATCGGCCCATCGCCGATGACTCAACTTACGAATCCATCGCCATCTTTGCGAATTACACTAATACGATCGGCCAGCGCTTCACTTACGATACCGGAGCGCGCTTCACCCACATCCAAGCTCAATGGGACGGTTATCGCCCAGATGGGGCAACCATCGACCAAATCGGTGACGGTTCTTGGGACAACCTCTCTCTCTCCGTGGACAATATGAACTTGATGATTTCTGGACTATTTTCGGTGGAGCTTCCCAAGCATTCCGCGCACCCAACTTAAATGATTTGACCGGTCGACAATTCTCTCTCAACGGACTCGACGAAAATGGTTCGCCAGACGCCGATCCAGAGAAATATCTCACTACCGAATTTGGCACCCGCTTTAACGACTCTGAATTCTCT
>DIHU01000121.1:6615-8197 GCA_002420315.1 Akkermansiaceae bacterium UBA5688
TCTCTGGATACTACACATTTATCAACAACGGTATCGTTCGAATCGACGATGACATGGGGGGGCTTGCTGCGACCAATGGCTCTGAAGGCTTCATCTATGGTTTTGAAAGCAAGGCCATCTGGAATCTCCATCCCCAATGGCGCTTCCTCGCACACGCCTCATGGCAGAATGGTGAGCAGAAACAAGGTGGTATCTCTGACACCATTCGCCGCCTCAATCCTCTCAACGGGGCCCTAGACCTCCGTTGGAACGCCTCTTCCAACCATTACTGGGTCTCGGGACGTGTCGAAGCTGCGGCCCGTCAGAATGCTCTTTCTAAGCTCGCCGCCAACGATACACAGCGTATTCCAGTCGGCGGCACCCCCGGTTATGTCGTCGCTTCACTCTATGCTGGTTGGCAAATATCAGAAGTTCTACAGCTCAACCTCGCACTCGTAAATCTGACAAACACAGCATACCGCATCCACGGATCTGGCCAAAATATGCCCGGACGCAATACCACTCTTTCCCTAAAGTTTGAATGATGAACTATTTGCCTTTATTTAGATTTCCAGACTTCGATGAAAAAACTGAGGCGGCTTTTCATTCTCCTTATTCTAGTAGGCAGCACCTACGCAGGGTGGAATTACCGAGATCTACTTGTTGAGTTTTATTACCAAAAAATAGCCAATGATATTTCTCCCAAGGAGGCTCCAAAACCTGATCCAAAACGCTACCAAAAGCTAATCTCCGAGCTCGCGGAAAAACGCCTCAATCTTACCGAAAAATATTCCCGGGCCCGCACCGCGAGAGAGATTTCAGATGTTGTCAGTGAAAGCCAAAAGACTCTTGAACAAATACTTCCCGCCATGATGAGCTGCTGGCTTGGGACGCCCTGGGATTTCAATGGTATCTGCCAAACTCCGGGCTCGGGAAAGATTGCCTGTGGATATTTCGTCTCCACTATCCTTCGCGATGCCGGATTTAGCGTTGAGCGAGTCCGACTTGCCCAACAACCTTCACAATGGATCATTGGGACCTTCCTATCAAAAAAAATGATGACGATTCGTGCCGGACAGAACTACGATACCTTCGTCGACCAAGCGATAGAACGAGGCCCAGGCATCCACATTGTCGGCCTCGATAACCATGTCGCCTTTGTAGTCATCCCAGAGTCCGGCGGAATTCGGTTTATCCATTCCTCGGGAGCCCATCCTTTTTGCGTAGTCGATGAGGATCGCTCCGAAGCGGTGAGCCTCCAACGCTCCAACTATCGAGTAATTGGTAACTTAACACAAAGCCCTGAAGTCATCCACGGCTGGCTCGTGGGCCAGAAATGGCCCACTAAAATTTCAAGCGGAAAATAGAGCCCCCTATTTTGAACAAGTCTCTGCTCAAGAACTTCCACCGCCTTTTCAAAGTGGCCAGGCCCTCAGCCACCTTCCCGCTCCTCCGCAAAACTAAAGCCAAACTTAAATAGCTCTACACAGATTTAAAATGTGACTCACCGAACAAAACGATTCGGGCTTTGAGCGCCTCTCCATGCATTTTGCCAGCCTGTCCGTCGTGGCCTAGCTTGAAATAAAAACTTTCTACATTCTTG
>DIHU01000223.1 GCA_002420315.1 Akkermansiaceae bacterium UBA5688
TATATCGGATCAAAAACTCCACCCGTTGTTTTTAGGCAGCACTCATAACACGCAACCGCCCCCTTGTATCTCCGGACCCTTTCAAAAGCCTTGCCGCATTTTGGGCATTCGTATTTCCACCTCCTTTTCAAACTACGGGTTGGCAAAGCTAATTCATGGGTTGCTCTTTCGTCCGGAATCCCAAGATCCTTACAGGCACGTTGCCACTCTAGCCCATGGCTTTTTATAGCTCGATAGGGGTTTCTTTCATAAGCAATCAGATGAGCTAGCTCGTGAAGCAAAGTTCTTTTGATCTCTGACTCTGAAATGTTGCTTAGCTCGGGATTTAAATGAATTAGCCCACTTGGCCAGAAGGCCCTTCCGGCACATGAACGCATTCTTGGATTCCACTCAACAGCTACTCTCTTCTCGAGATCTATTAAGCCAAGTTTGCTGACAAGCTTGCGGCACCAATGGGAGAATGTTGCGTCAGACCCTTGCTGGCGGAATGAAGGTTCGCTGTTGCTGCTAGAAATATCAGAAGATGGCTCAGCAAAGCTGAACTTCATCTGACGAGCGGAACGAAACATACAAGGGATTATTTCGGGTTTCTTAACAATTACAAGATCCTAAATAAAAAAAATGAATTCAAATAATTCCGCACCTTTAGCCGAAAAATCATCTTGTCGCTTTAGCATCACCCCGTGAACGTTGTTCCATGCCCGAGTTAAACTTTCTCGCTATCCTTCTCGTTGTAGCCCTCCTTGTTCTCTGGAACCTTGATTTCATGGCAACTCTACTCACTCTAAAAAATCTCAAACCTGAGCTACCGGCGGAGTTTCGTGGGGTTTGGGATGATGAGAAGTATCTGAAATCTCAATCTTACGAGAAGGCCCAGGCCCAATTTGGAATCGTTTCCTCAATTTCCTCTCTCACTATACTGCTGGTCTTTTGGTTTTTTGGAGGATTCGGCTGGGTGGATGGGCTTGTGAGCGAATTAGGGTTTGGCAAAGTTGGAACCGGCCTGTTTTTCATTGGGCTCGTATACCTCGGTTTGTGGTTAAGCTCTCTTCCGTTCGAGCTTTACCACACTTTCGTTTTGGAAGAGCGGTTCGGCTTCAACAAAACCACTGTAAAAACTTATATCATTGATCAGATTAAATCTCATTTACTCACCGCTATCCTTGGTGGCGGAATTGTAGCGCTTATTCTTTGGATTTTCGATTCGGTGCCCAATGCGTGGATCTGGGCCTGGTTAAGTTTTACCGTAATCTCGCTTGCGCTGACTTATTTGGCTCCTTCCTTTCTTCTTCCTCTCTTTAATAAGTTTACACCATTGGAAGATAAAAAATTGAACGAAGCGATCCAATCGATGGCTGTGAAGTGTGAATTCCCGCTTACCGAAATCTCGGTCATGGATGGATCTCGGCGCTCTTCCAAATCAAATGCCTTTTTTACTGGATTTGGTAAGCGCAAAAAAATCGCGCTCTTCGATACTTTAATTGAAAGTCAGACTACTGAGGAGTTGGTTGGAGTGCTTGCCCACGAGATCGGACATTTTAAGCGTAAGCATATCGTCCAGCGTCTCGTTATTTCGATTATTCAAACTGCTATAATTTTCTTTTTGCTTGGAATGGCGACTAATCCAGAAAGTTCTTTGGGGAGCCAGCTCTATGCCGCGTTTGGAATTTCGGGAGAATCCAATGGATCCATTGCAGCAGGGCTTGTCTTATTCATGATTGTATTTAAACCGGTGTCTCGTGTTCTCTCAGTGGTTATGAATATGTTATCTCGAAAACATGAATTCGAAGCTGATGAATATGCAGCTGTAAATCAAGGCACACCAAATCATCTGATTTCAGCACTCAAGAAACTTTCGGCTAATAACCTTTCAAATTTGACGCCCCACCCACTTGAGGTTTTTCTTGATCACTGCCACCCGCCTGTTTTGACAAGAATACAAGAGCTCGAAAAGTTAAACTAGTGGTCTTTGATCCCTGAGTTGATAGGCAAACCTTTGTAACCGAAAGCAAAGAGGGTTAGAGCGAGACAATTCATACCTGTAAGAACGGCCCAATAACCCGACCATCCCCATGAGGGAGCTAGTAAGTGGTAGAGTCTGTCAACCGTCAAGATCCCCAGAACCGTTCCAAGGCCTCCGGTGAAGAAGCCTAAAAGAGCCTGCGCTTGGGTCCGCATCCCTTCATCGACTCGGCGATGGACAAAAACCCGTCCCGCTTCGAAAAAAAAGGTCCAACAAAATCCATGCAGGGTGATTCCAATAACCAACCAAGTGACTTCATCAAAGGCATAGAATGTGTAGCGCAACACTCCACTTCCGATCGCAAAAAGCAGGATTGTTTTAACCCGAAATCGTGCGATTACCCAGCCCATCAAAAGCATCGCTATGGTTTCCATAACCTGAGCTGTAGCCATGAAAGCGCTGACTGATTCTACTCCTAGTTCTTTTAAGTGTTTTGGCGTATGTAGATAGTATGCACCGAGGGGAATGCTGAATAGAAGTGCGGTAGAAAAATAGATAAATAAATCTCGATCGTGTAGTAGCTTCAGCGCTCCCAGACCAAGATTGTCGGTCCATTTTTTGGGCTTATCGCCCTTAGGTAAGGTAACGGGAAGAAGGAAGCAGCTAATTCCTGCGAAGACTCGGACCCCTGCGCCAAGTTTTCCCGTCTCTGCAGAAAAATCGAGACCCCATAAACTCACGAGTAGGCTGGAGGCCATCCAGCCAAGGGTTCCCCAGACGCGAAAAAGCCCGAAAGTCTTTCCCGGATCAGCCAAACTTGATAGCGTGATTGTGGTTAAAAGGGACCATGCCGGAGCAGATATTAGAGCGTTAATAATAAAGAACGAAAGAAACCACCACCCTCCCCAACTTTGCTCAAGTGAGTGGAAAGCCATGTAAAGAAATCCCGCTCCAAGAAGCATAATCCAGCCGAGAACTTTTTGTGCTTCAAGTCTTTGATCAACCTGAGCCCCAAAAATGAGTGGCGAAATCATACCTGCAAGAGGCGGGACCAAAAATGCCCATACAGCCCAGCTACCCAAACCATAATTTTCTAGGACATTGGTGAGAGCTGGAAACCAAAATCCTGGGGCAGAGGCGAGCAGGAAGAAGACGACTGCCAGCCAGTAACGGTGGCCTTTCATAAATCTATTTTTTGGAGCCCCACGAATCTCTCAGGGTGGAAATTCGGTTAAAGACCGGTTTCTCCAAAGTGTGATCTTCAGAATCACTACAAAAGTATCCAATGCGTTCAAACTGGCATCGTTCCCCTGGTGTCGTTGTTGCTAGACTCGGCTCAACTTGAGCGTTGTCGACAACGGACAGGCTATCTGGATTTAGGCAGGACAAGTAACCACCTTCGGCACTATCAGGGGCCTCTTCCGTAAAAAGTCGATCGTAAAGACGGACCTCGGCACTCACAGCTTCTTGGCAAGAAACCCAATGGATCGCCGTGCGACATTGTACTCCTTCAGGCGCTGACTTGCCGATCGTGTTTGGCAGGAAGTGACAATGAATTTCAGAGACTTCTCCATCATCGTCGAGAGTATGGTCAATATGTTGGACGATGTATGCCCCCCGAAGTCTAACCGCCCCGCCCGGTTTGAGTCGAAAGTATTTCTTTGGTGCATCTATCATGAAGTCATCACGCTCAATCCAAAATTCCCGCGTGAAAGTAAGTTCTCGTGTTCCATCAGCTTCATTTTCGGGATTATTGGGCACAGTTACTTTTTCGCTATCACCTTCCGGATAGTTGGTCACAATAACTTTAATGGGATCCAAGACCGCCATTTTACGGAGTGCAACTTTGTTGAGATAATTCCGCACTTCAAATTCAAGTAGCGCAAAATCAGAAAGCGAATTCTGTTTTGTTAGACCGACTCTATCAACAAATGCGCGAATTGCCTCAGGTGGATAACCTCGGCGGCGCATTCCACTTAGTGTCGACATGCGTGGGTCATTCCAGCCTACGACATGCTTCTCATCAACCAACTGGATGAATTTACGCTTACTCATGATGGTGTATCCAATATTAAGGCGCGCAAACTCGATTTGTCGTGGTTTTGATGGAACCGGGCAGTTTTCCACAACCCAATTGTAAAGTGGTCGATGATTCTCGAATTCAAGTGAACAAAGAGAGTGTGTGATGTGCTCCTTCGCGTCTTCCAATGGATGAGCAAAATCATACATTGGATAAATACACCACTTGTCACCTGTTTTGTGATGGTGAGCATGAACGACACGATAAAGCACTGGGTCGCGCATATTCATATTAAAGGATTCCATGTCGATATTGGCTCGGAGAACTGCCCCACCATCTTCGAATGCACCTTCGCGCATTTTTCTGAAAAGATCCAAATTTTCGTCCACGGAACGGTCTCGATATGGAGAAGGAGTTCCGACGATGTTAACATTCCCCCTCTGAGATCGGATCTCTTCTGATGTCTGAGTGTCTACATAAGCGAGGCCCTTCTTGATTAAGGAAACCGCACAATCGTAAAAGAAATCGAAGTAGTCGCTCGCAAAAAAGAGATATTCACCCCAATCGTAACCGAGCCATTCTATATCGTGTTTGATCGATTCAACATACTCGGTGTCCTCTTTTACTGGATTGGTGTCGTCAAAGCGTAGATGACATCGTGCTCCTAACTCGGCATATTCGATAGCGA
Source organism: Akkermansiaceae bacterium UBA5688 (assembly GCA_002420315.1). GTDB lineage: Bacteria > Verrucomicrobiota > Verrucomicrobiia > Verrucomicrobiales > Akkermansiaceae > SW10. The sequence goes on from DIHU01000223.1 coordinate 4,672, forward strand.
TTCCGAAGTTCACGCCGATCGCCTTTGCATGTCCAATATGTAGGTAACCATTTGGTTCGGGTGGGAAACGGGTAATTGGGGTTGTATGTTTTCCACACTTCAGATCGTTGGCGATGATTTCCCGGATAAAGTCTTTTTTCTCTTCGCTCATGAGCTTTTAAATCTTTGAAAGTTCTTTGAGAAGTTCGCAGCTCATTTCGATCCCTCTCTCGAAATTTTCAACTGAGTAATTCTCATTAGGGGCGTGTATTTGGCAATCCGGTAAAGCCAATCCAAGCATTAGACTATCTGCGCCAAGGATCTCCTTCATATCCTGAATGATAGGAATGCTGCCACCCTCACGAATAAGGACGGGCTCGCGTCCGAACGCAGTTGTCAGTGCGGCCTGAGCGGCTTTTCCAAATTTAGAATGGGGATCGTTGTGATACGCCTTTCCCGAGTGTCCCTTGTAAACCTCAATTGTCACTCCCTTGGGCAAGTGTTTACAAAGATGATCTTTGACTTGTTGTTGGATTTTTACCGGATCTTGGCCAGGAACGAGTCGGCATGAGAGTTTGAATGTTGCTTCAGCAGGCAAGACGGTTTTCGAGCCTTCTCCTTGATAGCCGCTTCCGAAGCCGTTCACTTCGACAGTAGGTCTTGCCCAGAGACGTTCGGCCATCGAATAGCCAGGCTCCCCAAATGGCTCAGGAGAACCCGTTGTTTTCAAAAAATCCTCGTCACTAGTCCCGGGAACTTTAGACCACATCTCACGCTCCCAGTCCTCAAGAGGAACGACATCCTCGTAAAATCCTGCGATCGCGATCCTGCCTTCATCATCATGCAAGCTGGCGATCATCCGAGCTGCTGCTGTTGCTGGGTTGGCAACACATCCACCGTAAACCCCTGAATGAAGGTCACCACTCGGCCCTTTGACTTTAACTTCCAGGCAAGTAATCCCACGCAAACCGTATCCAAGAGTGGGCACTCCGGGAGCAACCATTCCAGTGTCAGAGACCGCAATGATATCACAAACGAGTGATTCCTTATGTTCGTCCAAAAATGGAACAAGATTTGGTGACCCAATCTCCTCTTCTCCTTCAATGAGAAAAATAACGTTGAGGGGGAGCTCACCGTTTTGCTTCATCATTTTTTCGGCACCGAGTATATGGACAAAGTGCTGACCTTTATTGTCTGCTCCGCCCCTACCCCAAATTTTGCCATTGCGGATTTCTGGTTCAAATGGCGGCGAATCCCAAAGTTCCAGAGGGTCGACAGGTTGAACATCGTAGTGACCGTAGATGAGAACGGTCGGGCGTCCTTCCACTTTCTCATTCCGAGCTACAATCACTGGGTTTCCAGGAGTTTCGTGGAGTCCAGTCTCGAGCCCCAGGTCTTCGAGTTGAGATTTTAACCACATAGCATTGGCACGGACGTCCTCGACGTGGCGGGAATCCGTAGAGATGCTAGGGAATCTTAAGTGTTCGAAAAGGCGCTCAAGCTCTGAAGTCATATCAGAGGGATGAGGCTGGTCTGGCAAACTCGCAAGTCACAAATCTAATCATGCAATGATTCTTCGTCTTTACGTGATCTCGTTAGGCCGAGTTTCCGTTTTTCTTCTCCAATGACAGCCAAAGCATCAAAGAGTGCCATGAGGATCATGAATAGGCACATCAACGCAAGAAATCCCCAGAAAATCAACATGCGCCAGAGTCCCTGTGAGATCCACGAATCTAGTGGCCAATTGCCCATCGAAAAATAGGCGACAATGAACATCAAGAGTCCGGTGATAAATCGACGGCGCTTGCCTCGGTCACTCAGGGTAACAGTGGCTATTGCGAGGGACATTTGCCACCAACCGGAGCTTTTCATGATCTAAGTGTAGCGAATCCCGTTTGCTATCGCAACGCTATCATGCAAACTCAATTCTTACACAAGTATGAATATTCTGATCATCCACTACCATCTTCGTGCCGGAGGTGTGACACGAGTGATCGAATCACAGGCTAAAATTCTTCGAGAGCAAGGTCATGAGGTCCAGATTGCCTCTAGTGGC
>DIHU01000118.1:0-1024 GCA_002420315.1 Akkermansiaceae bacterium UBA5688
GCCTAAGCCTAATTCCAAAAATGGAGAAGAATACGACTAACGCCCCGGACCAAATCTGCGGCCACCACCACGCTCGGCACTTTCAATCACCTCAGCTTGAGCTTCTTCTGAGAGTCCGCTGTTGGGAAGCCAAGCTTTAGCGGCCTCTGCATCGGTTTGCACCCATGAACGGCCAACCGATTGAAGTGTTTCATTACGGGTGCCCTCGTCAGAAATCGAAGCAGCCCACTCAGCTGCCACGACAGGATCTTCTCGGTCCAGAGTTCGGGCAAACGAGCTCACCGCCGCGTCACGACTCACCGACTCCTCCATCGTCGTTAAATACTCTCCTGCGGCCTCTGCATCTTGCCGAGTCCATTGTTCGATAGACTGTCTCATTGCAGATGCTTGCGTGGCCTCAGGAAGCTCTTCAGCCCAACTGACAGCTGCTACTGGATCCTTACGAGAGAGCTCTTCTGAAACTTCACGAACAGCGCGTTCAGCATATTCCTGATCGGCATGAGATTTCACCCATTCGGCAGCAGCTTCGGGGTCACTCTGGGCATAATTCTCTGCGACTCGATCGAAAGCCGAAGATTTGATACTTCCTTCTGGAAGCGATTCCGCCCACGCCGTCGCCTGTGACATTCCTTGCTGCATCTGAGCACGCGCAATGACTTCCATCTGCCGATCAGTTGCAAATCCTCTCCAACGATCTTCTCCGCCGTCTCCAGCTTCTGCGCGTCGAGCCTCATCCATTTCTAACACAAACTCCGTAGCTGACTGGGGATCAATCGAAGCCATTCCACTAACAACTCCCTGAACTAACATTCCTTTCTCAAACCCAGCTTCAAGTCCCTCTAGGTGAGCCCGGGCCGCAGTAGGATCCGAACTCGCCCAACCTTTCATCGCAGAAATTGAAGCGAATCCTCGGCGGCGACCATCGCCACCAAGCTCTTCAACTGCCGCGAGGGCCGCTTCGCCATCAAGTTTCCCCCAAGCTTCGAGGAAAAAACCCATTTGTTCGCCAGTTTCGCCGCCATTT
>DIHU01000118.1:1406-4210 GCA_002420315.1 Akkermansiaceae bacterium UBA5688
TGAGAAGAAGGTCTGCAAACAATTTGTTGGCAACTAAGGCATCTGTTTCCCGCTGATATTGTGCCAATGTTACTCCTTGAGATAATCCATTAGCAGTCGAAGAGGCCCCTTCTTTACCATCTTCAGTAGATGAAGATCTCACCTGACTAGAACGATTCCGATTTGAGAAATTTGTACCCTCTGCATCAGAAGTCTCTGCTTCGGAACCTTTTGATTCATCATTCTTTCCGACATAAAACGCACCTACAGCAACGAAAACCCATACAACATTCAGAATTATAAATTTATTCATGATATTTCCTTTTAGCATTGTTTAAACCGACAAGATTCACACAAGTTGCAAGTAAATCTCATTTAATTTCAAAGGATATAACGAGACTCTAGCCAGTTTATTGTCCCTAAAAAACCATTTGCAGCTCGTCCGCTTACTCTAACGTAAGGATTTCCCACTTCTCATCCAAAAAACTCCTAGGAGTTAAGCGCCTAGCGATTCTTAAATCGCTAATTGACGGCACTCTTTTGTTAGAAATAATCTAAGTTCTTTAACTAGAAAAATATTTACGATGTATTGTAAAAAAACGACCTTTTTACTCGCTATTTCCATAGCTGTTTCGACTCCTCTCTCAGCACAGGAAATCGATACTGACGGAGACGGAATTCTAGACGGAGCAGAGACAAACACCGGAACTTATGTTGATGCTAATGATACCGGCACAGATCCTCTTAATCCAGATACGGATGGGGATGGATTCAATGACGGGCTTGAAGCTCTTTTAAGCACATCAGACCCGACAACCCCCATGTCTCGACCTCTCAGGACAGGGCTCCTAGACATTTTAGCCTATTGGGATTTTAACGAGGCATCAGAACCAACCAAAACAAATGACCTTATTAAAGGATTCGAGGGAGCTTTAATGGGGACCACTGCTTACACTGATGATGGGGGAGGCAGAAGTGGAGCGGCTGGAGACAGAGCCATTGATATGGGAAATATTGGACAAAACGGGACTGGTATCACAGTGGAGTCAGGAGGGATTTTCAATATCGCTGCAAGACAAGACCAAATCGCAATTTCCTTCTGGCAGAATCTTAGTGCTGTAACCGCCAGCTCATCTTTCCGAGCCCTCTCGCCAAGCACTGGTGGAAATCAAAGAGGTATCGGAGTCCATGCAACCTGGAGTGATAGTAATGTTTACTTCGATACGGCAGGATGCTGTGATACAGCATCACAAAGAATTAATGGGAATGGCTCAAGCATCACCACTCTTGGCCAATGGAGGCATATCGTCTTCCAAAAAAATGGGTCTTTAAAAGAAGTTTGGGTTGATGGTATTCTTATACTATCAGGTAATAACTCCAGCGTTCTTCCTTCAGATTTCAGTCAACTTCTCATTGGAACTGATAACGAAAGTAGCAATATCAGCGGTCAAATCGATGATTTCGCAGTCTTCGCAGATAGTTTAAGCTCAGACGAAATCGCTAAATTAGCGGCAGGAGATGACCCTCGGTCGCTGATCCCCGCCAATGATGATTCCGATTTCGACGGAATTCCCGACGCCTACGAAACAGCAAACGGCCTCAATCCTACCGCCAATGATGCCAATGAAGATCTCGATAATGACGGCATGTCAAATATCGATGAATTCGTAGCGGCTACTGATCCAAATAACGATGACTCCGACAACGATGGCTTAAAAGATGGGGTGGAGAGTGGAACTGGAATCTTTGTTGATCTAAATAATACCGGAACCAATCCACTCGATGACGATAGTGATAATGACTCACTCCTCGATGGTATTGAAAATCCAAATCTTCCATTCCGTGATTCCAACCAGCCGGGAACCGATCCGAACTTAACTGACAGCGACAATGATGGCTACAGTGATTCGAGCGAGTTGCAGTTTAATACGGATCCAACTTCAGCCCAAAGCATTCCACAAACTCAGGAGCTCCTCGTCTACTATGATTTCAATGGACAAGCTGCTGATCGAATGGGGAATGCTCCTGATGCCTCTCTACTCGTTGATGCCGCGATTACTACTGAAGGCCAAGGCGTCTCAGGGACCGCGGGAGATGAAGCCCTCGACCTCGCCTTTCCTGGCGATGGCTCCATGGCAAGGGTAGACATTGGACAACACTTCGACAAAATTAATGCGACCAATGCCGTCGCTGTAAGCTTCTGGCAATTCAATACTGGCGCAACTCAGAGTAGCGCTTTCTGGTTGATTGCCCCAAGTGCCTCGAATAACACCCGAGGTTTCCAAGCACACACCCCATGGAGCGATGGAACAATTTACGTCGATGTCGCAGGATGTTGTGGCCCGGGCCGCCTGACGGCAGGTGGCGTTGTGATTGAAAATCAGTGGCAACACTTCGTCTTTCAGCGAACAATCTCAGGCGATCTTGAGATCTGGGTCGATGGTATTAAAGTTGCAGAGAAACCAAACATTCCTGACCTCCTGCCACTCGACGGTAGCTTCACAATCGGTGGTGAGCCCAATACTACAAATAGCCTTTCAGGCCGTCTCGACGACCTGGCCGTTTATTCAGACGCCCTAAAAGAGGACCAAATAACAGCCCTCGCAGGAGGAACAACTCCAATTGAATTGTTTGGGGGTGGGGCCGCTGAACTTGCAATCACCGAGATCGCTTACGACCCAAATACTGACCAGGCATCTCTGACTTGGAACTCGCGAAGCCAGGCTAACTACTCCATCGACATCTCAGAAACTCTTGGACTTGATGCATGGGAAGAGGTGATCGATGATATCCCCAGTCAGGGCGATACCACCACGGTGCAACTC
>DIHU01000110.1 GCA_002420315.1 Akkermansiaceae bacterium UBA5688
AATGGAATCACTCCGGGTTTAGCTGTTGTTTTGGTGGGTGAAGATCCGGCCAGCCAGGTCTACGTAAATTCAAAAGTTCGGAAGTGTGCTGAGTTGGGGATTCATTCCGAAAAAGTCGTGCTGTCAAAGGACGCTTCTCAGGACGAGGTCCTCGCCACCGTGAAGCGTCTCAATCAAGATGCTTCGATTCATGGGATTTTAGTGCAATCGCCGCCGCCATCGCAAATCGATGAGGAGGAGATTGTTCGCACAATTGATCCGGTTAAGGATGTGGATGGATTTCACCCTGAAAATGTTGCTAAATTAGCTCTCGAAGATCCTTCTGGCTTCGTGCCCTGCACTCCGGCGGGTTGTATGAGGCTTCTTGAAGCGAGTGGTGTCGAAACCTCCGGTGCCGATGCGGTGGTCGTGGGACGAAGCATGATTGTGGGTAAACCAATGGCGCTTTTATTGATGGCAAGGGGTTCTGACGCCACAGTAACGGTGGCCCATTCTAGGACAAATGATCTAGCTGAGGTTTGTCGGCGTGCGGATATTATTGTGGCTGCTGTCGGCATCCCCGAGTTTATCAAAAAGAATTTTGTGAAGCAGGGAGCGACGATTATCGATGTCGGTATCAATCGCGTCGAAGATTTGGCTGCAAAACGGGGCTATCGTCTTTGTGGAGATGTCGATTACAAGGATGTCTTTGAAAAGGTTGGAGCGATTACTCCGGTCCCGGGTGGAGTTGGTCCGATGACAATTGCGATGCTTATGAAGAATACGATTAAAGCAGCCAGGGACTTTTGAGTTTTATGGAGAGTATATCTCCAACCTGATTTTAGGATCCATTATCGACCTTCTAAGGCGCGTTGGGCCATAAAAAAGCCGCGTCCCGGAGGAGCGGCTTTTTGAGAGATGGGGGTCGCTGAAGCTGATTAGCGCTTAGAGAACTGGAAGCGCTTGCGGGCGCCGGGCTGACCTGGCTTTTTACGCTCCTTGGCTCGTGGGTCACGGCGGAGAAGGCCAGCGGCTTTGAGAGCTGGTCGAAGCTCAGGATCGTGAATGATAAGCGCTCGGGCTATGGCTAATTTAATTGCATCGGCCTGTCCGTGAAGTCCGCCGCTGCGTGAAACAGCCTTAACGTCGAACTTGTTCTTGAGGTTTGTGACCTCAAGAGGTTCGAGAAGTTGCCCTTGTAAGGTGAGGGTGGTGAGAACGTCCTCGAAGGGCTCGTTATTGATGGTGATATTTCCGGTTCCGGCAGTCAGCCAGACGCGGGCAACGGCGGTTTTCCGACGGCCAGTTGCAGTAAAAGTTTCGCTCATGGTATTTAATGAATAAAGGTTTAGAGAGTAACAGGCTGCGGCTCTTGGGCTTCGTGGGGGTGATCTTCGCCTGCGTAGACCTTGAGTTTCTTCATCTGGGCGGAACCAAGCTTATTTTTTGGGACCATGCCTTTGACAGCCCACTCAAGAATGAGCTCGGGACGCCGCTGGCGCAACTTGTTTGGAGTTTCAATAGTCTGACCTCCGACGTAACCGGAGTGACGAGCGTAGATCTTGTGCTGCTCCTTGCTACCACTGAATTTGGCGTGCTCGGCGTTGATGATGACAACGAAGTCACCTGTATCGATGTGAGGCGTAAAAATAGCCTTGTGCTTTCCGCGAAGGAGACGAGCTGCCTCCACGGCGACTTTTCCGACGATCTGGTCCTTGGCGTCAATAATATGCCATGAACGCTGGACGTCAGCTGGTTTTGCTGAAAACGTTTTCATTGTTTTACTGGGTTCCGTTGGGCTTGCTGGGGAATCCGGCTCGCTTTAAGGGGCGCGCAAGCTAGGAGGGCTGGACTAGGGTGTCAACGCAATTATCAAGAAAGGAGAGCTTGCGAAACTTCCTCAAAGGCGTCAGAAGTCGCGCCGTGCGGGATCTTCTCAAAAATCCACTCTGGGATAGCCAGTCGACTGGTCGGCCGATTCCAGATACAACCCATGCCTGTTCGGTTTCGCTTCCAACCTGGGATTCTGTGATCGGCTACGAGGAAGGCCGGGACCGTGTAATGAAGAAGCTTGAGGCGGGATATCCCCGATTTTTTCTGCATCCGCTGGTAAAACGAGTTTTTGCGAAAGCGACCGAAGAGATTGCAGAGACGGGGAAGAGAGCCATTGTTTTTCCTCACAAAAGAGCCGCTCAGGGTGCCCAGCGTTACGTCGAACGGAAGTTAGCAGTGGCAACTCGAATCGCAAGCTATGACGAGGGAATGCAGGCATTGATCGTGCCGGAAACTGCAATTGGTGTAGCAATGGAGTATTGGAGGTTCACGGGTGAGATCATTAGCAGTCGACAGGCGGAGGATCTTCTCAAGGAACGGGATTCAGAGGGCGGATCCGTCGTGATGTTGAAGCAGCAGCTTTCGGAGTTTTCCGGGGCGGCTCTGGATGATCACTATTTGTATGAGAGCGGTATGTCTGGTGTTTTTGCTGCTTATCGGGCAGTGATGAATCTTTTCCCGAGCAAGAAGACTCTTCAATTGGAGTTCCCTTACGTCGATGCTTTAAAAGTACAGCAGCGTTTTGGAAACGGTGTTGTTTTTCTTTATGATGCCGAAGGTGAGGACCTTGATGCCGCCGTCCGGAGAATCCAAGAGGGTGAATTTGCAGCGGTTTTTTGTGAAGTGCCAAGCAACCCGCTGTTAAGAACGATCAATCTTCCAAGGATTTCAGAAGCTTGTCGTCAGGGAGGGGTTCCTTTAGTTGTGGATGACACAATTGCTACCTCTATCAATTTAGATGTTTTAAAATATGCGGATCTGGTGACTACGAGTTTGACGAAGTGGATTTCAGGAATAGGCGATGTGATGGGTGGAATGGTTACGCTGAATACTGACTCTCCCTGGGCGAGCGAATTCCGCTCATTTCTTAGCGAAGATACCGAAGGCGGATCACGACTGTATAGTGGGGATTGCCGGGTTTTGAGTTCGAATATCAAGGGCTACCGTCAGCGGGTTGAAAAATCGAACCAGAATGGCGAGTTAGTCGCGGACTATCTCCAGGAACACCCAGCGGTCGGTCGGGTTTGGTATCCCAAATTTAATACCCCCCACGAATACCGTCTGATTCGTAGGGAGAATGGTGGCTATGGTGGCTTGGTCTCATTCACTTTAAAGCAGCCGCGCAAGATGCCAAAAGTTTACGATGCATTGAAGCTTTGCAAAGGTCCTAATTTAGGAACTGAATTTACATTGGCTAGTCCTTACACGATGTTGGCTCACTACTTTGAACTCGATTGGGCCGAGGCCTGCGGAGTTTCTCCAAACCTACTTAGATTATCGGTGGGAAATGAGGAGGGAGATATTATCATCGGGGCTCTCGCCCGTGCTCTCGACCTTGCCTAAACTAAGCCATCCTTTTTTGCCTGTTTCCAGTAGGCATATTCTGAGCGATTAAAATCTACGTATTCGGGTGAAAGGTCGGAGGAGTAGATCCGATGGTTTGCGTCCCCAATACCAAGATCAATAGTGATCTTGAAGGCTGGTTTGCTAACGATATTTCTCAGAACCTCGGGGTTTGTCTTGGCCTGTAAGCCTCCTTTACAGGCGGCTTTAGATTCGTAATAAATATCAACGAACTCCTCCCGAATACTGGCACCGGAATAGCCAACAGCATGAATGATACGGCCCCAGTTTGGATCTTCGCCATTCCATGATGATTTGACTAAGGATGAATTGGCGACTGCTTGAGCTACCTTCTTAGCGTCGGATGCATTGCGGGCACTTTTAACCTCGAGAGTGACAAATTTAGTGACGCGTTCTCCATCGCGTACAATGGACTTCGCGAGTTTGTTCATTACAAATTCTAGGGCGTGACTGAAGTCACGGCATTCTTTAGTCCCGCGGCGAATCGTTTTATTTTCGGCGGCCCCATTGGCAAGAACGATTACTGAATCATTTGTGGAAGTATCGCCATCGATCGTGATGCGGTTAAAGGTATTCTCAACGCTGTTTTCGATCGCTTCTTTCAGGCCCCTCTTTCCGATGTTGGCATCGGTGGTAATGAAGCAGAGCATGGTCGCCATATTAGGATTAATCATGCCTGCACCTTTGGCGCAGCCGCCAATACGGACGCGCTTACCGTGAAGCTCAAATGAAATCGCAAATTCCTTTTCGTGAGTGTCGCTGGTGATAATGGAGCGGGCAACATCGTTACCGTTCTTGGGTCCCAGTCCTGCTACCAGGACCTCGTATTTCGGTTCAATCCGTATCATCGGCATTGGGAGTCCGATTACTCCAGTGGAGCAAACCCCTACTTCCCGTTGTCTGAGCCCGAGTAATTTAGAGGTTTCCTTAGCCATGTTTTTTGCGTCCTGCATGCCAGTGGGTCCGGTGCAGGCGTTGGCATTCCCGCTGTTTGTAATAATGGCCCTTAAACTCTCGGCACGGAGGTGACTTTGGGAAACCCGAACTGGGGCAGCCTTAACTCGGTTTTGGGTGAACATCCCGGCACTCAGGCATCCGATTTTTGAATAAATCAGGGAAAGATCAAGGCGGTCTGACTTTGGATTCTTAATACCACAGGAGATCGCGCTCCCAAGAAATTCGCGGGCCGCACAAACGCCGCCTTTGATTCGTGTGTAGGGAAGATCCATGGGGGTAGGAAGGTGAACAGAGGCTATAGGTTTTGCAATCCGTCAGTTATACTATTTCCAACCATAAGATTAAAACTTTGGATCGCCTGGCCGGCAGCGCCCTTGCCAAGGTTATCCTCGGCACTTTGGATAATAATTCGTCCAGTGCGAAAATCATGATGCCAACCGATGTCGAGGTAGTTTGATCCAGTGACATTTTTGGTGTCAGGCGAAATTCCGGCTCCACGGAGGCGGACAAATGGGGCGTCCCGATAAGCATTCCTAAGAGCCCCATCAATACGATTAAAGTCGCCAGTCAATTTTGCAAAAATCGTAGTGGAGATTCCGGCTGTTACAGGAATGAGATGAGGGACGAAAGAGATGGTTACTTTTTCCCCGGCAGCTTTTCCAAGTTCTTGCTCGATCTCGGAAAGGTGCCGGTGGCGAGGAAGGCCATAGGAGCGAACACTCTCATTGACTTCGGCAAAGATAAGCGAGAGGTCTGCTTTGCGCCCAGCCCCGCTGACACCACTCATCGATGAAACGGTGATAGATGAGTGTTCGACGAGTCCCTCTCTCAAGAGGGGGATGAGGGGGAGCATGATCGAGGTGGGATAACATCCGGGTGATGCAATGAGCCGAGCTGCTTTAATCTCGGATTCGTAGATCTCAGGAAGCCCAAAGATCGCTTCGTCGAGTAGTTCGGGAGCGGGGTGTGGATGATCGTAAAAGTCTTGGTAGACGGCGGGGTCGTCGAGGCGGAAGTCAGCACTCAAATCGATAACTTTTATCCCGAGATCTAAGAGTTCGCGCGCGAAAGGGGCGGCTGTTCCATGGGGAAGGGCCAGAAAGGCAAGCTCAGCACCGGTCGCTGCGACAGTTTCCATGTCGGGCTCTATGAAGCAAATTTCGGTAGCGGGATGGCCCTCGAAGCGAGGGAAGACTTCCGTCACTTTTGTCCCGGCGTTTGCGCGGGAAGTGATAGCCACGACCTCGGCTTTTGGATGGCAAAAAACGAGACGAAGAAGTTCCAGGCCAGTATACCCGCTCGCTCCGACGATCGCAATTTTGGTAACTTCAGACATCAAGAGGGTTTTGCGCTGGAGCTTCGCGTGGGGCAAGCGCGAAAAGACAGGAATTCTCACCCTTGAAAAATTGAGGTTTTACGTTCACACCTTGCTTGTCGTCAAAATGAAGAGTTTAGCATTAATCATTCTGCCCTTATTTATCGTTCCCACCCTATTGGGCTCGGAGCTAGGGGGGGCTGTGAAGCGACTCGAAGAACCGACGATTGAGAATGCCAAACTCGTGTTGGAAGAGTTGGATATCTTGATTGCTAAAGGAGATGCCCGCACGGTTACTCTCGGAAAAAAAATGTATCGCAGTGTGAAACGACTATTCACTGAAGAATATAAGATTAACGAAGATCGCAAGATGGCCGAAGCTCGGGAGGCCAAGGCTAAGCAGTTTGATAGAAATGCCAAACAATGGCTCCAGCCAAATATTCATGGAGAGGTTAACAAGCTAGCTGCGTCCGCAGCCTTTCGTGATGCTAGAGAATTACGGAGGGCATCCCAGTGGGCACGAGAGAAGTCTTCAAAGAGGTGGTCGGAGGAAGTTGCGGACTATGAAAGGATGCTCGGAGACTTACAATTTTCAAAGGAGGAGGAAGCTCTCATTTCTCTGGCATCGGTGTTGGTTAAGGTTGTGAAAAAAACCTCTTGGGTTGACCGGCCTCTCTTGAAGTATGATGAAGCTCGGATTCAATTCATTAGAGATCGGCTTGTTAACATAGATCGTTGGTTGACTCTAGCAGCTCATGCTGCCGATGCTGGCGGGCTTGAATTATCTTACGATTTCTATCGTAAGGCTGGGAGTGAATCAGGGCGTTTTCAAGTCGGGGCAAAACTGGCAAATCAACTAGAACGCGAAGGGTATTTTGGATCAGCGATCAATTTTTGGAAAAGGCTTGGGGAGGTTAATCGCGCTAATGACTTACAAAAGCGAAAACCTGAGTTGAGTCATAAAGATTACAAGTCTTTGGAGGGCGCAGCTCTCACCAGATATGTTGCTCCGGCCTGTGTTCGGATCTCAACTGCGAACGGTCACGTGACCGGGTTCTTTTATAAGGAGGGAGGACATGTGTTGACCTGCAAGCGGATTCTTTTAGGCCAAGATGATAAGGTGTTGCCAGTCAGGGTAACTCTGGAGGACGGACAGAGCTTTAATGCTAAGGTTCTTGGTGTTTCGGAGGGAAACGATATCGCTACTTTGAAAATTGCTTACCGGGTGCATGAATTATTACCAATCGGAGATCGTGAAGACCTCAAATTAGGCCTCACCCTTAAACTCTTTGGATTGGCAGCTAAGGATAAGAATGTCGCGGAAGTGATTCCTTGCACGGTTCTCTCACCAATCGAGTCTTGGAAGAATCAACCAACTTCAAAGTTGGCTCTTGATGCAAGCCAGGAGTTCCGGGGCGGGCCTATCGTTGACCACCGGGGCCGCGTAATGGGAATCTTCTTGGCGTCAAAAACGGGGAGTGCCCATTCACTCGAACCGGGTGCGATCGATGCATTTTTGAAACGCTTTGAATAATCGAGGGGATAGTTTTGGAGCAAAGGAGTCAAATTCGAGATCTATTGGGGTTTCATCTTTATCCAAGCTTCGGCCATGCGATTACCCAGTGCGATGATTCCTTTGGAGCCAAAGAGCACAGGGTTGTGCGGAAGGTCTGAGGTCTTGACGAAAGTAAAATTGGGGTCTCTGGCGTCCAAGGCTTCAAGATCGGAGTTGAGGTCGTAGAGTTTTTCATCTCCGGTAATGCTCGATGTAAGTATGGGTTGCTCGGTGAGGATCCAATTTAGCTCCCTAAGTCCGAGATCTTTGCGGGTCGCGTTCATAAAAGTCTGAAAGCGGGCAGTGTATTTATTCGCCATCCAATTCAGAGCGCGGTCGTTTTCGCCACAGTGCCAGAAGATGGCTGGAATTTCGCATTGGTAGCCCTGCCTCGTGAGATCGTCGCGGCATTTTTTGATTCCGGTTAGCCAATCTTTATAGCGATCACGATAGGATTCCTTGGATCCTTCGGGAAGCCAATCGAGTGATTGCGACCCGCTGTCGGTGAATTTGTAGATCGCGAGGATTTCGCCCTCCTCCATGGATGGGATTAATTTTTTTCCGAAGCTCAGTTCAGGACCGAAGTTTCCGAGGTGTTTGATGGGTGATAAGTGTTCCCAATCATTTGAGGTTGTGACCTTGCCAAGGTTGTATTGGTAAAGGGCCTTTTGTGGTTTTGCGAGAGAGGTATCCTCGATATCCGCGACCCATGATGCTTCTCCCTCCATATTTCGTTGTCCTCCGAGGATGAAGAGTTTTATTTTTTTGGCTTTGGGCATCCGAACCTTTTGCCGGGTTGGGGTGCGGTTTTGACCGAAGTAGGCGGCAGCGTATGCTTCCCCGTGTTGAAGTTGGCCGAGGGTGCCGAAGTGGTAGTGGAGGCCGACGGGGCGTCCGATTTTGAAAGAGAGATGAGATGTCGGGACGAAAAAGACCTTGGGGTCAGATTCGACGACAGCCATCTGGGCGTTTCGTATAAGGGTGACATTGGCGCGGTTGTCCATACCCCAAACCCCTTTGGTGCTAATTTCTCCGACGAAAACCTTTAGTTTAGGAGTAGAAAGATCCTTCCGGATCTTGGCGATCAAGTTGCGCAGGTTCTTTTCGTAGTGCTGCTTTCCCATGGGATGGAACATGTCGTTCTCCCCTTGGTGCCACATAAGAGCTTCGATTTTGTATGTCAGGCCTTGTTTTTTGAGGTCAGTCAAACGGTCACGAACCTGAGTGATAAAGCGCTGGTAGAGCTTACGACTTTTCTCGTTGCCGCCGTCGGGTGCCCAGTCGTTGACGAGGGTTGTTCCGCCCCAAGCATCTTTGATGAGGGCTAGCGGATCGTTGCTTTGTTGACGGAAGGCTCTGGCAAAGGTGATTTCTGGTCCGAAGTTGTTCCCGACAACGCTAAGGTCGGTCCAGCCTTTTGATTTATGATCGGCTCCAGTTTGATAGGAATAACGCACGTTTTCAAGAGGTCTAAGTGCGTTGCTAAAGGGAGGAAAAGTTTCGACGAGTTTTGGGTTGGTGTCGGCACCTTCCATGTTTGATTGTCCGGCGAAAAGAAAGACGCGGACGGGCTCGGCTGCTATGTCTGAAAGACAAAGAAAAGTGGCGCTGATTGTTAAGATGAAGGAGGGCATTTTAGGTGAGAATTTCTTTAATCACTTTTGCGGGTTCAACGCCGGTGAGACGCATGTCGAGGCCTTGGAATTTCTTTGAGAAACGATGGTGATCGATTCCTAATAAGTGGAGAAGGGTGGCGTGAAAGTCGCGAACGTGAACGATGTCTTTGGCAGCGTTGTAACCAAGCTCGTCGGTTTCACCGTAGCTTATCCCTGGCTTAACTCCCCCACCTGCCATCCACATTGAGAAGCCTTTGATGTGGTGGTCGCGTCCGGCTCCCCCCTTACCTTGGAACATTGGGGTGCGGCCGAATTCTCCGCCCCAGACGACAAGAGTATCCTCCAATAGGCCGCGCTGTTTGAGGTCATTGAGAAGAGCCCAAGTGGGTTGGTCAGTTAGTTTGCTGCAGATCCCCATGTATTTTTCGAGGCCGCCATGATGGTCCCACCCACGATGGTAAAGTTGAACGAAGCGGGTTCCTTTTTCGATGAGGCGCCGAGCAAGAAGGCAGTTGGAAGCATACGATCCGTCACCGGGCTTTGCTCCGTACATGTCTAGAGTCTTTTGAGATTCGCCGGATAGGTCGGTGAGTTCCGGAACTGAGGCCTGCATTTTGAAAGCCATTTCGTAAGCGCTGATACGGGTTGCGATTTCAGGGTCGTCGACGAGTTCGTTACGCTGGGAATCAAGCTTCTGAATAGTTTTGATGAGTGCGTTCTGATGCTGTCGATCGACTCCATTTGGATTTGTAACGTAGTGGACGGGGTCGCCGGTAGAATTGAACTCGACGCCCTGAAATCGAGAGGGGAGGAAACCGGAACCCCACTGGCGAGAGGCAATCGGTTGGGGATTTCGTCCACCAACGGAAGTGAGTACAACAAAGCCAGGAAGGTTTTCGGACTCGGATCCAAGGCCGTAGTTGATCCAGGAACCCATCGAAGGACGACCGCTGATGGCAGTACCTGTATTCATAAAGGTATGAGCGGGATCGTGGTTTATTTGCTCGGTGACCATGGATCTCAGGACGGTGATATCGTCCGCCATCTTCTGGTGGTAGGGAAGGAAATCAGAGATGTATTGGCCTGAAGCTCCATATTTTTTGAACTTAGTGAGATGGCCTTGGACCTTAAGGTTTTGTCCTTGGAGTTGTGCGATGGGTTGGCCCTTGGTGAAGGATTCCGGCATGGCCTTGCCGCTAAGTTTATTGAGTTGTGGTTTGTAGTCGAAAGTTTCGAGATGAGATGGCCCTCCTGCCATGCAGAGGAAGATGACGCGCTTTGCTTTAGGCGCGTGGTGTGGGAAACCGGACAAGCCGCGGTATTTTTCAACGAGACCCTCTGCACGAGTGAGTTGAGAAAGGAGGGCTGCGGATCCGAAGGAAAGTCCAGTATTGTTGAGGAAAGTCCGACGATTGATGAAGTTTGCGGCGTTCATGGAAATAGAGGATTGAAAGTCAAAATAAAGGGCATGCCTCGGGCTGATTTTGGTAACTTCTTTGGGCTTAGTTACGGGTGGTTGTTTCGCTAAGATTAAGAATGGCGCGCGCGACCGTGGTCCAGCTAGCGAGAGCGATTACATCGGAATTTTTTGGCTTGGTTTGGCCAACACTAATAATAGCAGTTGCCGATTTTGGATTTTTTTTAAAGTCAGCCTCAGCGTAGGTGAGGAGTTGTTCGATGGTTTCACGTTCTTCGGTCGTTGGTTTGCGGTTGAGAGCAAGTTCAAAGGCATGGTGTAGACGCGCAAGGTTGTTTGGCTTGGATTCTTTGAGAATACGTTCAGCAAATACGCGTGCGGCTTCAACGAAGGTGGGGTCGTTCAAAAGGTTAAGTGCCGCCACCGGGGTATTTGATTTCGGGCGTTCGGCGGTGCATTCTTCACGGCTGGGTGCGTCGAATACCTTGAGCATGGGGTGCAGGAACTGCCGCTGCCAGTGGATGTAAAGACTGCGGTGGTAGATTTTCGCGTC
Source organism: Akkermansiaceae bacterium UBA5688 (assembly GCA_002420315.1). Taxonomy (GTDB): domain Bacteria; phylum Verrucomicrobiota; class Verrucomicrobiia; order Verrucomicrobiales; family Akkermansiaceae; genus SW10. Next base: position 10,810 of record DIHU01000110.1, read on the forward strand.
GGTGTCTTGGTCGTATTTCCTGGCCGGGAAGTTGAGGTGGCGGTAGTAGCCGCTGGGTTGATAGGGCTTAACGGAGGCTCCACCGAGGTTGGTGACGAGGAGTCCGGAGATTGAGAGAGCGTTGTCTCGGACAATCTCGGCAGGGAGTCGAAAACGGGCTTGTCGGGCAAAAAGTTCATTATAGGGATCGCGCTCGCGCAGGTTTGAGGGAACGAGTGAGGATTGGCGATAGGCTCGCGAGGTTACGAGAGTCTTAATCATCTTTTTGATGTCCCAATTTGATTCGTAAAACTCGACTGCGAGTCGGTCTAAAAGTTTGGGGTGTGATGGCGGTTGGCCCTGTCCCCCAAAGTCACCTAGGGAGCGGGAAAGACCGCTTCCAAAGAAAAGATAAAAGAGGCGATTTGAGGTAACGCGGGCAGTAAGTCCTCCGGTTCCGTGCTGAGTATCAGTAAGCCAGTTAGCAAGATCAAGACGGGTCTGGCGTCCTTCTTTTTTGATCTTTGGAAGGAAGTGGGGAACGGCGGGTTGGACAATCTCACCGGATTTATCGAGCCAATTTCCTCTGGGCAAAATTCGCGAAATGCGAGGCGTCTGGAGTGCCTTTGTGATCATAGTAAGGTTTCCAGATGCTGCGATTTTTTCACGACGGTCTTCGGCGATTTTCCATTGGGTAAGTTCGTCGCTGGAGATGAGCTTGGCGAGGGCTTCGTTGGTTCGTTTCAGGCCATCAGACCATTTCTTCCTCTCTTTTTGGTCCTGCGTTTTTTTGGCAAGAGAGGCCCGGTTAGCAGATTCCTTAACAAGGCGAGCGATTTCGTTTCGGTTGCCTTTTGAGAGGTCGTTAAGCACTTTGTTTAGCGAATCGAGATCGGCTTCTTGGTTTGCAGTTAGGACAGTAATCTCTGGGGGACGGTGGGTTGGAAGCGCATTAGTTCCGGACTTGAAGTGTTGCTCATCATCGATGTCAGCAAAAAAGGCTCCGAGGGTGTGGAAGTCTTTGGCAGTGTATGGATCATATTTGTGATGATGGCATTGTGCGCAGCCTACGGTTGCTCCCATCCAGACTGCGGATACATTGCGGACACGATCTGCCTGGTAGATGGCGCGATATTCGGCTTGTTGTAGTCCCCCTTCGTGGGTGGTTTGGAGGAGTCGATTGTATCCAGTGGCGACTAGTTGCTGTTTGGTGGGGGTTGGAAGAAGGTCACCAGCCAATTGCTCCCGGGTGAAGCGATCAAATGGCATGTTTTCGTTAAAGGCGCGAATGACATAGTCGCGATAAGGTGAGATATTATGATCCTGATCACCGTGGTAGCCTACGGTGTCGGCGTAGCGAACAAGGTCGAGCCAGTAGATTGCGAGGCGCTCTCCAAAGTGAGGAGATTTGAGGAGACGCTCGACTTCGGCCTCGATTGCGATTTGGGGATTACTTTCAAAGGATCTTAGGAAGCGTTCTCGATCGGCGGGGGCGGGCGGAAGGCCTGTTAGGTCAAAATTAAGTCGGCGAAGGAGGGTGACTGGATCAGTATCGGGAGATGGTGAAATGGCTACCTCTTCAAGTTTGGAAAGAATGAAATGGTCGATAAAGTTAGCGGGCCAATCCTTGTTCTGAACAGCAGGGGCAGGGTGCTTGATCGGATTTTTATATGTCCAGGGATCATCATATCTCGCGCCCTCTTCGATCCATTGCTTGAGGAGCTCAAGTTCCTTGGGGGAGACTTTTTTGTGGGTTTCAGGGGGAGGCATAATCTCCTCCGGGTCCTGATTAAGAATTCGCGTAATAACTTCCGATCCATTGGGTTCTCCGGGTTTGATCGGGACTTCGAATTCTCCGCCTTCCGTCGCTCCCTCGTATGTGTCGAGTCGCAGTTCAGCTTCTCGGGTTTTTTCGTCGGGGCCGTGGCAGTGAAAACACTTGTCGGAAAGGATGGGGCGAATATCGCGATTGAAATCAACCGCGGCATGTCCGGCTGCGGTGCCAACGAGGTTGAAAGCGATGGCTTTCAAAGAGAAAAAAGAGCGCAATATTTTGGGTAATGAGATCATTTGCAAGGTAGTAAATGACTGGGTCAAATGGGATGTCATGCCGGGAGAATCTTTGTCAAGAAAACGGCAAAGGGAATTGGAGGCTTCTTCGAGTCCCTTGTTGATCACCTCTAATTAAAACGCGTCTGCTTTTTTAATCTTTCTTTTTTACCACTATACGAACGAGAAGGAGATCTGGTGGCTGTAGGATGGATCAGCAGGCGGCTGTGTTTGTGAGTTAGATGAGGATAAGTGGTGCTCGAAATAAAAAAGCGGCTCCAGAGACCAATCCGGAGCCGCTTCGCACAAAGCCGGTTGCTCTCCCGAGGGAGGGGAAAATCGGCATTATTGTTATAACTTCTGAGAAAACGTAGCTAGAAGAGGTGTTTTGTCTATCGATGAATAAAAAAACCTCTAATTTTCGGCATTTCCTTACCCAATTTTCTAAAAAATAAATTTAGAAACAATGACAATCAGGGAGTTATGACTATTTTATGGTATTAGCCAACTCCGCAAACTTTCCGCCTTGATTAAGGAGTTCGTCGTAGGGGCCCTCTTCGATTACGCAGCCTTTTTGTAGAACGTAGATCCGATCGGCGTTCTGAATGGTCGAGAGTCGGTGGGCAATCACGATTGAGGTGCGGTTTTTCATTAATTCATCAAGCGCCTGTTGGATCAGAAGTTCAGTCTGGTTGTCGACTGAAGCGGTCGCTTCATCGAGAAGGAGAATGGGAGGGTCCTTAAGCAGAGCTCGAGCGATTGAAAGGCGTTGCTTTTCTCCGCCTGAGAGTTTGACGCCTCGCTCGCCGACATTTGTATCGAGCTGTTCGGGCAGTGCCCTAACAAATTCGCTGGCCTTGGCGGCATCAAGCGCCTTCCAGATGGAATCATCATCAGCACTGCGATCTGCGAGCGAGAGGTTTTCGCGTACTGTTCCGTTGAAAAGAAACGCTTCCTGAGTCACATAACCGATGGCGTCTCGCAGTGATCCTTTCGCTAGGGTGTTTAGTTCTTTTCCGTCAATGAGGACTGAGCCATTATCGTATTCGTAAAACCGGCAGAGCAGATTGACGATCGTTGACTTTCCAGCCCCGGTGGAGCCGGCCAAAGCGATAGTTTGTCCGGGCTCGGCAATGAGTGAGACTTTTTCGAGTGTTGGCTGGCCTTCATCGTAAGAAAAACTGACGTCATTGAATTCGACTGCACCTCTGACAGGACGGGGAAGAGGGATTCCACTCGCGGCATCTGGCTCATCTTCGGAGTCTAGAATCTCAAATACACGGTCCGCGGCTGCACGAGAGGACAGAGCCATTTGATTCAGCTGATGGAGCTTGCTCACTGGCTCATAGAAGAGCGAAAGGAGTAAAAAAAATGTCAGGAGTTCATCGAATTCCATGGTTCCTTGCATCACGGCATATCCTCCAAACCCGAGAACTAGGACGTATCCCGTGCTATTAAAGAACGACATGCTTGGATTGTAAAAAGCCCACCATTTCATGATCCGCAGAGTGGTCTTTCGGAGCGCGCCTGAAAGTCCATTGAAATGTTCGTGTTCATCTTTTTCCGCGGCGTAGGCCTTAATCTGGCGAATCCCGGCGATATTATCGTGCAGCACTGCGTTTAGGTCTGAAGAGGCATCTCGCTGAGCCTTATATCTACCCCGAGCCTTACGTGTGTAGATCCAGGCACCCATCGCTAAGAATGGAATCGGAAGGGT
>DIHU01000054.1 GCA_002420315.1 Akkermansiaceae bacterium UBA5688
CAATCTCGTTGCAATCTGAAGGTGGGTTGAATTGTTAAACAAGAAGGTGTTTTGGCCCGACCTTGACCTTTTGGGTCCTCAAGCCTAGCGTCCGCCCTGGTTTTTAGCGCTATGAGCACTCCTGAAGGAAAATCCTACAAAGACACCCTGTTTCTGCCGAAAACAGATTTCCCCATGAAGGGGAATCTGACCGTGCGGGAGCCGGCTCGCCTCGACAAGTGGAACTCCGAAGATCTTTACGCGCGAATTATTGCTAAAAGAAAAGCTGAAAATGCTCCGCGTTTCATCCTTCATGATGGCCCTCCATTTGCAAACGGGGACGTTCATATGGGGACTGGTCTCAACAAGGTCCTCAAAGACTTCGTGGTGAAATCAAAGACAATGGCCGGATTTGAAACGCCTTACATCCCAGGTTGGGACTGCCATGGTCTTCCGATCGAGTTTAAGGTGATGCAGGATGAGGACGCTCGCGATATCGAACCGGCTGAAATCCGACGTCGTTGCGAAACCTTCGCAAGAGGCTGGATTGATACTCAGCGTGAGTCTTTTAAGCGGCTTGGGGTTTTTGGCGATTGGGATAACCCCTACCTCACTCTTGATCCCGGTTACGAAGCTAATATTCTTAGGACGTTTGCGGCACTGATCGAGAAGGGCTGCATTTATCAATCAAAGAAGCCAGTCCAGTGGTCCTTCGGGGCTAAGACCGCGCTAGCCGAGGCCGAAGTCGAGTATCAGGTTAAGAGGTCGACTGCGGTTTTCGTTAAATTTGATCTTCCCTCGCACCACGCTTTACCCGCTGGGAGCTCGATCGCAATTTGGACTACGACGCCTTGGACGCTTCCAGCGAACCTCGGAATCGCGGTGCATGAGCGTTTCACCTACACTATCGGGAAATATTCGAACGGTGAGACTATTATCGTTGTCCGCGATCTTCTTGTCGATTTTCAGGAAAAGACTGGCCTGACTTTAGACGAGGAATTGGGCGAAATTAAAGGAGCAGAACTTGAAGGCCTGGAAGCGCAGCATCCCTTCCTCGATCGCATTTCCAAAGTGATTCTTGCTCCTTTTGTCACCACCGACTCGGGCACAGGTGCGGTCCATATTGCTCCTGGCCATGGTGCGGACGATTACTCCATCGGGCAGCAAAACGGCCTCGCAGTCCTTAGCCCGGTTGATGACGATGGTCTCTTCACCGAGGAATGTGGCCTACCCGAATTGGTCGGGACCCACGTTTTCAAGGGGAATGCTCGGATTGTTGAGATTCTTACTGAAAAAGGAGCGCTTCTAGGTGAGGAAACTTACGAGCACAGCTACCCGCATTGTTGGCGCTCCAAGACGCCCATTATTTTCCGGGCAGTAGAACAGTTCTTCATTTCTATGGAGGGGCTTCGCGACAAAGCTCTCAGTGAGATTGATGAGGTTGAGTGGCTTCCAAATTGGGGTCGTAATCGTATTTATGGAACTGTCGAGGCTCGGCCTGACTGGTGTATTTCGCGCCAGAGAACTTGGGGTGTTCCGCTTCCTGTTTTCTTCAAGGAAGATGGTGAGCCCATCGTCTCGGCTGATCTGGCTAAGAAAGTTGCCGATCTTGTTGAGAAGGAAGGCACTAACGTTTGGTTTGAAAAATCTGATGCTGAATGGGCTACGCTTCTCGATCTTCCCGATGGGGCTACAAAGTGCCGCGACACCTTGGATGTTTGGATTGATTCCGGTTCGTCCCACGTGGCAGTTCTTGAGTCTCATCCTGAGCTTAATGTTCCAGCCGACCTCTACCTCGAAGCGACCGATCAGCACCGCGGTTGGTTTCAAAGCTCTCTCATGCTGAGTGTCGGCGTTCGGGACAAAGCACCTTACAAAACGGTGATGACTCACGGATTTGTTGTCGATACCGAGACCGGGAAGAAAACCTCGAAATCTGATGCCAAGAAGAAAGGGAAGCCGACCGATGCGGCGCACTTTTATGGGAAATATGGTGCTGATATCCTCCGTCTTTGGGTGAGTTCGGTGGATTGGCAAAACGAGGTCCCCTTTAGCGAGAAGCTTTTCCAGCAAGTTGGAGAACCCTATCGGCGACTTCGTAACACTTTTAAGATTCTTCTTGGTAACATGCGGGATGAAAAGGTGGAGGAGCCAATTTCACTTCCGTTGATCGATCAGTGGATCATGGAGCGCTTGCAGGTCATTATCGCTGAAGTGCGAGATGCCTATGGAAAATATGACTTCCGCAAGGTGTTCACGCTGGTTAACCAGTTCGCCGCGAGCGACCTAAGCGCAAACTACATCGATATTACCAAAGATCGCCTTTATTGCGATCCTGAGAAGAGTGAACAACGGAAAGCCAGTGTTTGGGTGATGGGTCAGTTGTTCGATGCTCTTGTTAAACTCCTCGCGCCGGTTCTCGCTTACACTAGTGAGGAAGCTTGGGAGCATGCAGGACGTGAAGGAAGCATCCATGAGCAGGATTTTCCGAAGGTGAATCCCAAATACGCTACCACCGATGCGATAGAGACGATTGACAAACTTCTTGAGATCAAGGCTGTTATACAGGCTGGAATTGAAGAGAAGGTTCAGGGGAAGGAATTTAAAAAGAATAATGAAGCAAGCGTTACTCTAACTATTCCATCGAGCAATCCGTGCGTTGAATTGCTTAAGGATCATCAATTTTCTTCCGAATTCTTCATTGTGAGCGAACTGAAGATAGAAGAGGGGGAGGTGATGTCTGCAGCTGTAGAGAGAACCTCACATCCGATGTGTCCCCGCTGCCGTAAATACGAACCAGCCGTCAATAGCGATGGTCTCTGTCAGCGTTGTGCGGATGCGGTCTCTTAGAATTTTCCCCAACGGCAATCATGATTAGGGTGGGGTTATTTTCAGCCGAAAGAAGCGATTTGGCTCAGAGAGTGGAAGGGTTACCGAAGCTTCATGTCCTGTGGCAAGAATCGAGTTCGCTGCGGTTGTCGGGAAGCGGAGAAGATCCGTGCCACTTTCGACTTTGTATTGATATCCCGGGACAGTCTGGAACCAAAATATTCCATCATTATTCAAAACGACAAGAGGTTGGTTCAAGATATCTCCACTCCAGTATTTTTTAGCGTGCTTGTAAGCAGCTTGTCCGATTTTTTGACCCATGATCCGTCCCGGGCCATCATCGGGTGAAACGTGGATACCGCCGTAGATCCGCGATTCGCCTGCTTCATCTGCAGCGTCGTAGTAGGTGGCCCATTGAAGGGTAACGTCTTCAGTAGGACCCGCCTCAAATTTGAGATAACCGGCGGGGATCGTGTGGGAAAACAGTCCGCCCGGAAAAAAAGATGATCCGGTAAAGAGAGTCATTACTTCGGCAGCAGCTCGGCTGAATCCCGAATGGCCTGAGACATATCCGGCGAATGCTGGAGTGACAAAGAATTCGCGTTGATAGGGAAGCCAGTCTTGGCCCAAAATCCATTCTCGTCCTCCCGCATCTGTTTCAGGATCGTCCGGCTCTCCTGGCCAGCAGTTAACAGCGATACTGCCAATGTAGAAGGCAAGATGACTGTGGTAGGTTTGGGCGGTTGAAGAGGTGATTTTTTCGATTAGCCCGGGAATTAGAGGCAATTTGCCAATGCGAGCAAGGTAGCGGATAGCCGAAATGGGGCGGACGTAATCGTAGTGCTCCTTCACGCCCCAGATGGCAACTGCGGTATTATGGAGAGCAGAATTCAGAGCAAAGTAGAGTTTGAGCTCCCATTCGAGAGTTTCTAATACCGGGCCTTTACGGGCGATTTTTAAATCCAGAGAAGGATTCGTGGTAATCATATCCGTGACTTCGTTGGCTAGGACATTCCAGTGCCCCGGAGGGGTTTCCGACTCTGGTCCATCGGCCCAAAATTCTGCGGCACAGCGTCCGAAATCAGCGTGAAGGACTTCATTGCTAGGATAAGGAAGCCCCGTTTCGGGATTGACTGGATGTCCGGTCCCATCGTTTGTCCCAAGAGGATTATTTCCTCGTGCTGATGGTGAGAGGTTGATGGTAGTGGAATTGGAGGGATCAAGGAGGGCCGAGTATTCCAGAACTTCAACTGCATTATTTTTGTAATCAAGGTCACCCCTTCCTCCCAATTTTGGCGGAGCGCCTGGATCGAAGTAAAGACCGTCGGAATTTCGGTCGGAGGAAAATAAACCAAAGGCCTTCACGCTTCCCCAGTGTGGGCTGACAAATCGTTGAATTTTTGAAGCAATTTGACCATTCTGGGTGAAGGCAACGCTGAAGGCTAGAGGCTGCCATCGATTCAGATCAGACCAACCGTTGGGAAAGAAGGAAGCAGTGTCATTTGTCTCCAAAATGAGCGGTGAATTTACTGGGTTGTAGTTCGTGTCATCGCGGTAGCCGGCAAGTGTACTTTCATTGGCCCCGTCTTCCTTTCCATGACTGATGATCGTGGCTGCAATTTGGTTTCCGATCGCTGAGGGAGAAGTTCCAGTCGTTGAAGTCTCTGCTTTATCATATCCGAGGTTGCTCAAGCGGAGATCTAGGGCAGCTAGAGTGATGGAGGAATTTGTTGAGAAGGTGTAGCGGTATTTAAGAACTCGGTAGGCTGCGTAGCTAATCGTTTCATGCCGAGCCATTTCTACCGTGTATCCGTCAGGAATTATGGCGCGGTCGTTATGAAGATAACCTATCGCTTTATCGTCGTAAGCAGCCCAAGCATCCCACATCGCCACGGAAAGATGAAAGAGATTTCGTGAGTGGACGGTTGGCGCCGGGAAGTCGATACGAATAGCCGCTAGGGCCTCCTCGTTCCACTGACGAGCTATGCTTTTCGCTTGTGCAAAGGATGAAAATCCCAGAGAGCAAAGAAGAAACATTATGGTTTTTCTCCCAAGTAATCCCAACCATTCTATGAGCACATCTTAACCATAAAGCTTTTATTTTGCTGGGCAAACCAGAACTTGAACTGGGACGTAAAATAAGCTGATTTGGCATTGCTTCCCAAAGTTTTTGTTAAGCTGATAAAAAATTGCCTAAAACTTAGAGATAGTTACTTTTACCAAGTGAAAAAGTTCTCAAAGATCCTGTTCATTATCTTGATGTCCTCGAGCTTTGCGTTGAGCGGAGAAAAATGGCCCCAGTTCCGGGGGAGTAAGGGGGTTGCGGCGATCGATAGTGCGACTTTACCTTTGAAGTGGAGCGCTAACGAAAATGTCAGATGGAAGACTGACTTGCCAGGGCCAGGGAGCTCAAGCCCGATCTTTTGGGGCAACAGGCTCTTTGTAACTTGCTATACCGGATATGGGACTGGTGAAAAAGAAGCTGGTAATGCTGATGAGCTGAGCCGCACTCTTTTGTGCCTTGATCGTAAGATTGGGAAGATTCTTTGGAAAGGGGAGGTGCCTTTAGCAAATCCAGAGGATGACTATCGTGGTTATTTGACCGAACATGGATACGCGAGTGCCACCCCGGTGACCGACGGCAAGCATGTTTATGCCTTCTTTGGTAAGTCAGGCATCCACGCTTTCACGGTTGCTGGTGATAAAGTTTGGAGTGAGCAGGTGGGGAATTCTTCCAGCAATCGCCGATGGGGGTCCGCCGCGAGTCCGATTTTAGTAGGCGATTTGCTTATTGTGAATGCCGCTGATGAGGCCCGAGCGATCATCGCTTTTGATAAGGCAACTGGAGCTGAGAAATGGCGCTATGAAGCGAAACAATTAGAACTGACTTATAACACGCCAACCGTCCACACTCCAAAGTCCGGGAAGATCGAGTTGGTGATCGCAGCACCAAATGAGATCTTCGCGCTTGATCCCAAAACTGGCAAGAAGCTGTGGTGGGCAAAGTCTGAAATCCCGGGGAATATTTCGCCCTGTGTCATCAGTGAGGGGGAGATTCTTTTTACGACGGGTGGGTATCCGCGGAATGGGTCAATCGCGATCAAAGGCGGTGGTTCCGGCGATATGACTGATAAGATTCTCTGGAAGAGCAAGACTTTCTCTTACGTTCCGAGTTCGGTTTGTGAAGATGGTCTCCTCTTTTGGGTGAACGACGAAGCAAGTGTCATTGCGATGGATCTGCTGAAAGGTGAAACGGTAACCAAGCGGAGTGTTGCAGCGATCAAGAAACGAAAAAAGTTTAGCTTCTATGCTTCGACTCTGCGAGTTGGTGATAGCCTTGTTGCAGTGAGCCGTAGAAATGGAACCTTTATTTTTGAAGCTGGTAAAGACATGAAATTGATCAGAGTAAATACCTTAGATGATGATTCGGATTTTAATGCTACTCCAGCTTTGGCAAGCGACGCGATTTACTTGCGCTCAAACAATGCGGTGTATTGCATCTCAAGGTAGGTAAAGGTTCATCTAGGAGGCAGATCTTTAAGATAGGTAAGAAGAGGTTTGATGACTTCACTATGGATATGGGTTAGTCGATAGTTGGGACCTGGAAACTTAAAGGTGAGTTGTTTGTGATCGACCCCGAGGAGGTGGGCAATACTGGCGTGTGGGTCGAGAACGCTGGCCAGATCTTTTGTAATATTGTAAGGCCATTCGTCGATCGGGCGGGGATTTCGGATTTTGACCGAGGGTTACCAGGCTTGGCGAAAGAGGCTAGCAATGAGACCAATGAGACCTCCGCAGACTCCACCCCAGACAACGAGCCAACCCAAGTGAGTGCGGATCATCTGCTGGATGATTTCTTTGACCATAGTTGGCGTGAGTTCTTCAAGCCGTTTTTCGACGATCGTACCGATGCGGTCAAGGAGCTCGGAGTGAACGTTCTGTCCTCCGGTTAAAAGGGCCTGAATTTTTTCCTGAAAGTCATTAGATGAAACGATCTCCTTGACTGAGCTTTTCATTTTCTCAACAAAGTCGGGTTTGATGGGATCAAGAGCAGCGGTCCCTCCAAACATGGCGAGAGCGCCTCCGAATTTAGAATCCATAACAGCCTTTTTGAGAGCTTCAAAAGTTGGGTCTAAATTAACCGAATCAATCAAGGGTGAGAGGTCGACCCCGGCGTTATCGTTGGTTTGATTCCCTTTGAAGAATCGGGCCACGTTATCTGCCGTGAAAAACTGCTTCATGATGAGGCGGTGTATGCCTTCTTTGAAATCTTCAAAGCGGGCGGGGATGACACCTGATCCGTAAAAGCCGGGAACTTTTTCAAATAGCATGTGAATGGCTAGCCAGTTTGTGAGGGCTCCTGAGAAGGCGAATAATCCGATATTAAGAAATGGATCGCTAAAAGGAGCGGGAAGAAAGTAGCCTGTGACCGCGAAGAGGATGGCGACGAGGTTAGTGACTAGGCTTTTGTTAAAGAAAGGGAGCTGGCTTACCATCGGTTCAAGAGCATGATTTGTGGCTCTTTAATACGGGGGGATATTGTATTTCTTCAATACCGCTTTTTGATTTCTTTGAGATTGGCTGTCACCGTTAGGGCGACCTTACAATAATCGAAACCTAAAATAGGTTTTTGTAGTGGGCTAAATTAGCGATAAAAGAATCGGGACCTTTCATCAGATGATACGAGTTGGTTTTCTAAAAATGAAGTGCTACCAAACCACTTGTCCTAAGAGCGTCGATGTTCCAAGGTGCTCGCCAGCCGATGCCCGATAAAGAAAGTATCCTTGAAATCGAAAGTCTTTCGAGTTCGCGAAGAGATCGTCTTCGGTTCGTGCAGTTTTTGTTCGATCTTTATCAAAACGCCCCTTTGTGGGTCCCGCCCTTGATTCGCGATGAACTCAAGTCTCTTGATGCTAGAGCCAATCCTGGATTGGAGAATTGTGAACTCCAACTTTGGTTAGCTATACGTAATGGCAGGTGTGTCGGGCGGATCGCAGGAGTGATTCATCGTCGGGATAATAAACTCCGTAACGTGGAGGCGGCGCGATTCTGTTTGCTGGACTTCGAAGATGATCCGGCAGTGGCGAGGCTTCTTTTGGAAACTGTCGAAAACTGGGCAGTGGAAAAAGAAATGACCCTTCTTGAAGGTCCTTTTGGGCTGACTACCTTTGAGCGGTCGGCGGTGCTCGTTGATGGTTTTGATCGGCTTCCAACTGTTGTTTCCTCGTATAATTTCCCTTATTATGGGCCGGTCATTGAGTCGTGTGGCTTCGCTAAGGAAGTTGATTATGTTGAGCACCGTTTTGAGTTGCCTCCTGAGCTAAACTCGAAATACCAGCGGGTTGCTCAATATGCTTTGAAGAAAAAAAAGCTACGCTTGGTCGAAAAGAAATCAGTAAGTGAATTGCGCCCGCTGGGGCGTGAAATTTTCAAGCTGATTAATGCTGCTTATTCGGATCTCTACGAATTCACTCCAATGACAAATAGTGAAATCGATGCACTAATAAAAAAGTTTTTTAACCTTATCGACCCGCGCTTTGTGAAATTGGTAGTCGATACGGAAGACAAGATCGTAGCCCTAGGGGTCGCTATGCCCTCGTGGTCTGGTTTAATGCAGAAATTAAAAGGTAGGATGAGACGTATTTTTCTAGCTTGGCTGGGCGGGGAGCTGAAAGGGAGCCGTGATACGCTGGATCTCTACCTGATCGCGGTCGAGCCAGAACTTCGGAACGCCGGGTTGAACGCGATTGTCATGCAGGAGATGCACCAGGCTGCGGCCGCCGCTGGTTTCAAATGGGTGGAAACGAACGGCGAACTCGAGACGAATTCACAAGTGCTTTCGCTTTGGAAAGATATCGAGCACGAGACTCACAAGCGCCGCCGAATCTACTCGAAGGCGCTTGCGTCCTGATTATTTTAGTCCGTCGTGAAGGGGGAAGCTGGGAGGCCTTCCTTATTGTAAAGATTGATGCCGACAGGGTTAGATTCGTAACCGAAGCGGACGTGCTGTGGGTTCTTAACTTCGTCGTGCCAAACCACAACATCTTTGCCGTCGATTTTGGCATTAGCCCAGTGCCACTTGCCGGCTTTATCTTGAATAGAGAAACGGGCTAATTCTGCGCCCTTGGTTTCCTTCATTGGGTCCAAGCCTTTTTTCTCCCCGGTCGTGAGGCCGGAGCCGACGTAGTCGAACGAAACTCTGATCTTAGACCCTTCTTTTTTCATTGATCTGTAGAGTGGTCCGGATGGAACAACGTTTTTGGCGTAGTCCTTCGCGAGAGCCCAAAGCGCGAGGCGTTTGCCAACATCTTGTTTGTTCTTAGGGTGGATGTCTTTCGCGTCTCCGATGTCGATGATGACTGCCATTCCAGTTTTAGGGAGACGCAGCGCGCGGCGTTGTCCTTCGCGAACTGGGCCCCAGCCACCACCTTCGGGTTTGTCTCCGGGGTTTTGGAAATTGGCGAGTTGAACCCAGTAGAAGGAAAGTTCTTCGTTATCGAAGGCCGAGCGCCATCCTTTCACGAGCCCTTCCTTGAGGTGATCGTAGCGGAGTCCATCACCGGCGTTGGATTCACCCTGATACCAGATTGCACCACGTGCGCTGAGTGGCGTAAGTGCATGAACCATTCCGTTGTAGATTTGCACGGCACCTCCCTTAGGATTCGCTTTCTTACCCTCGGCACGAGCCTTGGCAACGGCATCAAGATTCTCTACATAGTCCTTCAGGTTGGGAACTGATTTGAAACCGACTGGTGGAGTCCATGGTTCGATGCGAGTGCCGCCCCAGTTTGTCCCAACGAGGCCGATGGGAACGTTAAGTTCCTTTTGGAGTTCGCGCCCAAAGTAGTAGCCAACTGCGCTGAAGCCAGGAATGGTCGCCGGCGAGCAGATCTGCCACTGACCCCGGGGATCTTTTTCAGGCTCCGGTTTTGCCACGTGCCCAGGGACATTAAAGAGGCGGATTTTCGGGTGATTTGCTGCTGCAATTTCTTCCTTAGGATTCAGAGAGCGGTTAACCGCCCACTCCATGTTAGATTGTCCTGAGCAGATCCAGACTTCTCCGAGAAGGACGTCTTTAATTTCGACTATATTCTTACCTTTAATAGTCATGGTGTGGGGCTTGTTGTCTGCCGTGAGAGATGGGAGATCAACCCGCCAAGAGCCTTCGTTCGTTGCAGTTGTTTCCAAGGTTTTACCGCCGAGAGACACACTAACACGTTCCCCGGGATCGGCGGTTCCCCAGACACGGATCGGCGCTTTTTGCTGTAAAA
>DIHU01000096.1 GCA_002420315.1 Akkermansiaceae bacterium UBA5688
ACGACCTCCTCCCCTGCCATTCCCATTTCCGACAGCGCGCAGAAGAAATCAAGCGTGGCATCTGGCAAGCCGGTGGTTATCCCGTCGAAATGCCGGTCATGGGCCTAAGTGAGACCTTCATGAAGCCCACCTCCATGCTCTATCGCAATATGCTCGCAATGGAGGTTGAAGAAACCCTGCGTGCCCATCCTGTGGATGGAGCCGTCCTTATGGGAGGCTGCGACAAGACCGTTCCCGCTCTTCTGATGGGTTCCATGATGGTTGATATCCCCATCGTATTCATGCCCGGCGGTGCCATGATGCGAGCCTCCTGGCGTGGCGAACCTCTAGCCTCAGGGTCAGATGTCTGGAAATATTGGGCCGAACGCGGAGCAGGCAATCTCTCCTGCGAGGATTGGGAAGACTTCGAAGACCATATTACTCCCGGTCCCGGCCACTGCATGACGATGGGTACCGCTTCGACTATGACGTCTATCACCGAAACCCTTGGACTAACCCTCCCTGGAGCCTCTTCCATCCCAGCGGTTCATGCCGCACACTCACGCATGGCCGCAGCCTGTGGAATCCGCATCGTTGAAATGGTTTGGGAAGATCTCAAGCCTTCCAGATATCTGACGCGTAAGTCCTTCGAAAATGCCATCACTGCTGACATGGCAATCGGCGGGTCAACCAACGCCATCATACATATTACCGCACTCGCGAAGCGCGCCGGCGTTGATCTACCACTTGAGCTTTTCGACGAAATTTCAGCCAAAACTCCCGTTCTCGCTAACCTGCGACCATCTGGAAAATACGTCATGGCAGACTTCTTCGATGCTGGAGGCCTTCCCGCTCTTCTCAATCGTATACGTGACCATCTTCACCTCGACACTCCCACCATCTTTGGCAAGACGCTTGGCGAATGTCTTGATGGGTCGGAAGTTTATAACGACGACGTGATTCGAACTCTAAATAACCCGATCGCCCAACAAGGTGGCACTGCAATCCTAGACGGCAACCTAGCTCCCGATGGCGCCGTCATAAAAACCTCGGCTGCCACGCCAGAGTATCTTCATCACAAAGGACCCGCCGTCGTTTTTAAAGACTACCCTGACGTTCAGAAACGGATTCATGATCCTGCCCTCGGTATCACCGAAAACCACGTCCTCATCATGCAAAACGCAGGCCCCATCGGCGCTCCTGGAATTCCCGAGTCTGGTATGCTCCCAATCCCAAAATACCTTCTTGAAAAAGGAGTGCGCGACATCCTTCGCGTCTCTGACGCCCGCATGTCCGGCACCTCTTATGGCACCTGCGTTCTTCACGTTTCACCGGAAGCGGCTGTTGGTGGTCCACTCGCGTTAGTCGAAGATGGGGACCTCGTTGAACTTGATCTCTCTAATCGTAATATCACATTACACGTGAGCGAAAAGGACTTAAAAGAGCGTCACGCTGCCTGGGCCCCGCCCGAAAAACACTACTCGCGCGGATACGGAAAGCTCTTTCAAGACGAAGTCACCCAAGCCAATGAGGGCTGCGATTTCCGCTTCCTTCATAACGATGGTTCCTGCACACCCGACCCCGGTATCCACTAACGTTTTAATATCATGCAAACCTCACCAGTCACTCCCGAACAACTCAATTCTTCTGTCATAGCAGTCCCCCCTTTGGCCCGCGATGCCGAACTCAAAATCAACCGCGAGGAAAACGGAAAAATCATTCGTCATATTGAAGCCGGAGGCGTTGCCACGCTTCTATACGGAGGCAATGCAAACTTTTACCACATCGCCCCCAGCGAATACGCGGAAGCCCTCGAAATTATCTCTACAGAAAGCGCAGAGAACACCCTTATCGTCCCATCCGTTGGTCCAGCGTATGGCACCATGATGGATCAAATCACCACTCTTCGTAACTTCAACTTTCCCACCGTAATGGTTCTTCCTATGCAGGGCCTTACAACCAATACCGGCGTCGCCAATGGCTTTCGCAAGTTTGTTGAAACTCTAGGTCAGCCGGCCGTCCTTTATATCAAATTTGAAGGCTACCTCGAACCAGAAACCGTCGCTCAACTTGTCAACGAAGGCCTCGTTTCTTGGATCAAATACGCTATCGTTCGAGATGATCCTGCGAAGGATGATTATCTCTCACGACTTGTCGAGGTGGTCGATCCTCGACTTATTGTCAGCGGGATCGGTGAGCAACCCGCGATTACCCATCTTACTCGCTTTCAGATTAACGGCTTCACATCCGGCTGTGTTTGTATTCGCCCAGATCTCTCCCAAAAAATGCTTACCGCCATTAACAACGGCCAGCTCCATATCGCCGAGACCATCCGAAAGACATTCCACCCGCTCGAAAATCTTCGTAATGAAATCAATCCCATCCGAGTCCTTCACGAGGCCGTCGCCTCCACTGGCATTGGCATGACTGGCCCCGCGCTCCCCCTCATGAGCTCGCTTGACCCAAGCGATGCCGTCCGGGTTAAAAAATGTGCTGAAGAGCTCTCAAAGAGCGATTTTTAAAAACCCGATGATGACTCAGAATTCCAGATAGTTATTTAATCCTGTTAGAGCTCTAGATCTAAAAAGACAGCATGGGAAAAATGTTTCCGTGCATTTAGTTTTGGTTGGTAACGTCGGTGTAGATTTGGTCGAGTATTGCTCATTTGTCGACTCACTCTTCTTTTTCTCGATCAATTCTTAGAAGAGCACTGTCAACGAGCTGCAAAGCAAACCCAAAGCTTTCATCAACGAAGTAGGGTCCCCAAGATAGACCTCTGGAGAAAATGGCGGCGGTCGGTTTGATCTAAATCTGACATATAGATTTCAAGGGAAATACCGCTCGCGAGGAATCGGTCACTTTTCTTTATCGACACCTATAATCACTGTCACCGAAAATAATTGCTTTTTGAAAGATCTAAGGATGTTTAAAGTAAGAATCGGTCATGCGCAAAATGTTGAATAGACGTACTTTGCTCCGGGGCACTGGTGTGGCCATGTCACTGCCCATGCTTGAAGCGATGATTCCGGTCGGACGTGCTGCCAACCGAAATAGTAAGCCAGTCAAGCGCTTTGTCTGTCTCTCCAACAACTACGGTGTCTACCAAAAAGCCTTTTTCCCAGATCCCACTCAAGCCGGGAAAGACTATGATATTCCGGAAACCCTCAAGTCTCTAGAAAAGCATCGTAAAGACTTTACG
>DIHU01000023.1 GCA_002420315.1 Akkermansiaceae bacterium UBA5688
GTGAATGATTCAGTCACTAAGTCGAAGTTCGATAACCTCTATGGTTGCCGTGAGTCTCTGATCGACGGAATTAAGCGTGCCACTGACGTGATGATTTCTGGCAAAGTTGGAGTTGTCTGCGGCTATGGGGATGTGGGCAAAGGCTGTGCTCAGGCCCTTCGAGCCCAAGGTGCGCAGGTTGTGGTGACCGAAGTTGATCCGATCTGTGCCCTCCAAGCCGCGATGGAAGGTTTCCGCGTTCTCACCGTGGAAGATACTCTCGGTTGGGGTGACATCTATGTCACGACCACTGGGAACTTCAATATCATCCGCGCTGAGCACATGGAGAAGATGAAGGATCAGGCCATCGTTTGTAACATCGGCCACTTTGACAACGAGATTCAGATTGCCGAACTAGAAGCTCTCGATGGAATCGAGAAACTAAATATCAAGCCTCAGGTTGATAAGTACACTTTCACCAGCGGAAATAGCATCTATATGCTCGCGGAAGGTCGCCTTGTGAACCTGGGATGTGCGACCGGTCACCCAAGCTTCGTGATGAGCAACAGCTTCACGAATCAGACGCTCGCCCAGATCGCTCTCTGGGAGACCAAAGATTCACGTGAGATTGGGGTGGAAGTCCTTCCGAAGGAGCTTGATGAGGAAGTGGCAATCCTCCACCTCAACAAGATTGGGGCCAAGTTGACCAAGCTCACCCAGGAGCAGGCAGACTACATTGATGTTCCAGTTGAGGGTCCCTACAAGCCTGGTCATTATCGCTACTAAGCTGATTCTAGATTCATTCGTTTTAATCGTTCAAAGCCTGCGCTCTTCGGAGTGCCGGCTTTTTCTTTAATTTCAATTTGAATGCTTTTAAGGAAAAGTGGCGGGACCAATCTCTGGTTAGAGGTCCTTGTTTCATGGTTAATCATACTTTTTTAAGCTCAAAATACAGCGAGGGGAAACATCATTTGAGATGATTTAGATTTAATTATTATTGATTAGTATGGGGTTTGATTTGGGCCTAAGATAAGGACGTTATGAGCGGAGTCACTTTACAGGAGAGATTGATTCGGACTTGCCGAGAGAATAGTAATAATAAAGCTCTCGCCGATTCGAGCGGGGCAAGCTTGACCTTTGGCGAAGCCTTCGCGAAAGCGCTTTTTCTCACCGGAAGGCTCGGGCCGATCTTTGCAGAACAGCCCAAAGTTGGCATCCTAGTTCCCCCATCGGTTGGTGGAGCACTTGTCAATTGGGCGGTTTTACTGATGGGGAAGATCCCGGTGAATTTGAACTACACCTTGTCCCAAGAAGGGATCATTTCTTGTCTTGAGCAGTGTGGAATTACCGATGTTGTGGTGTCGGGGAAGTTGATGGAACGACTCAAACTCGATCTTCCCGTTCGCATTCATACCCTTGAAGATTTAGCGACTGCACCACGACTCACGGAGAAGTTACGAGCAGGATTTCTGGCGAAATGCACTTCTTCAAAAGGACTATTGAAACGACTGGGAGGTTCGCAAGTCGGGCAGGATGATCTGGCCACCATTATTTTTAGTAGTGGGAGCACGGGGCAACCCAAAGGAGTGATGCTGAGCCATCGAAATATTATCACGAACGTCGAACAGGTTGCTGAGGTTTATTCGTTCTTGCCTAAAGATTGTATGTTGGGGGTGCTTCCTTTTTTTCACTCCTTTGGTTTCATGGCCACGATCGCCGGGCCTGCCATCGCCGGCTTCGGGTGCGCTTATCATTTCAATCCTATAGAGTCGAAAGTGATCGGACCATTGGCAGAGGAAAACGAAGTCAGTATCATGATCGCCACTCCGACTTTCCTGCAGTTTTATCTGCGCGGGTTGACCCCAGAACAGGTGGGGAAGCTCAGGCTAGTCGTAGTGGGGGCTGAGAAGCTTCCTCCGAAGATGGCCCAAGCCTTTGAGAAGAAATTCGGCTGCCTCCCTTTGGAAGCTTATGGAGCGACCGAATGTTCCCCTGGTATCGCGGTCAATGAACAACACGCGAATCAACCGGGTTCAATTGGGCGATTACTTAATAAGCTTGAGGCCAAGATTGTGAATCCTGATACAGGAGAAGACCAGCCTCCAGGTGAGCCAGGGTTGCTCAAAGTGAAAGGGCCAAATGTCATGATGGGCTATCTTGGTATGGCGGATAAGACTGCCGAGGTGCTTAAGGACGGTTGGTATAACACAGGCGATATTGTGCGGATTGACGAGCAGGGTTATCTGTGGATCGAGGGACGATTAAGCCGCTTCAGCAAGATCGGCGGGGAGATGGTTCCTCATGGGAATGTCGAAGAAACTCTCAATGATCTCGCTGATCAAAATGAACAGGTTTTTGCGGTGACTGGCTTACCTGATGAGAAAAAGGGAGAGCGTCTTGCTGTCGTGCACACTGCGAGCGAGGAAGTCCTCGAGGAGGTCCTGAGTAAACTAACAGATGCCACTATTCCAAATTTATGGAAGCCCAAGCAAGGGCAGTTTTTAAAGGTCGATAAACTTCCCTACCTGGGAACTGGGAAACTCGATTTGAAAAAATTACAAGAAATAGCCCAAGGCTGAGAAAAAAGCTGAGGCATGATTCGGAGAATTCGTAACGCTCTAGCTCTTTTCTTTTGATGTGCTTTTGCCAAGCGAAGGGTCAACCAGAAGAGCCCGAATTTTCCACAGAAGAACGCCAGAACCTAGAATTGCGAGAGCGCCAATCGCAAGGAATACTTTGTTGGCAGGAATTCCCATATCATTGCGGAACAAGCGCACCAGTAAGGCTCCAATACTACTGAAAACGAAGGACAGGGCATTGGCAGTTCCGAGGAATCGTCCTCTTTCATCGGGAGGTGAGAGGTGCTGCAAGAGAGACTGCAGTGGCACGATGTAAAATCCCCCAAAAAGCCCTGCTGCTCCCAGAAGCAAGGCCACCGTCCAAAAATTCAGCGGGGCTAGACCGAGAAGGATGAAGAAGAGGGTCATCCCAAGCGCTCCAACCGGAATGAGGCGGGGCTCGATATGCTTTCCTGAGATGAATCCGGCTATCACGCTGCCGAGCCCGATGGTGATTCCGAGAACACCGAGAAGATTGTTGTTCATCTCCGGGCTGATTTGCAAAAGCGTACTAAAATCCGGAAGGACTAGAAGTGCCATCATACCGAGAAGGTAAAAAAACGACCAAGCCAAAGCGACGAGAAGAAGGTGCGATTGCGCCATGTCTTTGAGCGCCTGAGCATAAGGGCGAAAAGGATTAAAATCGATGGGCTGAGGTGGGTCGAACGATTTGAGCTTCGGAATAAAAAGCGAAGGGACGAGGCCAATCATCGCTATGATTACTAAGATCACGCCCGGGACCCAGAGCATTTCCGGATTAATGGGTGCTTCTGATTCACTACTTTGAAATCCCGATGAGTAGTGGGTGTAAACTTTGCCTGCCGCGAGTGTTCCACCAATCACAGCAAGATTGGTAAACATGTTGATCGAGCCATTTGCTTTGCTGAGATGCTTTTCCGCCAACAGCTCGGGGATCATGCCATATTTGGCAGGACCAAAAAATGCACTCTGTGTTGCTAGAAGAACCATGACGACAAGACAGGCCCAAAGATTACCCGCAAAAAATGCGCCAAGTGCTAGGGCCGCGATGCCGACCTCGGCAATTTTTGCTAGCACCGTGATACGGTTTTTACTGATGCGATCCGCAATCTGCCCCGCAATACCCGAAAACAAGATAAAGGGGATAGTGAGGCAGAGTGCGACATAAGCCTGCCCACCCTCGCCCAATTGATTAGCCCAGACTCCTCCGGAGGCCACCGCTAAGATAATAACCTGCTTGAGCACGCTGTCGTTGATTGCTCCAAAGAATTGCGTGATTAGTAGGGCGCAAAAACCTCTGTTTAAAAGTCGATTGGATCGGGGCACGAAAATAGGAGGGGGAGGATTTGACGCTCAAGTCTCTCAGATTTTCAGTCTGGAGCGAGGACAATCGGAAGGGCTGATTTTGACCTTTCGTCAAAAGCGTTAAGTGGGAGAGGTTGCAGGGTTGCAATGAACTTCCTGAAAAACTGCATTGATGAAGTGGGGCTTTGACGACAGCCTTGGACAACTTTTGCCAAAACTTATTTAAGAGAGCCTTAACTTTTTGGTCTGAAGAATGGTTTTATCCTACGTTTTAAAAATAGTGTGGGTTTGAATGAATTTAAAAACCAACCTGTTCGTTCTATTAAATGTTATGAAGAAGATTCTACTCACCACCTTAGCGATAGTGCTGCCATTTTTGGCTATTTCGTGCGCCGATTATGGAACCTACGGGTATGGCACTGTCACTACTCCTGTTCGTAGCTCTGTGATTGTGGGAGGGGCCCTAGCTCCTTTACAGGTAGGATTTATTGCAACCTCCTTTGATCGTTGGGCCTGGGATCCGTATCGCCGACACTACTTCGACCGATCCTGCCGCCGTTACTGGGATTCTCGGATTCGCGGATACTGCTCAGTGACCCCGGTTCGTTTCTCGGCGCCTATCTATCCGTCCGGATTCCGTCGCGGACATCGTTTATCTTGTCCGACTTATCTCCCACGTCGCACGGTGGTTACCAGCCATCGAGGGCATTCTCACCGATCGGTTGGTGCCGTCTCAAGTCGTGGGAAATATGCTCCGGTAATTCATGGACAGTCCCACGGTGTCGCCTCTCTTCGGCCCTCAAGCTATTCAACGTCGACGCGCTCGACTACGAGTCGCACGGTGACTCGTAATTCTTCAAACCATACGTCGTCGCCTGGGCGGACCTCAAGTCAATCGACTCAGCGGCCCAGTAGTTCCAGTCGATATCAAACCGTGAGTTCGAACGGTAGTGGTAGCCGTAGTTCCTTAAATCCCGCGTCGTCGTCGGGGCGAAGCTCAAGTCAATCGACTCAGCGGCCTAGCAGTTCCAGTCGATATCAAACGGTGAGTTCGGCACCAAGTCGGACCAAAACGACTCAGGTATCACGTTCTTCATCCTATACTCCGAGGAGCACATCTTCTCGAGGATCATCTTCTGGAACTACATCTACCCGGAGTAGATCTGTATCAAGTAGTCCCTCACGGAGTACTTCTTCGCCAAGCCGTTCCGTGAGTCGAGCCCGTCAAAAGACCCGTTGAGGAATTCTAATATTTGAATCAAGCCTTGTGGAGAGATCCGCGGGGCTTTTTTGTAGAGACTACCCTCTCTCAGCTTATCTTTGTCTTAGCTGAAATTTCTACCGTCGGCGAATTATGAAATGAGAAGGGAGATCTGAACTTTATCAGGAACTATCTTTCGAGGGAGTAGATTTTAAGGTCGTCGATGATAGCCTTTTGTGGGACTGCAACCCGGAGGGCGCGTTTTGTCGGGTGGGCGATTCCTTTGGAGGTGAATGATCCAACTTTCTGATCATTGATTAAGATGGTCATGGTTTGGCCCTTGATTGTGACGGACAAGGCGTGCCATTTATTGGTTTCAAGCTTATTTGCGAAGCGTTTGGTTTTTGTTTTCAGCATTTTTTGCTGTTCTGGCGTGATTGATTTGTTCTGACGGGCTTTGCGAATCGCGAGCTTCATAGTGCCGGTTTTGAGATCATTGATCTGCACATTTTTTGCCGTGATTTTGGTCATGCAGATATGGCCGGCGTGGACTTCTTTGAATTTGAGGTCGGCAAAGTTCAAGCCCAGGCTATCTTTTTCAGTTGGAAGTTTAAAGCGCAGCGTGACGCGACCATCTTGGAATTCTATGGGGTGAACCACGGAGACGGCATGATCGGCAATGGGATGAAAAGTGATATGCATCGCGCCATTCTTCAAATCGACTTGCTTGTTTCCCTTTGCCCGTTTCTTACTGTTTGACGTCCATCCCTTTCCAATTTCCTCCTTGGTATTATCTTTCTCTTCGCGCTCAAAGTCGTCCTCAAAAATCAAGGTGGCTTTTTCTTCCGCAATAGAAGCCAAGGGAAAGAGCAGGGAGGCAAAGATGCAGATCGTTTGTTTCATAGGGTGGCTAATTACGCGCTGAATGGAAGAGTGGTCGCAAGAACGAAACTCCTTCCAAAGATCTTCAGAGGTTTGCTAGGGCGTCTAAAATTGTCTGGGGGATACGAAAAGCCTGCGTTCCCTCGTATTTTTTGCGTGTTTTTCCCGCCGTTAGCGGTTTCCCTCCCGCCCAGCAAAGATATGTCCGAGAAACGCAAGCCCTACCCTTTCGATCAATTCGAACCCAAATGGCAATCCTATTGGTCCGAGAATAAAACTTACGGGACACCAAGTCCGGGTGAGGAGGGTTTCGATGCGTCTAAGCCGAAATACTACATTCTCGATATGTTCCCTTATCCCTCCGGCGCTGGCTTGCA
The DNA here is from genome assembly GCA_002420315.1 of Akkermansiaceae bacterium UBA5688. Taxonomy (GTDB): domain Bacteria; phylum Verrucomicrobiota; class Verrucomicrobiia; order Verrucomicrobiales; family Akkermansiaceae; genus SW10. The sequence continues at coordinate 6,342 of DIHU01000023.1, forward strand.
CGTCGGCCACCCCGAGGGATATACCGCAACTGATATTGTGGGTCGATACAAGCGCATGAATGGCTACAATGTTTTACACCCAATGGGTTGGGATGCCTTTGGTTTACCTGCCGAGCAATACGCCATTAAAACAGGGCAGCACCCGCGCGTCACCACGGAGGCCAACATTAACAACTTTCGTCGCCAGCTCCAGGAACTGGGCTTTGCTTACGACTGGGATCGAGAGGTCAATACGACTGATCCAAAATATGTCCGCTGGACCCAGTGGATTTTCCTTCAGCTCTACAATTCCTACTTTTGTGACGAGGATCAGAAAGCTAAGCCGGTCTCTAAATTGGAAGAGAAAGGATGGTCGCAGGAGCAAATTGATGAAGTGCGTCTCGCATTCATTCATGAGGCGCCTGTGAACTGGTCTCCGAGCATGGGGACAGTCTTGGCGAATGAGGAAGTGCAAGAATGGAAAGACAAAGGTGAAACTGTCGAACGTCGCCCACTGCGCCAGTGGATGCTACGTATCACTAAATATGCCCAGCGCCTCATTGATGAACTTGAGCCGCTTGATTGGCCTGAATCGATTAAAGCGCTTCAACGTAACTGGATCGGTCGAAGCGAGGGGGCAGAAGTCACCTTTGATGTCGAAGGGAATGATATCACGGTTTTCACAACGCGTCCTGATACCTTATTCGGAGCGACCTATATGGTTCTCGCTCCTGAGCACCCACTGGTTTCGACAATCACTTCAGCTCCTCAAAGAGAATCCGTTGACGCATACGTGTCTGCGTGTGCCAGCAAGTCGGACATGGAGCGTGGCCTTGATAAGGAAAAGACAGGAGTCGATACTGGAGCTTTTGCGATCAATCCAGTGAATGGGGAAAAAATTCCTGTCTGGATCGCCGACTACGTCATGATGGGATACGGCAGTGGAGCCATCATGGCTGTGCCAGCGCATGACACTCGCGATTTCGAATTCGCTCAAAAATTTGATCTCCCCATTCTTCAGGTGGTTCAGCCACCTGGTGATCAGGACTGGCAGGGTTGCACGGATCCTGGGACGGCCATTAATTCTGGTTTTCTTGATGGCCTTAAAACTAAAGACGCTAAAAAGAAGATCATCCACTGGCTCGTTGAAAACGGGCAAGGTGAGAAGAAGATCCAATTCAAACTCCGCGACTGGCTTTTTTCTCGTCAGCGTTACTGGGGTGAGCCATTCCCGCTCCTTTGGGATAAAGAAACCGGGCAACATTCAGGCGTTCCGGAATCTGAACTGCCTCTTCTCCAACCCGAAATGGAGGACTTCAAGCCTACTGGGGACCCCCGTGGTCCCCTGATTAATTGCACCGACTGGATTAATTATAGCGATAAGCTCCAACGCGAGACGAATACCATGCCTCAATGGGCTGGCTCTTGCTGGTATTACCTTCGTTACTGTGATCCTGATAACACGGACCACTTCATCTCCCCCGAGAATGAAGACTACTGGGGCAATGAAGACGGTTTTGTTGACTTCTATGTTGGCGGAAAGGAGCATGCTGTTCTTCACCTGCTCTACTCTCGCTTCTGGCATAAGGTTCTCAACGACCTTGGTCATTTGAAGTCTAAGGAACCCTTTAAAAAATATTTCGCGCCAGGACTCATTATGGGTGAGGATGGACAAAAGATGTCCAAGTCGCTCGGCAACGTGGTGAATCCAGATGATGTTGTTAAGAACTACGGCGCGGACTCCCTCCGCCTCTACGAAATGTTCATGGGACCTCTTGACCAGGATAAACCTTGGGCCATGAAAGGGGTTGAAGGCGTCCACCGCTTTCTTGCCAAAGTCTGGCGCGTCGTTTGTTCCGAGGACTCCGAAGGGAAATGGGAGCTCAGCGGAAAAATCGTTGAAGGTCAAAATGATGACCTGGCTAAGGTGACACACCAAACGATCAAGCGCGTCGAAGAGGCGATAAATTCGCTTCGTTTCAACACCGCTATCAGCGCGATGATGGAGTGCACCAATGCCTACACTACGGCCAAGGAAGTCCCCAAGGATCTTATCCTCACCT
>DIHU01000073.1 GCA_002420315.1 Akkermansiaceae bacterium UBA5688
TATTCATAATGAGTTAAGCGCCATGTCATGAGCTGGAAGACAATCGAAGTTATCAGTTATCAGGTTTAATGTTCCTCTGACCTCGAGTGCTGGGAAAATCTGGGTGGTTTGGAAAGGGGCACAGGCAATCTCCTAAAATACGATCATCCTGCTATAATGCGCGAGAGTTCTTTCGGGTAGTAGTTCCTTAAGTAATCTCCAGTTTAAAAATTGGAACTAGGCCGCATTTGGCTCGAAGTGGATTGTGAGGAGTAAAGGCTTTTCAATACGGGTTGGCATTCCTTTGGCGGACTATCTTAAGCCGAGATCCCATCCTTTTTTAAAGGAGGGTTTGATGAAAGCTTGAGATTTGGGTGCATTTTTACACAATAATGTTCCCGAATCCCAAACGAACTCTTCTTTGGTGCGGAAAGCGTTGTTGGCCAGTAGAACAGTTTCGGTTAAGGGGCCTGTGTAGGAAAAGTTACAGGTAGGAGGTGTCTTCTCGCCTTTGCAGGCGTTAATGAATTCGTTATGGAAACCTGGTGAAGCTGAAATACTTTGATCAGGGTATTCGAAGTCTTTGTAGTCTTCCTCAGGTAAGAGTTTGTGCTGGTCAAATCCTGTAATGAGCATGCCTTTGGAGCCAATAAAGAGTGTATTAGCGCCTTTTGAAGAAAGACTGAGTTCTTTCAAGATCGCTGGCCCGGATTTGGTCTGATGCCAATAGAGTTTTAAGGGCACTTGCTTTCCACGGGCAGGGAATTCAAACCATGAGGTCATACTCTTTGTGGTCATTTCTGGATGGGCTTCGGGCCCGCTGGCACCACAACGCGTAGGATATTTCAGGTCCAGTGCCCAATAAGGTATATCGAGGATATGACAGCCCCAGTTGCCCGTTTCACCGGTGCCGTAGTCCCACCAAAAGCGCCATCCGTATGGGGTGATTTGAGAATCGTATGGCGTGTCTTTGGCTGGCCCAAGCCACAGGTCGTAGTCGAGGGTATTGGGAATATTTTGTGGCTCAGTCAAGCGGGGCTTCATTCCGCGGCTGCTGCTGACCCAAGAGTGAACCTCGGAGACATCACCTATAGCGCCCGACTGAATCAACTCGACCACGCGATGCATGTTCGATTTGGTATGGCGTTGAGAGCCGAGCTGCGTGACTAAATTGTTTTCCTGTGCCTTCTTGGTTAGCGTTCGGACTTCCCATACGGAGTGAGCCAGAGGCTTTTCGAGGTAAACATGTTTATCGAGATCCATCGCGATATAGGCGGGGTGGAAGTGAGAATGATCGGGGGTAGAGATGGCTACGGCATCAATTGATTTATGCATCTTATCGAACATTTCGCGGTAATCCGTAAATTTGGCTTTGCTATCAAATTCTGCGAACTTTTTCCCGGCGCGAACGGAATCTACGTCACACATGGCGACAATATTTTCGCCTTTCAGGCCATTGTATTGGAAGTTACCTTGTCCTCCGAGACCAATGAGTGCGACGTTCAGCTTCTCATTGGTATTGCGGGTTTTGGCGATGGCGGGACTGGCAACGCTGAACGCAGCAGCGGATTTGACAAAACTGCGGCGTGTCATTTTTTTGGGTATGCTTGGTCTCATAATAAATCGATGTAAATGCAGGAGATTATCTCTTCGCTTTCGAGATGGTTAGTTTCAAAAATATATTAAGGATGAGTAGGGAAATTTCTTTTTGGGGGAGGGGAGGAAATCCGACGTTGAGTAGGCCAGGTGAGAAAAAAAGAGGGGTGATAAATGCCGCTCAAGTAATGTTGTGAATCTACGTTTTTCTATTTATCTCTAGTCAATTCCTTAATCAATCTGTTCATCTTTATTGTTAATAATTTCACTTTCTCTAGATGGTACGAAGAAGACATCAGTGGGCTCATTGACGCTGCTTCCGAGACTGGAAAGTAAATTTGAACCATGCGTTCGCAATTTCCCGATTGGGATACCACGAGGCAGTTGATTTGTCGCCTTCGAACTTTGAATAGGAAGCTAGAGCTCCTGAATCGATCGAGCCAAGCCAGCCTTCTTCTATTTTTATACTGCGCAGCTTTACTGGTTTTTGTTTCGCAATTCCTCCGGTTGGCAGGCGAAGTCGAATCATAGCCTCGGTCCAGGGAATTACCACGTCATTGGCAGCCCAGGCGCGCCAATCTTTTTGGTTCGTTTCATTCTTTTTGAAGTGCATGCCTCTGGGCCAGTGACTTTGACCTGGAAGCCAAATCCAAGCACGGGGAGATTTGGCCTCGCGGGAATGGTGGAAGTGCTTGCGAATGTCTTCCGGTTTCCTGTCGACCTCTCCCATTAGGTAAAGCCCGGGAACCTTGATACTGTTCGCCTCTTCTTGCATGAATTCGGCATCACTCGGATTAGCCCGCAGCGCAATGTGAAATGCTAGGACTCTTGAGGGTTGAAACCGAACAAAATCCTGTGCGACCCGACCTCCCATCGAATGCCCCCAAAGAACAAAGGGAGCGTGCTTCAGTTCGGGACGATTTACTTCAATGGCGAATTGGTCGCAGGCCTCAAGTATCGACTGTCCATAGCCATTTTCCTGCACACCGTGCGCCTCAAATTCACAAAACAAAATCGCTGAATGGGTTCGTTTGGCTAATGCTCGCCATTCCTGATCTTGTTCGAAGAGATATCTCCCAGCTCCGCGCATGTTGATTGCAAAGATACATTGAACGGACAAGGTGGATTCGGGGATCCAGATGGAATATTTTGATCCAGCGATGAGTGGCTTCTTAGATTCCTTGACGTCAGTTTGGAAAGTTTCACCTTTCGTTTTTGCGCCATCTGCAAATACCAAACTAACGACGATAGCGAATACCGCGATGGGAATTAGTTTCATGGGTGGAAGATCAATTAAGATCGCTCATCACTATCGTCTACTAAAGTAGTCTGACGATACGATCTCCAACAAAATGTCTCGGAGCCTGAAGTTGGCCTTAGCGGACTGCTTGTAGAGCTGTTCAATATGTTTACGGTCGGGAAAATTAAGTTCACGAGCCATGGCATAAGACAACATGTTTTCCAGGAACGTTTTAAAAAACTTCTCTTTATCTTCCATCAGAATTGACTTTAGACCCTGTGGGCCTTCGAAGGCCCGGCCGTCCATATGGACAGTTCTCGCATCCACTGGAAAACGTTCACTCTTCGTATTGCTCTTTGGAGCATAGTTGCTTACGTCAGTGTATTGATTCCGCCAGCGTCCTAGAACGTCGAAGTTTTCGAGGGCGATTCCAAGGGGATCCATCTTCTTGTGACAGATGTTACAACTGGTTTCTGCTCGATGTGCATCGATCGTTTCTTTGATGCTTTCCGTTATAGTAGGGGGGCTGAGTGCGGAGATCTCAAGGTCATCCGGTGTCTCTAGGTGGTCACCATAAAAACTCTTTAAGACCCACGCTCCTCGATAAAACGGGTTGGTATATTCTCCGTTGTTGGTTGTCATCAGCATGAAACCTGCCTGTGAAAGTAGGCCTCCACGAAATCGGTCTTTTTTACTCAGCATCACTTTAGAAAATTCTGATGTGATCTCTTTAGGTCTATAATCTTTCGGTGATATTTTACTAGCGCCAGGCCTTTTGCTAGGCGACGCAACTGGATGTCCTTCGATTCGATAGATGTAGTTGAGCTCCTCCGTTATCATCACGAAATCGGAATCAATAAAATTCAATAAGCTCAAATTGCTCGACAGCAATTCCCTAAAGAACTCAACTGGTTCTTCTTTGATCTGATTCCGGACAAGGTCAAATTCATCAACAGTGAAAATGCTCAGGTCCGGTTCGACGATCTCGAGTTTTTTAAGATCGAGCCATTGATGAACATAGTCTCTGATGAAGCGATCAGTTCTTTCGTCCTGTAGCATTCGGAGCGTCTGATCACGACGGACTTTTGCGTCCTTAAGCTTTCCCTGTTTCGCCAGCTCGAAGAGGATCTCGTCGGGCAAGGAATTCCACAGGAAATACGACATACGTGCAGCAATCGCGTAATCATCCAAAGACTCGAATTCCCCTTCCTGCTTAAATAGGAACTTTGGGGAACATAACATTCCGCGAATGCCTGCCTGTAGACCTGAGAAAATGCTTTGGTCTTGGGCAAACGCTTTCATGGAAAGCTTATAGAATCGCTGCATCTCAGTGTCGGAGACCGGGCCGCGAAACAGTTTTCGCGCAAGTTTTTTCAAAATGGTCTGGCAGGCCTTATCGTCGGCAGATGTATCTATGTCTTCGCAGTATGTTTTATAAAAAGGAGTGTCTGGCGGCCATGAATCATACACTGGTCCGGTAATGGTCGCGGTTTCAATACAGAACATCCGCTGAAGACCACCCCCTTTAACCGAATTACATCTGAGAACAATCGTGTCATCTGAGGACAGTTGCGTCGTGAACCCGATGCTGGGATTGAAGTCTTGCCAAGCCGCATTTTTTGGAATCACAGTAACGATACTTTGACCTACGCCTGAATTTTTGCGGAGGAAGTAGCTCATCGAGTGGTCGGTCGCCGAGTGGTCGTTGCTGTTAAGCTCTGAAATGCCCGTAACGGCGGGCAATCTTTCTTCAGCCCGGTTTCCGGCAACAAACTTGGCTTGGATATAAAAGCCCTTTGGAACAATCCGATAAATACCACTCGTTTTGACCGATGGATTAATTTTTATTTGAATGGACTGGGTCGCAAATACCAGTGGTCGTGAAGTTAGGGGCAGCGTGGGTGCAAAGCCATTGGTGTTATCCTTGTGGCTGTGCGTATCAATATCTGTGTCTTTGGTTGAATAAACAATGACGCGCGGATCAGGTTTATCGCTCACAACACTCTCGGAAATAAGGTTCGCGATATTGAAGTAAGACTCCATATCGACAACCGACATGTGAAGGTTGTCAGCATTGTTATTAAAGCCAGCTTCGATGCTATCAAGTGGCAGTCTATCGATCAGTGAGAAGTCGGTCCCAAAGACATCATTCACCGTATTTTGATATTCGACTCGACTCAGCCGTTTTAGCATTCCTGGCTTTTGCTCCTCTGCGAGTCGGTGCAGTTGATTTCCCAATATCTTTTCTAATGCTTTGATTTGATCGGGTTCTGGACGTTTAGGTGCATCTTCCGGTGGCATCTCGTCAGACTCGATGGCGGCATAGATATCATCCAATAGACTTGGGTCGTTCCATTGCTGCAGGTTAATCTGATCAAGACGGAGGCCAGCCTTACTCTTCTTTGCTCCGTGACAGGAGACACAAAACGTATTGAAGAAATGCTGCGATTTCACTCGCTCATCTGCCACGATGCTCGAAACATGGGCATCGGTAAACAGCAGTAGAAAAGCTGCAAACTTTGTGATTCTTTGATCCAGCATAATATCACAACACGATGCTCTTCTTGCTATTGCCAAACCGGTCTCGTTCGATGCCAAATTGTTTAAGTATTGAGAGGTAGATGTCACAAGTCGTTTCGCCTTTGCGAATGACATGGCCACCGTGATTCTTGAACTTTCCGCCTGCGACGAATACCGGAATTTGATTTCCGTTGTGAGGCCCCATTTTCTCGCTCACGCTGTTGTTTCCTGTGGAGACAGTGATGGTCTCATCCATCAGTGTGCCTCCGGATTCGGCTCTCGTGCTGGCGAGCTTATCGTAGAAGTTAGACATCAGTGAAAAGAACGAGGAGTCATATTTTGTCAGACTTGCCCGGGCATCCTCGGATTTGTTTACATTGTGCGTCGTGAGGTGATGGTCATTGTCGAGTCCTGTCATATAGAAATTGACCACGCGTGTGACATCGAACTTGAAGGCTTTGTAAATCATGTCGAATGCAATTCCGCGTTGAATTTGACGTGGGTTTGTCAGGAATCTTTGTTTATCAATATCGGTTTTGAAGAATTCATTCTCAAATGAAGGTGCGACAGGGAATTCGACATCCTGGCGAGACCGACTGAGCCACTCGATAGATTTGTTGAGTTCCTGCTCCGATTCACGTAAAGCCGCGAAATACTCTTCTAGTCGTTGTTTGTCCCGGCCCGAGACCCGCGCCATCAGTGATCTTGCCTCTGCAAGGGAACCGTCAAGGACGCTTTTCTTGTTCGCTAGGAGTCGCTCCTCCGTCTTCCGGTCAGTCTTGGCGAAGAGAGTTTCAAACAAGACCCTCGTCGATTGAATTGGCATAACAGGCAGCCTGTTTCGCCAGGAAGCAACGATGTGGTGATGGGCATGGCTGATGAAAGTGACTACGTTTCTGACGCGGGTTAAATGTCCAATGTGGTCTGCTACAAGTTGGTCTAGAGAGTCCGGGTTCGTCGTCGTGTTTCCTACAAAGCACCTGTGATCATTGTGATGGTTCCCTCCAAATCTCATTTTCGAATAGAGCGTGAAATGGTCTCTGTGTTTTTTAAGAGGTTCCATGTGGTCGCTGAATACGTAGTCAGCGCCATCGGTCTTTGGCAGGGGGTCGGTGAACAAGCCGTATCCCATGCTAACACAGAAAAGCCTCTTTACATCAGCTTCGGCCGGGGTCGACCGATTTTCCCCGAAGCTTTCAAGAGACGGTAGGAAAAGTGTGCAACCAGCGGTTTTCAAAATATCGCGACGTTTCATAATCTTACTTTTAGAAGTTTGCTGCTTTGGTTGAGTTTCTTAGGGCGTCATTGAGTGGGATTTCAATAAGAAGTTTGTCTTATAAGCCCTCGACTTCCCAGCCTTTTCGGTAGGTCTGTTTTACTAGAGTGTTGGCTTCCGCGCTGTTTAAAAACTTAAGATCGCCGCTATCCCATCGCAAAGTCTGTCCGGGGAAACGGCAAGCAATTGTGCCTAGAAGTACTGTCTCAGTCATTGGGCCAGAGTAGTCGAAATTTGAGCTCGGAGTTCCATCGCCCCGAATCGCCGAAACCCATTGTCCGTAGTGGTCGTCACCCTTGGGGGCTTGAAGCGGGTAGGTAAGCTTTTTTCCGTCGACATAGAAGTCCGGTAGATGACCACTTCCGTGTTTCGTCATCAGACTTGCTTTCTCTCCTACTAAAATAACTCCATTGTCCGGGATCTTGGTCCTCAATGGTAAGCCTGCCTCTTCGGCTGTTGGCTTCTTTTTTCCATCATACCAAATCATTTGGAAATTCTTACCCAAAGTATGCTTCGTACCGGCAAAGTCGTAATAAATACGCTCCCACTCTGGGAAGGTTTCCTTCATCGGAGAGGGGCCTTCGGACTGCACGCCTCGCGCCGGTCCAAGCTCTAGAGCCCAGACTACGGGATCGATGATGTGACATCCCATATCCCCAAGCGCGCCCGCGCCAAAATCATACCAGCCACGCCATGCGAAGGGATGATAGATCTTTTTTTGGAAAGGGCGTTTCGGGGCCACGCCCAGCCAAAGATCCCAATGGAGGCCATCTGGAATTTTACCGGAGCCTTTCGGTCGCCGGTGACCCTGAGGCCAAATCGGGCGATTGGACCAAGCATACGCTCGCTTAATCTTCCCCAGAAGACCGGAGCGAACAAGTTCCACGAGGCCCTTGTAGTTTACCCCACTGTGATTCTGGTTGCCCATCTGCGTGGCCACTTTCGCTTCGCGAGCCGCCAAGGTGAGAGCTCGCGCTTCGTGCACCGTACGAGTGAGGGGCTTCTGTGTGTAGGGCGAGATCCCGAGCTTCAGCGCGGTCATCGTGACTGGCGCGTGCATATGATCAGGGGTCGATACCGTGACTCCATCGAGCTTCTCCTTTTCAAGCATCTCGCGCCAGTCGGTGTAGCGTGTTGCCCTAGGCCACTTTTTAGCTGCTTCAACAAACCCTCCCTTTCGGTCTTTCCCTAGTTGGTCGACGTCACAAAATGCTACAATCTCTCCATGCCTCGACGCCCCGAGCGAGTCTGCCCACCCTTTTCCTCCCACACCAACCGCTCCGAGCGCTGGTCGTTCGTTCGGTCCACCCTTGGTGCCAGGTAGGCTTAAGACCCCCGCGCCATATCCTAAAAAAATTCTCCGTTTCACCAGAAAAGTAAACGATCTTGCTGCCGTAATCCTTTCGCCCCAATTGCTAAGAATTTACTTTTGCGCTAGGGATATGAATTATTATGTAGGCTAAGCTGAAGGTGAAAAGGAAGAGTGAAAATGTCTGGAAAGGCCAAGAGATCAGGGTGTGGCCAATCTGAAGTAGTTCTTAGAAATCTCGGTCACTGAGAATGCCATTTCGCGCTTTCCCTGAGAGCTAGGAATGTTTTCCCAGGTCTCGGGTGTCAGAGTTCTCGATTTTTGCAGGACTGCGGCTGCGTTCTCCCACCGTATCGTGACCATGCCATCGACGGGGCCGCCAATCGTAAATCCGCCAAAATTAGAGGAAAGAATCTCGGGTTCGCGCACCATATTGCCGAACTGATCAGCGGGCAGGAAATAGTCTCCAGTTTTACGGATATAGCGGATGTGATTGTCCTGAAAACCGGCTTCGTTATCTTCTCCATTGATCGAGAACTTGTATTCGACCTTCTTTGATTGGCCGGCTATGGCTTGGGTTTTGATGGTGTAGAGTCCATCTCCAGCCACGGCATCTCCTGATTCCGGAGTGCCATCGTCGAGGAGTTCTAATTCCTCCGGTGGGAATGGCCATTCCCACCAAGTAAATCCGGCAAATTCACCATTGATGTAGACCCTATCCGTTTCCAAATTAAAAGGCGTTCCATCCAAGGTTAAGGCGTTTTTCATGTCGACCGAGATTACGATTTCGGTGTCTTCGGTGAGATTGGAATCAGGTCCAAGATCGCTAAAGTATCGGGGGGGCAAAACTTGGGCGCCCTGTTGGGGTAGAACAAATGTGCGGTTGCTGCCGGTCTCCCACACTCCGTTGTAGACATACTTGTATTCAACGGTATCACCAGGAGCGATAGAGTTGATAGTAGTTGTTCCTGCAAAGATTGGAGACCCTTCAGAGATGGGCTCTAGTTTGAATCCAGCCGCCCAGCCATTGAACGCACCTCGCGCCTCCAACCAGTCGAATTCAGGAAAGAAGAGCTCGTCTTGAAGAAGTGAGGCCATATTGACCTGAAAAGTAACTTCGACTCCTCCGCCTGGGTTGGTATCGAGATTATCAAAGAAGACTGTCTCAAGAGCCTGTCCTCCAGTCTGATAATTGAAGATGCGATTTCCACTATCACCCTGGCCAACGTTGCTCTCCCAGAGGTCGCCGGACGTGGCACTTCCGATGAAGAATTTGTAGTCAATCTGAGTCCCGTCCACCTCGAAAATATCGATTTCGGCTTCGTAGACAGAGTCACTACCAGCCACAATCGTTAAGTCGGTGCCACTCCACCCATTGAAGGGACCTCTGACTTGCAGTAGATCGTTGCTCGGATCGTAACGGCCAATCGCGATTTGAACCGACATATCTACACGGAAGGTAGTGCCTTGCGCATCAGTAAGACCCGCAAAGAGGCTCAATATCACAATCAAGCCGAGATGAGAAAGAATGCGCTTCATTTAAAAACTCTAACGTGGACGGAGAACGAGAGAAGAAAAAGTTCAGGGTATTCCCTTGAAGATCTTTCTTTCGTCACTGCAAGCAAATTACGTTTGCTGGGAATCCCTGATGAATTCACGACGCGCGATTTGGGGCAGGACGATTGGTGATTTGAACTATTTTTACTGCCAGGCTACTTATGTTCGCTTCCTTTTAAATGCACTTCACTCTGAGGGTAAGGGATTGAGATTCCAGCTTCGTCGAGTGCGATTTTGATATCTTTTGTAAAGTCCAACTTGGCCTGCCACCAGTCTTCACGTTTATACCATGCCTGTATAATAATATTCACTGAGCTATCGCCAAGCGAGACAACGTCTATACGGGTTGGCTCATCTTTCACTACACGGATATCGCTATCGATGACGGATTGTATCGTTTTAAATGCCTTATCGATATCATCTTCGTAAGCAATTCCGACTGTCTCATTGAGGCGGCGCATGTCTCTATCGGTAACGGAGTAGTTAATAATCTCGCTTCCCCAGATTTTACTGTTGGGGATCATGACAGTTGGCCCGTCCGCTTCGTGTGCTAGAGTGACGAATAATCCGAGTTCGTCGATGATGATGACCTTGCCTCCTATTTTGACCGAATGCCCGACGCTAAAAGGTCGTAGCGCTAGCAGCATGATGCCGGACGCCACATTGCTGAGTGTGCCTTGGAGAGCCAAACCGATTGCAATTCCTGAGGCGCCGAGAAGTGCGATAAAGCTGGTCGTCTCAACACCAAATTGCCCAAGGACCGTGATGACTGTGAGGGCGATAACGAGAAGATGAACACATCGCACCATTACTTTTTCAATAAGCGGATCGAGGTGAACTTTGCTTTCCATCAGCTTTGCGGTCGCACGTGATAAGATTTTTGCCAGCCAGAAGCCGATGATAAGAATTAAGATTGCACCTAATATTCTCATGCCGTGCTGGACAGTGTAGTCGGTAAGCTTTTGTAAAATTTCGTCTTTAGTGATCATGCTTGAATTATCCTACTAGGGATTTTCTTTTTGGGGAGAGTCTTGAAGTCAGTTTTTGATTGGAGGCGAGGTAGAAAAGAATGGAGTATACTGGAGATTTCAGGGATTCTGCCTAAGGTAGTCTTAAGTTGTTATCAAAGCCCTTTCAAACGGGCCTGCCTCGCCGCCTTAAAAGACTTAATGCATTGAACCATAAAAATTGCTGAGACTAGAGACATAGTAATCATACAGCCGGTTGATAGCTTGAGTTCGAAATCTCCCTTTATCGCAGTTGGGATGATGCGCCCGAGAGGTGCGAGAAAGCCAAGCAGACCAAAGGTCGCGGCGATATGCATTCCCAGTTTGAGTTTATTCGGGTTCTTTGCAAGAAGGGAGCTCAAGAGAATAGGAGCTCCGGCAATTGCTGGGATTAAGGCAGTCCAGCTCTCCATGCCACCTCCCAAGTAACCTAAAAGGGCAAGCGCGATTAAGATGATTCCGGTATTTATTCCTATTTTTGGCATGTTCATTTGATTGTGAAGCTAGAGAGAAGTAACGATTTTACAAGTTGGCTATTTTGATCAGGCCAAAACCCTTAGTGGGATCCCTTTTTGTTAAGTTGCGATGTTTTAGCCTTTCGCGCTGGGGTTCTAAAGCACGTAACGGTTTTGAGATTTCTTTTTAATCATGTATATCATTACTAAAAAAACGTTTGGTTCAATGCGACGAGTATTTTAATAATAAACTTGAAGAGTGTCGCGCTTTTGAAGCGGGGTGATGTCACCATGTTCTCGCCCGAGCCAAAAATCCCATTATTTTGGGAGGGTTGAGTCTCGATCCTCTACTTACTCAAGCGCCCTGGGAGATTGCGAACATCAGGTGCTTTAGTGTAAAAAGGTTAGGGTTTACTCTGGGCAACTGAAGTTTTAGTCGCCGGTGGATCGGTAAACGGGCAGTCTATCAGGGATGAAAACAATCTTGAATTTTCTCTTTGTCCTCTTGCTCAAGACGAGCGCTCTGGGCCAGGCGAGTTCCGATGAGATCATTAGCCACAAGATCCGGAGTAAATATCTAGGTGGAGTGGAGACGGCCATTCATGTTTTGAAACCCAGCAAAATGGATGACGGTAAGCGCTATCCAGTTCTTTATATTTTGCCGGTTATCGATGGTGATGCTGCCTGGGGGAAACCGTTCAAAATTGCACAGGAAGAAAACTTTCCTGACAAATATGGTGTCATTTGCGTTATGGCGACCTTCCCACGCGGCACTCTCTATTGTAATCATCCCACCAAGAAAAATCAGCAAGATGAAAGTTATTTCGTCCAAGATGTTGTTCCTTTCGTTGATCAGAACTACCCCACAATCGCGCAAGCGGAAGGCCGCTACCTCACCGGTTTTTGTGCTTCGGGTAGTGGTGGTTTATGGTTGTTACTTCGACACCTCGACATGTTTGGTAAAGTCGCGGCGTGGGACGCGTGGCTGGATCTTGATGAGATGATCGAAGCTGACGAGAAGTTATTTGGCACGAATGAGAATTATCGAGACTATGCAGTGCTCAATCAAATTGACCGCCACGCTCACGAGTTAATCGATGGTCCTACCAGGATCGTTATGATGGCCTATCGTAACAAGCGGGACGGTGTCCACAGTGTGCACCGATTTCACGATAAGCTGTTCGATTACGGGATAGCTCATATATTCGAATTTCATGAAGCTGAAGCGCATCGGTGGGACAGTGGCTGGTTATCGCGAGCTGTAGAATATCTCTTCCTCGAGAGACTACCGGAAGGGGTGGGCAAAATTTTAGGGACACCTAAAACGGAGGCTCAAATCGCGGCTCTCCATCGCGGTGCGGTCAATCGCCGTCGGCGAATCATTCTGCACCATGATGCGGCACTTGATCGCTTCAAACCATCGATGAAGATGGAAGAGGTGGTCGAGAATACCTATGCGTTTTCTAAAGATCCTAAGAGTCAAATTGATACGGTTATGCTCGACGTTGGCGGTGGTGCGGTTCCTTGGCCGAGTAAGCATATGAGTCAGATTTCAGGACTGCAGGATTGGTTTTCGAAAGGGAATGATTTCCTCCCTGCGGTGGTCAAAGCCGGGCACGAACGTGGACTAGAGATATTTTTTTCCTATCGCATCAATGGAATTGCCAATTTAAGTCCCGAACCACTGAAACGCAAAAGGCCGAGTTGGTTGCTTGACTGGCGCGAGGATCCCGAGCCCCCCCATGATCCTCGGATCCCGTGGGACCATTCGAATTGGCAGACTGGCAAGAAGGGTAAGTGGGGAGGGGATGCTGCCTTGTGGAATTATGCTATTCCAGAAGTGCATGCTCTACAGATTGAAGCGATCCGCGAACTTGTTAGCGGGCACGAGATCAAAGGGATCCAGCTTGATTTTGTCCGTCATGCTCCCTACTTGCCGGTAGGCCGACAGTGGGAATATCGCGATCGTTTGACAGAGTTTTTGTCGTCGGTAAGGGCGATGATTCGTAAGGTGGAAATGGAAAAGGGGAGAGCGATTCTTCTCGGAGTGAAGGTCGCCAGTTCAGTATCGGGTTGTCACTTTGATGGCATTGATATCGAGCGATGGGTTGGTGATGGTCTGGTTGATATTGTTGCAGTTGGAGCACGTTCGCTAGAGGTGGATCTTGGAGGATTCAAGGATATTATTGGGCATAAAAAGGTGAAACTCTATCCTAGCCACGACCGTCACCATGGATCAGATGGTTACTCCTACCCGCCCTTGCGATACCATCGTGCGGTAATGGCGAATTTTTGGAGGCAGAAGCCGGATGGCGTGATGTTGTTCAACTTTGGAGGAGGCCGGATTGATGGTAGAGCTGGTAAGAAAGACGACTCCCTAGGATTCACAGAGTTCGGTCAACTGGCAACTCTAGGAGGAAAAGAGATGACCTATGTTATCCAGCGCCGCGCCGGCGGGCATCCTTGGGAGTTTGGGCACCCCGAAGATGGTAAGTTTCAGCCTTGGTCCTTTGCTAACTCGAATCTCCTCGCCGTGCTTCCAGCAAAACTTGGGCAACATGGTAAGGGGTTAACTTACCTCAAATTAGATATCGGTGAATTGGGGCCCAAGGCGAAACTCCGTGTGCTCTTCTCTGATCCTGGGGCGACCGGAGATACGATTCCAGTTGGTTCCACGTACTATCGATATGGGAATAGCAACTATCGTGTGAGGCCGCTCGCAAAATCGGTTGTGAATAGGATTGAATCGAGGCTGAATAACATCCGGCTTGGTCAGGCGGAGGTGCGTGACGATGGCTGGCTTGAGTGGAGCGTCGATGTAAAGTTTCTCGCTGTCGGCGAGAATCTGCTGAGCTTCCGCGTGGAAGGCTTAGAGGCGGGGCGTGCGGAATCGATCTCGATTGAATGCCTAGAAATAGACGTCGAGTAAGGCCCGTGCGCCGCCTTGACCTCGGCGGTTCAAGTAGTGCTTTGCAAGCCGAGCGTCTTAACTAAACCAATCTTTGTTCTTTAATCCTCTTTCGCTTCCTTAATTAGCCTGGCTAAAGTCTTGTCTAGGTCTTCTTTTGCTTGTCCGACATGCCTGATGATCCCTTTGTGATCCAACAAGTAGATTGTCGGCCAACCAACAATGTCCCACCTGCTAGAAATCGGACCACCTACTTTCTCATCTCGAAAGTTACGCCAAGTAATCGTCCCATTCTTGACATATTTTGAGAGCCGCTGCGGGGGATCGGTATTTACGCCTATCAAAGCAAATGGTTCGTCTTGCCACTTTTCTACGAGCGACCGCTCGTAGGGAAACATTGATCGGCACGGGCCTCACCAGATGCCCCAAAACGGCAGGAGAACTACCTTTCCCCGATAATCGCTCAGGCGGAATTTCTTTCCGTCTTGATCAACTCCCTCAATCTCTGGCGCCTCACAACCCACTACCAAGTGAGTGACCTTATATCTTAAGTCCTTAATCCACCTCTGGAGAAGTTCATCCAAATCATCTTCTTTTCTCAGCTTATCCAGAATACTCACGACTGACTGATTTTCCTTCGCACGTTGGGTATCGGTTAGCGTTAAGTCTCTTTGAGCGTCTTCCGCTACCAACAAGGCGAGTCGAAATCGTGCTTTTTGATTCACATTCCCATTCGGCAATTTCTTTATCACCGCTTCTAATTGCTTCCTCTCACCATAAAAACTCAAGGTTTGGACATACTTGACCATCAATTGATCGTTCTTGGGTAATGACCAGATAAGATCTCCAACTTTTTTTCTTTCTTGGGCATAGCCATTTTCGATCACCCACTCGATGACCTGAGTTACCCCTTCTTCCTTTAAATTACCTGCAACTAGGTCGAGGACGGCCATCGCTTCCACGTCATTTTGCCTAGACTGACTGATTAATTTATTGGCTTCCGCCACGCCATCCCCAAAGGCCACCCCTATCAATAGGGCCATGATCGCAAACGCTAACCGTGTTGTCATTTTATTATCCTACTCATTGTTTTTTGATAAAGAAACATCCAAGTCCACGACATACCTTTTGTCCGGTTGGATTTTTTTGAGATAGTCTCAAAATCAATACGAGATCGAAGTAAGGAGGCTAGCGCTGGGGATGCTTGATTTGAAGGCGAGAGAATCCGAGTTTATTTACCCATCATCTCTCTGAGCTTGGGAGTAATCGCCTGGGCCCAGATTTCGTGTCCCTTTTCACTCGGGTGAGTCGTGTCGGGCATCATCTCTCTTGAGAGAAATCCTTTCTCATCGAGAAACTCTGACCCTATGTCCATAAAGCTTACGTTTGGAATGTCCTTGAGAAGGTCGGGTAAGTAAGAGTTGAGTTCGATGATTTGCTTGCGGTGTGGGTGATCGAGTTGTTCACGACGAGGAAAGACACCCAAAACAAGTATCTTCATCTTTGGGTAGATAGCATTGAGCTTCCGGGTTATTTCTTGGATTCCTTCGGCAGCTTGTTTTGGCTTATCACTACCCCAGCAGATATTGTTAGTACCAATCATCAATGAGGCAGCCAGTGGGGCTGGTTTTATTTTGGGAAGGTGCTCGAGGCGCCAAAGGACATGGTTGGTGCGATCTCCTCCAAAGCCCAAGTTTAGCGCATTGAGTGGGGTGAAGTATTTCTTCCAGACAGGCTCGCCGGGGCCTTTTTTATCAAAGTTATTCGTAATAGAATCACCCACCATGAGTAGCTCAATTTTACGCTCATCTTTTGGATTATTAGATTTCTCAATCTCGGCGATTTTCTCAGCGTGGCGATCGAACCACCAGGAGGCCAGACGAACCTGAGCAGTGGTAGATGGATGTTCCTTGGCCAGCTCTACTGCCGGAGCAGCTTCGAAGTTGCAAATCAAAGAGATCAGCAATGTGACTGCAAAGCGGTTTAAAAATATTCTCATCTCTCAAATGTGATGGTTTTGCAGTGTCTCACAAGCTTAAGATTTAGGCTAATCAAGGAAGATTATTTCAAATCTTTTCCGGTTGTCATTTGATAGATGTTAAATCGCCTATATTTGACAAGAACAGGTAATGCAAAGACTGCCGGGTCCCCTTTTGTTTTTGGGCTAGGGTTGAGGTGCCCTTGTGTGCTAGCTGTAATTTTCTGGGATGTGTTTTTTAGCTAAAGAGTCTTAAAGTCTAATAGAACCGGTTGTGAAAAGGGTATTTGCGCACTGAGAGGATTAGTCGGCGGGATTAACGAAATTGTTCATT
>DIHU01000238.1 GCA_002420315.1 Akkermansiaceae bacterium UBA5688
TCACCACTTCAATCAAACCTGGCGAAGTCTACCTTCCCATGCACGAGCCTCAAGTAAACCGTCTCACCTTTCCTTCCTTTGATCCCTACTCCCGCCAGCCCAGTTATAAAGCCTGTGCAGTTCAAATCAGAAAACTAGTGGGGAAAGAAACTTCCTTGGAGTCACTTTCACCTTGAACCTGACGATCTTCTTTCTATTCATTACTTAATGAAGAAAGCAATGTTTAAGGGGCAAATTTTAGGAATCTTGATTCTGCTTTGCTCCTGCGGTGAAAAAGCAGAGATCGCTCAGAAAAATGAAGAAAGCAAAGCCGCCGAAGTTAACGCCGGCGCAGCGACTCCGGAAAACCTGACCTGCCAAGTTGAACTTCATGACCCTAATCTGGAATTGGTTCTCGACGAGTCGGTCAAGCTTCAAGTTCTTGCGGAAGGTTTTGAAATCGCGGAGGGACCGGTCTGGATTCCTTCAATGAAGACACTTCTCTTCTCGGACGTGAAAGGGAATAAGATTCATCAGTGGTCCGAGGAAAAAGGATCCGATGTATTTCTCTCCCCTGGCGGACATACGGGAAGAGTTCCGTTTTTTGAGGGCGGGGTCTTGGGCTCCAATGGTCTTGCTCTTGATACCGCAGGTAACCTCATTATCTGCCAGCATGGAGACCGGAGGCTCGCCAAGCTGGCCTTTGACAACATCACTCAGGAAGGCCTCTCGACGCTGACTGCAACCTATGAGGGCAAACGATTCAACAGCCCAAATGACCTGACCATTGCAGCCAACGGAGACATCTACTTTACCGACCCACCCTATGGTCACTGTGACTTCGCGAATAGTGTCCCGGGAGAGGGGATGGTCTTTGTCGATGATAAAAGGGAGATTCCCTATTGCGGGATCTATCGTTACCAAGCTGCCACTGACAAAGTATCTCTCGTAAGCAACGAAATGGACCTACCTAACGGAATCGCGCTTTCTCCAGATCAGAAGTGGATTTATGTTGGCAGTTCAGACATGAAAGACCCCAAAATGTGGCGCTTCTCTGCGGAAGACGGTTCTGGTGGTGTCTTTTTTGAAGGCCCTTATGGAGAAGCCGACGCCGGTTGGTTTGATGGAATGAAGATGCACTCAAGCGGGAATCTCTTTGCAACAGGTCCGGGTGGACTACTAGTGATTTCTCCAGAAGGTAAAAAGCTTGCGACAATAAGGCTTCCGGATCCGATCACAAACTGCTGTTTTGACGAAAATGAGGAATATCTTTATGTGACAGCGTTTGCCTATGTCGCCCGATTTAAGTTAAAAGGATAACGCTTCGAGCTTAAAGACCTAGCTACCAGGGTCTACCGCAAAAAAACCTTCCCGCGATCTTCAGATCACCTATTCCATAAAATAGATTCCTGGCTGCTTACGAAGCCTTTTTCCAGACCTGCAAGAGGAGTTTATCATCTCGAACCTTAGAAATGGTGAGCGGAAAGACTGTGTTTTGATTGATACTGATTCCGGGAGTCAACGGTTGAAAGGGCCTCCCACCCGTGGAGCTACGGATTTCAAAGTTTCCCTCAGGAAGATTGTTCACGGTGATGGTGACTTCCTCACTTTCTTTGTTGTAGGAATTTACAGACAGTTCCACTGGAATACACCCGAGTAATCCTGAGCTAGTGTAACGAGAAACATAATCCCAGATTACTTGGGTAGCGAAAGACGGCCAAGCATGTTCTCCGTTTTGAATACGGTAATGTGCAACATCATAGCAAGCGTCTCCTCTATTCCATAAAAATCGAGTTACCCCCGGAGCAAACTGGCTAGTCACAGGAGTCTCCTCACTTCCATTTTTTAAAACCCAATGTTCACTGAGTTGGTTCATCGAAACGGAGTATTGGTTCCCATTATAAGGATTATAAAAATCATTTGTCCCATGAATTGAAAGTATTCCTACGCGATGATTACTGGTGCATTCCTCAAGGGTCCATTGCCACATACTGGCTGCCACGGAGGATACTGCGGCAAAACGATCGCCAAGGTAACACGCAAGATCCCATACGAAATTCCCCCCTAGTGAAAAGCCACATGCATAAACCCTACTCGAATTTACGGCGTAATCCATTTCAAGAAAATCGATCATTGCTCCTGTAAAACCTATATCGTCAGTGCCATTGTCATACGGTCCTATGGTATTCCAATTAGATGAACCTTGCGGGTCCTTTTCATCTCGGATTACCGCACCTTGGGGATAAACGACGATAAATCGTTGGTCATCTGCAAGAGGACGAAAATCAGCTGTGAAGCGCATCATTACGTCTGCTGAACTACCCCCTGCGTGAAAGCAGAAAAGCACAGGAAGCGATTCTGTATGAGTAAAATTCTTGGGTAAATAGACAATGAATTGCCGATCGAGACCACCTAAATTAATTGACTTGTTTAGAGTTTCTTGTGCCTGAACAATTTCCACCCAAGATACCAGCAACCACAAAAAAAAGAGGCTTCGAATGATTTTGATTACCCTCATCCCTGCGAAAGTTGAAGCTTCGTAAAATTACTTAAAAGTTAAAATGAAGATTTTAAAAGTGAATGTGAATCCTGTTTCTGTCATCGCTCTACAGCTGTCTAAATCATCAGATAAAGAATTAAACTCTTTTATTAATCACCCACTCTCCAGATTGGCCCACAACTCCACCACAACCAAAACGATTTCCTAGCGCCTTAAAAACCAAGTAGAACTAAAACACGAAAATGAAATTACTTACAGAAGAACAACTAAGCGATTATGAAAGGGACGGCTACATCGTGGTTCGCAATCTCTTTTCCGAGCAAGAAATTGACCTCCTTGGACAAGCTGCACGTAACGATAACGAAATGGATAAATCATCTAGTCAAAAAGATGACGGGGAAGGCAACGCAGTTCGCCTAGCTTTATGGAATCATCCAGGTGATGGAATCTACGGAATGTTCGCCAGATGCCGAAAAATGGTTAATCGCGTAGAAGAAATACTCAGAGAAGAGGTCTATCATTACCATTCAAAAATGATCCTAAAAGATGCAAAGGTGGGTGGAGCTTGGGCTTGGCATCAGGACTATGGATACTGGTATCAGAATGGGGTACTCTTCCCAAATCTATGTAGTGTTATGATAGCGGTGGATAAGGCGACAATCGAGAACGGATGCATGCAGGTGATTAGGGGGTCTCATAAGTTGGGCAGGGTTAACCATGTTCTTTCAGGAGAACAGGCGGGCGCTGATATGGAACGGGTTGAAGAAGCAAAGAAGAGAATGGATCTCGTTCATGTCACAATGGACCCAGGCGACGCCTTGTTTTTCCATTCCAACACATTACATGCTTCCGATGCCAATGAGTCTGATCATCCACGCTGGGCTATGATTTGCTGTTATAATGCGGCCTCTAATGATCCATACAAGGATTCCCACCATCCCAGATATACCAAGTTGGAAAAAGTCGAAGATGATCGTATCCTTGCGATCGGTTATGACCATGCCAGTCGTATGCAAACCGAGTTTGCTGATCTTAATCGGGACGATACGAGTGCTAAAAGCCTGAGGCAAAATCAATCATCATGAAACTGGGAATCGTCAGCGCTACATTTCAAAAGGCCTGAACAAGTAAACCTAAACGCCAAAAATCGGCTAAGAAAAAACGCGAAGGAAAAGAAAACGTAAGGCTAGTTATCAAGCCGTGTTTAGTTATCTCGGAAATTGCGTGGAAATTTTTCTTTTACTAGCTAACCAACAAACCTCAGCGCTCCATGATAGTTAAAAGACGGCTTAAGTGTATTTAACGATCCTTATTTCTTTCGTTCTAATTGATCCAAGAAATCCCTTTTCTTTCTAATCAACTTCGGTCTAATTGCGGCTCCCCCGGTTAAGAGCAACCCCTAGCAGCCAGCTACTTCTTGAAGGATCGTAACAATATAAGTAACTCTCAACCAAAAGTTGATTGGTCGGTATTTATTGTAGCCGTAATCATCATTTTACTTTGTTCGATTCCCCTTTTAATTTTTCCTGAGGAGGCATCTCAAATCCTGAAGGATGGTCGCGATGTTATAATGACCAATTTCTTGTGGCTGTATCTTATTGTCGGCATCAGTGCTTTTTCGTTTTGCCTTTGGCTGGTCCTTGGACGCTATGCTCACATTAAATTAGGATCTCCAGATGAGTCGCCCGAATATTCCAATATTCACTGGGTATCTATGATGTTTACCACAGCCGTCGGTGCTAGTGTTATTGCATGGGGTTTTGCCGAACCGATCTTTTACTTGCAAGCTCCACCTCTGGGGATCGAGGTCGGATCAAGTAAGTCTTTTGAGTGGGCTCATATGTATCCTCTCCTTCATTGGGGTATCGTTCCATGGTCAATGTACGCACTGCCGTCGGTGCCAATTGCATACATGCTTTATGTGAGACGCTATCCAGTGCTTCGCATAAGTAGTGCCTGTGATGGCGCTTTACCAAAGCGTGGACGTGGTCAGATAAAAACGATGATCGATATTTTAATCGTCTTAGGAATTGTTGGTGGAGTAGCTACATCTCTTGGCTTGGGCGTACCTTTGCTCTCCGCAATGTTAGCGACCTTATTTGAAATTCCCGACAATATGATCATTAAAATAAGCGTTCTCTCCTTGTGGACATTATTATTTGGCGCTAGCGTCTATCGGGGGTTGAAATCAGGCATTAAGGTGCTTGCTAACATTAATATTGTTTTAGCTATTTTCGCTATTCTCTTCGTTTTAATAGCGGGTCCCGGCGTATTTATTATGGACCTCACGGTTAATAGTATTGGTTTGATGTTTAACAATTTTATACGGGCAGCTACTTGGACAGATCCTATTCAGAATGGCAGTTTTCCCGAGGATTGGACTGGGTTTTACTGGGGATGGTGGCTCGCTTACACCGGAATGGTTGGATTGTTCTTTGGTAGGATTTCTCGTGGCCGCACCATCCGTCAATTGGTTTTAGGAGTGATCTGTTGGGGGAGCTTGGGTAGTTGGATGTTCTTAGCAATAATGGGCGGGTATTCGCTTTATTTAGAAAACACTGAAACCCTTGCGGTTAGCGAAATCTTGAGGGATCAGGGTATGTCATATGTCAATGCATTGGTCATACAAAGTTTGCCTTTTGGCAAATTCACCCTGTTTATATTCACCCTCTTATCGATCATTTTTTACGCGACCACCATTGATTCATCGGCTTATGTCCTTTCTAGCATCTCAGCTAAAAACCTCCAAAGTGGTGCCGAGCCAAAACGATGGAATCGACTGACATGGGCGGTTTTATTGGCATTGATTAGTGCCGGCATTTTGCGAACAGGTGCTCTGGACACTGTTTTGTCAATTACCGTTCTAAGCTCGGTCCCTCTCATTCCTATTCTCATACTCCTGAGCATATCCTTGGTG
The DNA here is from genome assembly GCA_002420315.1 of Akkermansiaceae bacterium UBA5688. Lineage (GTDB taxonomy): Bacteria > Verrucomicrobiota > Verrucomicrobiia > Verrucomicrobiales > Akkermansiaceae > SW10. Next base: position 5,397 of record DIHU01000238.1, read on the forward strand.
AGATGGCTGAAAAAAGATTTTGGAGATATAGTGAGGCCAAAAGAAATATCTCTAGCACTTAAGGATGTAAAATCAGACTCGTCAGCTTCCCAAGAGGGGCAGTCTAATACAAAATAAAACCACTCACTACTTCGCCCCAAAGGCTGTTTCAAAATCATTCCGCCAAAAGAAGATATGTAGAGATACCCACAAGATGGATTTGCGCTTTACTAGAATCACTTGCGACGGGAAGCGAAACCAAGGTAGGCACTTCGTCACATGCCAGATAATTCGACAAAATCATCACTGCTCAATAGATGCCCAAATGGCCTTAATTGACTCTTCCTGTCGCTGTCCCTTAGACGATTTCATGCTGGCAGTATAGTGCTGAAAGCGACGCAGTGGCAGTTGAAAGTAACCGTTAGGATCTGTCTTACGAACCCAGTTGTAAGCATACCTCAGCCATTCGTTGCGATACTTCTCCGACTGTTTCGTAAACCACCCGATTTCGTCCCATCCCCAGACATGAATCTTATCGGTTGCGCGGTATTCTCCCGCATGATCTGAGCTGCCGAAATTGTCGAGTTCAACAATATAAGGAAGAGCCTTGCAAGACCAACCACTGGGAGTTCGACCACCTTTGCTTCGACCGTAAATCGAATCACTAAAGCCCTTCTCTAAAACTGCTTGGTGGGGCTTTCCCTTGACCGATTTTGGCCGTGAGGGAAAGGAATGAAAATCAAACATAAGTTCACCCTTGTGGACGATACCACCACTTGGAGTATGAGCATCAGCAAGGACGAAGTGACGCCGGGCATATTTCCCGGCATACTTGCGAATACGTTTGATCATATCTCGCCAGTGGGCGTGATCTCTATCGCGGTCATCCATAATTTCGACCTGTCCAAAGTGGATAGCTTCCAGGCCCATGTCGATCCATCGCTTCCCCAGATAAAAAAACCACATACGGGTCTCCAGACAACTCATGTCTGGAACCGAAGCGCCCTCACCCCAGTGGTCGACGCGGCGACGGAAGGAATACAGCATATCCTTGTAACGGAAATTCCGCGCTTCCGGCATGAGACCGAACTCTTTGAATACGGAGGCAGGAATCGCGACATTGTCGACATCTCTGGTGACAATTTCGAAGATCGCGCCCTGAAGTATGATATCGGGATCCATAAGATGAATACGTTTGACGAATGGTTCGCCCTTCCTGACTAGGGCATCGATCCGTGATTCATTTCCCCACATCCAGATAACACGCCCGGCGAACTTCACGCCGGTATTCCTCATCATACGTAAGTCGTCGTCTAAGGTGTAGTGAAGCAAAGAAGCAACGGTGGCACTCCGCGCGAGGTAATTCTCCAGAACTGAGCGGGAGATATCACCATCGAAACGATAGTCGACTTTTTTGGTCCCCTGCGGGGCAGCCACTGCCTCAGCACTCAACAAGGGAACCGGGATGAAAAAGCAGACCAGTGCGAGAATCACTGTTGGTATCGTGAGAGGAATCATGAGCCTTGATGTGATACGCAGAAAAGAGGTGATGATTTTCATACTCCCACGAGAAGTCAATGAAGCAGTCTTTGAGGACCAGAAAAGACAAGCAGACTGATTCGCTAGAAGAGAAAGAACAAGACCCCTTTCATGTGTTCGCCATTTTAACTTCCCCCCTCTCCGCCTTCTTCAAAAGACGGCTTCGAAGATCTAGGCGATCTACCCACAGCAGAGTTAGGGAGTCTCTAGCAAAAACTTTAAATGTTCTTTAAGAAATCTAAAGCCTAACGCCTCTCCCTTAAAAGCAACCACCTAGAATTCCCCTTTCAAGATTTCCAATTTCCCAGGCCCAAATAGTGAGTGACGTAATTGGCTTGTCCAATTCATACGATTATTCTCGAAACGGAAGGTATAGAGAATACTTGCCGGGGTCTCAGTGAGATAGATCTTTGCCTGATACTCATTCGGTTCAACCCAAGCACCACTGGCACCAATTCGGCGTCTCATATTTTGTGTGTAGGGCAGATGATCATTCAATTTGGAAGTGGTGTAATTATCACTTCCTAGGTAAAGGGTTTCCATTCCATGGTCCATTTCTATCGTGATACGATGGTCGTTTCCGTGGAGATCAAAAGAAACTGAATTAACACCAACTTCATTATCAAAAACTTGAAATTTTCTTTGAGCGAGTTTTTCCGATACTGGAGATTGAGATTCACCCTCAACTAATGGGAGGCTTAAGTCATTCAATTTAGCCACCAACGATTTGAAGGTCGTTGTATCGGGCTCAATAGGTTTTGGTGCCATGGACGGCAGCAGGGTTTCCCATACAGCTTCCATCACCCCTCCCATGTCATTCGTTCCCGAGGTAATCGCGACCACCGCATCATGCTCAGGAATAACGATACAGAACTGTCCAAATGCACCATCCCCGCGATAACAATTGTTTCGACAACGCCAAAATTGAAACCCATACCCCTGATCCCAATCATTATCGGGATTACTGCCATTAGAAGTTTGTTTCGAGGTTGCCTCCTGCACCCAAGCTTCTGAAAGAATGCGTTTCCCCTGCCACATCCCCTTCTGAAGATAGAGCTGACCTAGCTTCGCAATATCCTCAGTGGTGATCCTGAGCCCCCAACCGCCCGTATTGATTCCGTCTGGTGAGCGATCCCAATTAGGCTTCTTAATCCCTAATGGTTGAAAGAGACGCTTGTCTA
>DIHU01000182.1 GCA_002420315.1 Akkermansiaceae bacterium UBA5688
AACCCTGCCAAAGTATACATCAAGGTCGTCTTTCCAGCTCCACTCGGGCCACATAGAAACGCCTTTTCTCCAGGTTCAATCTTTAAATTAACCCCGCGAAGAACCTCGATCTTCTTCTTAGCCAGGGTATACGAACGAAAGACCTGGTCAGCCTCAATCATCGGCTACCAATACTCTCGATGGTTTGGAAAATTGCGGTAATCATGAGATAGGCCATCGAGCCAATCAGCACCGCCATGACCAACAAAACGGCTGGCATAATTAAAGCCATAATTGCCTGAAGGGAGTTATTGAGTTCCTTATCAAAGCGATCTGCTGCTTTCCTTAGCGATTTATCGATCTTACCAGTTTGCTCACCAACCGAGACCATATCAACCAGCAGCGGAGCAAAAGCACCGGTCCGGCTGAGCGAGGCGGAAAGCGAACGACCATCACCAACCCATTCGAGCATTTCACCTAGATTCTTTTGCAAATAAAGGTTCGGAGTTGCATCCTTTGTAAGTTCAAGAGCTCTCAAAAGAGGGAGCCCATTACCAACGAGATTTGCCATTGTCTCTAGAAATTGAACGTAAAAACGATGCTCAATCACTCTACCAAAAAGTGGCAGCTTCAGTTTTACCCGGTCCCAAGTTGGCCGGTTAGCCTCGTTTTCTTTCCATGCCTTGAAGAGCACCAAGCTCGCCGCAATCACCAAAAGAAGGACGATCCACCATTTCATAAAGAAATCAGAAGTCCCCATGAGGAGCTTAGCACCAAGTGGGATTTGACCACCGGCACTACTTTCGATCAGCCCTGTCAGCTGCGGAATAAGCTGGGTCACAAAAACAATTCCCACTCCGACTCCGGCCAAAACCAAAAAACAGGGGTAAATTAGCGCGAGAACAACCTTTCCCTGAAGCTCTTGTAAGGTTTTAAGGTAATGAGCTTGTCGATCTAGAATTGTATCGAGCGCTCCACTTGCCTCACCTGCAGCTGCGAGATTACAATACAGCGAGCCGAAACTTGGACTCACTCGTTTCAAAGCCGAAGAAAAACTGTTACCATCCCGAACGAGCTGACGGATCTTGGAGGAAACCACCTTGAGGTTGCCCAACTCTTGGCGATTTTCCATCGCCTTGAGAGCAGGCTCCAGCTGCAAACCAGCAGCTAACATATCGGAAAGTTCTTCGGTGAAGAGGACAATCTCACCACGCTTAAGTTTAATCGGACCTTCAGGAATAACCTCTTCTTCCTTAACTTTGGCTACACCCGCCGCTCCTGGAGCACTTTTGCCAGAATCCTTTTTGGGCGAAACTTTACTCTCTGCATTTTCGCTCATCGAGACCGGTTGTAGTCCCTTTTTGCCAAGCTGACGGAGCGCTTCACCCCGATCCCCAGCATCAAGAGATCCTGTCACCACGGAACCACCTCCGTTGAGCGCTTTGTAAGTAAAACTAGCCACCTTTTTAAATCTTGAAGTTCTTAGTGGCCCGATGCCAGATCTGTTGCAGTCACCGAAACGACTTCCCCAATAGTTGTATCACCCTTCATCACCTTGTACCAGCCATACTCTCGCATAGGAATAAAGCCATCCTTAATCGCCTGCGCCTTCAACGTAGGAGAGTCCGAATTTTTTGCGACAAGCTCTTCCATCTCGTTACCAATAAGAATGACCTCATAGATCGCTAAACGTCCGGAAAAACCAGTATTTCTACACTTATCACAACTGCCCGGCTCGTAAGCCTGCCCTGTGACATAATCCGGAATCTCGAGAAGCGCTCGCTGATCAAGTGGAATATCTACTGGAATTTTACAATGATTGCATAAACGCCTCACTAACCGCTGGGCAAGAAAGGCGCGGACTGAAGCGGCTACCAAGAAAGGCTCAACACCCATATCGACTAACCGGCTAATGCCTCCGAGAGCATCGTTGGTGTGCAAGGTCGAGAATACAAGGTGCCCAGTGAGAGATGCTCGGATCGCAATTTCGGCAGTCTCAAGATCACGAATCTCACCAAGCATCACAATATTTGGATCTGCTCGCAGAATCGAACGGAGCCCGCTTGCAAAAGTTAGACCAATTTCACTCTTAACCGCGATCTGCATCACACCTTCCAACTTGTTCTCAACTGGATCCTCGATTGTTACAATCCGAGTATCAGAAGTATTTAATTCACTTAAAAAGGAATAAAGACTGGTCGATTTACCAGAACCTGTCGGCCCCGTGATTAGAATAATTCCATTTGGAAGGCTTAAAATACTTTCGATTTTCTTAAGAACAAAATCCTCCATCCCAAGCAATTCCACGTTGAACTTTTCCTGGTTCAAAAGACGCAAACTCACAGATTCCCCCTCCACTGTTGGGACAGTAGCAACACGGACATCGATTGAGGATCCTTCAAACTGAAGATTAATTCGACCATCCTGAGGTAGGCGCCGCTCGGCAATATCGAGCTTCGACATAATCTTCAAACGAGCAATCACCGAGGATTGAAGTGACTTAATTTGATCGGGGACAGCAATGTCAATCAGGCTCCCATCAACGCGATAACGAATACGTAGATTGTCTGCTAAAGGTTCAACATGAATATCAGTCGCTTTTTGATCGAGGGCCTCGCGTATAATTTGATTCACAAATTTAACGACGCTAGCCTCTTCGTCTTCGACCTCGTCAATGACGCTGGCCTCATCTTTCATCTCAAGGTTATCGAGATCCAGATCTCGCCCTTCGAGAAGCTGCTCAAAAGTATCAGCACCCACACCGTAGAGTTTCCTGAGAGCTTCATGCACGCGCCGACGCGAAGCCATGTGCCATACAATTGGCATATCAATTGCCTGGGCAGCTGCCTGTCGCGCCATCAGGTTAAGCGGATCATAGGTTGCCATATGCAACCGGACACCTTCACCCTCGCCTTCAATCTCGAGCGGGAGGACACGATATTTGAGAGCAACCTGCGGCCCACAAGCAGCCCGAAGCGGTAATGGCTTCTCGGATACATCAATCTCGGCGAGCCACTCCATGTGGAGATCCTGTGAAAGTTGTTGCATGTAAGGCTCTTCGTCAACCAGACCGCTGTCTAGGATTTCGTCAACCGGAGAACTTTGGCGATGGCTGGCCTCATCCACTGCCTCCTGAAGGGCAGGGATATCGGAGCAACCAGTTTGGCGGGCGGGCTTGAGAAGGAGCTCAGTCATTTGTGGTCTAAGTATTGATAAAACGCTCGTAGTGGAAAGTTCTGTCTGCCCCAATGTTGATGAATTCTAACTTTTCGCAAGCAAAGTGATTTTCGTTTGCGCGATTAGCCCCTTGAGGGTAAGCTCTCCCACTGCCTGATACGCCAGAAGTGGTTGATTGGCCGACCCGATAATATTAAAAATGGGGGTTGCCCCCAAAGAATCAATGTCATGCCTTCGTTGGAAGATTGCGATTCGATGGAGACCCCCAACCTACTGGGCTTCGGGAATGCGGCTCATGCGCCACGGACGGTTAGGCAGTAATCCTAAAACCCGCTCTTCTTGGAGCGGGTTTTTCTTTACTCGGGCACAACATCGCTAGCGGACAGGGAATCCGCCCGATTGAAACCGGCGGCGCTGCTGATGAAGCTCCCATCGACTGGAGGCGCGGCCTAAAACCTCATTTTTTATCGAGAGAGCACTCCATTTCAGCGCTTCTTCCCGATTTTTTCGGGCAAAATAAATCTCGCCCATAGTATCAAGGTAGGCTGCCGATTGAGGTTTCATCTCTAACGCCTTGATTAAATAGGCCTCAGCTTCATCCAAGCAACGATTAGCACGGGATGCTAACCACGCGAAATTGTTATAAGCATTATCATCCTTCGGAAACTTCCTAATCACTTCGCGGGCATAGTCTGCAGATTGAGCGAAGAGCTGGTCATGCAACTCATTTAATCCAACTTCCCTAAGGACTGGAAAGAGTTCATTGGCGAGATAGCCGTCTCTAGGAAGAATGCGGTGGGCTTCCGAAAATGCTGCGACCGCCCGACCAATATCACCCTTCTCCATTGCGACCGCACCTTGAGCCACCAAAACTTGAAACCGATCTCTCATCAGAAAAATCCCACCGGTCACTCCTCCGTAACTAGAAATCACAGCCGCCACTTCTCGGTAAGCCAATGCTTCTTTCCAATTTCGAAGAGTCGCAGCGCCAGCCGAGAGGCCTTCAATAACGTCATCAATACCACTATAATCTCCAGGAAGAGGAACGACTTCACTCCTCAGCAGCGCCGCTCGCAGACTTTGATGACTCTCGCCTATGAATCCAACCTGAAGTTGTTGGCCAGCGATCGTCTCAAGTTCCTTCACTGTTCCAGAAGAAAGAACTCGCGCACGTTCGATCATTTCCTTCCATTCCTTCTTACCTGCTAATTTGAAAGCCAAGCCCTTCTGCCACATGAAAATGGAGCTGACAGACTCAGCTTGGAATTCGACCTTTTCGAGATGATCGATCGCATCTTTAATTCTTCCTCCATCAAGCGCGATAAGGTAGCGAAGAAAATTGCTGTCAAATCCAAGATTCGCCTGTTCCTCACAAATACGAAGCAACTCGCTTTCTCGATTACGGTATTGAAGAATCTGAAATAATTTCTTCAGACCATCCAAAGCTTCTTCGGATTTCAGAACACTAATAACAACACTTTCAAAAACTTCGTTATACCTCTCAGGGGAAACTAGCAAATGACGATTGGAAAACGAACACGTCATCGCCAGCCGTTCGTCCATAGATATTTTTGGCATTATTTCCCCAAGAAGATTGAAAACCCAAATATGCTCTTCATCACTATAAAGCATCTCACCTAAAAAGACCGAGGCGGTCGCATCATGCCCCTCGATTTCCCGCGCAACAGCAGTCACGACCGAAAGAGGCGCTGAGAAATACATTTCACGAGCTAAGGCTGAATGACTAATTTCAGGCTTTCCTCTAGCAGCGTTGAACACAGCTAAAGCTACATTCCTTGCGTCACTAACCCGGCCGCGCCCCTCTAGAAACTCAACTGCCGAAATCATTCGATCGGTCTCAATTCCACGCCCCTCATTTTGCAACTCCTCTGCGACTTTTAAAGAAAGCGAAGCAAGCCAGCTGTCCATCTCTGAGGCATCCGGCACCCCAATGAGGTTTTGGGCATTGATATACTCCTCTTGCATCAAATAATAACTGATCTTCGCTGCCAAATATCCATTACCTAGACGTTCAACAACCTCCTTACCTCGCCCCATACGGAACAAATTCATTCGAGCCTCGCGTTCCTCGCTTTCTTGATTACTGAGATAAAGAAGAGACTCGTAGGCCTTTGTCTTAACCTCAGTATCCCCTTTATAATCAGCGAGAGTCCACTTGATATAATTTTGCACCGGTAGCCCGAGCTTCCCGATTTCAAGGAGGTATTCAAAGTAAGGTTCGAAGTCACCCTCTACCAAAGCCGCAATCACCTCGGCAGAACGATCGCCCAACCGAGCCGCTTCAACCCGAAGCAACTTCGCATCTCCCTTTACACGGAGATATCCTAAATAACGCTGATAGTTTTCCGCTAAATCTCCCTTCCTAAGTCGCTCTAATTCCTGGTCCAGCCCCCCTGTCACATCAAGAAGATGGCCGAGGCGAATAATATGATCGTACTTATCACTCAGGCCCAAAATCTCCTTAGCCTCCTCAAATTTTCCATCATTTAAATACCTCCGGACTATTCGAGGCATATATTGAGCGATCATGGCCTCCATTCGGGTAATCACCCGGTCACTCTTCTCGACCCGACGGAGTCTTAAAATAAAGTCGAACTCCTCAAGAGAACGCAATTGCTCCAAAACAGCAACCCGACCACGCGGCGAAGACTCCAAATACTTGTCTATCAAGATGACAACTTTTTCAGAAGTTTCCGGCGTGATTCCGAGAAGAAGCTTCTGAGTCAACACGGATGCTCGGGCCGCGATTTCTGGGTCTTCGTTTTTAGAAAGCTCTTGCAGTAAAGAAAGCGCGTCTTCCCCAGTCTCCCAAATCTCGCTCATCGCCTCCACGCGAACTCCGTAGTCTTGTGACCCGAGTGCCTCGCTCCACTTTTTTTTCTGATCGGGAGTGATCCCCGCAGCAGACGCGGAAAGGCCTAGCGCAAAAAGCGAGCCCAGAAGAAGCATAACCTTACTCATATCTATTAGATGTTATAAAGGTGCTATTTTTTCTCAACCACGCAAGAAATCATCCGAGAAGTTCAATCACCAACGAAGACGACCCTAACCGCGACCGCGAATCAGTCGAATCAGTAAAAAAACCACCAGAATTCCAACCAGAATTCCGGACAACATTAAGGAATAGGTTGAAACGGGAAAAATCTCATCAAAAACTCCAAACTCCAACAATTTAGCCTCATATTCGGGGGCAATAAACCTTCCAAAAATAAAAAAAATACCGGCGGATGCTAAAAGACCCCAAGTAACTGACATTTGACGCTTTTTCATTTTCCAATACAGAAATTACCAAAAATCTCACCTAAAATCTCTTCAGTATCAACGATACCGGCAATTTCACCAATTGCGGTAAGAGCTTCCCTTAAATCGAGGGCCGTCAATTCGGGCTCATCACCCGCCCGCAGAGAGGTAATCGCCTTGATTAACGAAGATTGAGCGCGTGTCAAGCAAGCCTGATGTCTTGCATTCACCGCAACTGAATGGTCTCCCCATTGGGCTTCATCAAGCGATAATAGTTTAGAAATCGCACTCTCTAGATCTTCAAACCCAGAACCGGATTCACAAGAAATCCTTAAACCTTTCGCGCCAGCCCAGCTAACATCCTCGAGATCTGACTTATTTAGGATATCGAGCCTTCGGGCTCCATCTGGAATACTGACCTCAGCTGAATCAACAAAAGATTCACTAAGATCCCAGATCACCAAAACCAAATCAGCCCGTGCCAACTGACCATGCGTCATGGCAATTCCCTCTTGTTCGATCTCGTCGCTAGATTCCCTAACTCCCGCTGTGTCGATCAATCGAAGCGGAATACCCCGTAAATTGACTACTTCCTCAATCGTGTCTCGAGTCGTGCCTTCTTTGGAACTCACAATCGCACGTTGATATCCCAACAAACGATTCAGTAAGCTAGATTTACCAACATTCGGTTTGCCAAAAATCACCGTCCGAACGCCCTCTCGCAAAATCCGTCCCTGATCAGCGGTTGACAGCAAACCAGCAATCGAAGCTGATTGTTCTGACAGCGTTCTGCAAAGCGCCGCTCCAACTTCCGGGTCGATATCCTCTTCAGGAAAATCAATAAAGGCCTCCAAATGGGCTGTCGCACCAAGCAACTTTGCGCGGATATTCTCACAAGTTCTCCCCAGACGACCATCTAATTGTTCATTTGCCGAACGCAAAGCCAACGAAGTCTGGGCCGAAATTAGATCCATGACTGCCTCAGCCTGGGTCAAATCCATCCGCCCGTTCATAAATGCCCTCTGAGTAAACTCGCCCGGTCCAGCTGGGATCGCTCCTGCCTCCACAAACCTTTCCAAGACACGCCGCGTTACCATGACTCCCCCGTGCCCTGTGAACTCAACAACATCCTCACCCGTGTAACTCCCCGGCCCCTCAAATGTGATTAGTAAGCCCTCATCAATGACTCTTCCTGTATCATCCTGAATCGAACGTAAACCTACTCTTCTTGGCTTGGGCAAAACTTCACCCCTCACCACCGAGATTGCGATTTTAAACGCGCGAGCACCAGACAGTCGGATCACCGAGACCGCACCCATTCCGGGAGGGCTTGCAATAGCGACAATCGTTTCAGACATCAGAATCAGACCAAAAGAACCTTATCCAATTCTTCAAGACACCGTTTGTTTTGCTCCGGTGTTCCGATCGAAATCCGAACCCACTCGGGCAGCTTGTAGCCACGCATAGCCCGGACTATTACACCTTTCTTCAGAAGCTCAGCGAAGACACGATCTCCATCACCCACATTCACAAGCACAAAATTTGCATGACTTGGGACGAATTCCCAGCCCCGCTCTGCAAAAGAAGACTCAAAATAAGTTCGGCCAATTGCATTATTACTCACCGTCGCAAAAATGTGTTCTTCATCCTGAATTGAAGCAAGAGCTGCAGCCTGAGCAATAGCATTAGCATTGAACGGTTGGCGTGATCGGTTGAGCAAGCCAGCCACTTCTGAATTTGTTATTCCGTAACCAATCCTCAAAGCCGACAGCCCCTGCGCCTTTGAAAAAGTTCTCATCACACAGACGTTACGACCTTCTTTGACGTAGCGAATGACATCTGGAGCCTCTTCGAGAAACTCGTGATAAGCTTCATCAAAAACCGCGATAACGTGGTTGGGCAAACCAGCCATAAAACGATCAATCTCCTCCTGACCCACCAAGGTGCCAGTGGGATTATTGGGATTGGCAATAAAGACGAGGCGCGTCTCCGGCGTAATTGCACCCAACATTGCATCCAGATCGTGAACAAACCCAGGATCAGGAACCTCGATGTAATCAGCCCCGAAAAGCGTCGCCATTAACTTGTAAACTACAAAGGCGTGCTCTGCGGCGATCAGCCCAGCACCTGGTTTCAAAAAGGAATGGCACACTAACTCGATAATTTCATTAGAACCATTACCCAGAACGACATTTTCAAAAGCAACCCCATGTTTCTCCGCAAGCGCGGTTCGCAAGCGGTATCCTCCGCCATCAGGATAGATATGGGCATTCTCAATCGCCTCAGCCATCGCAAGCTTTGCTTTCGGTGAAGGTCCAAGGGGATTCTCGTTACTGGCAAGCTTTACGATTTCATCCGGTCCCAAGCCTAGCTCGCGCGCCGTCTCTTCGATCGGCTTCCCCGGCTCGTAAGGGACCAAATCGCATACCCACTGATTGCCATAACCCGTAATGCTCATGGCGCGAAACTAACGGACTTCCTCTTCACCGCAAGCCCGATTGAAAACAAGCCGAATTAAGCCTTCAGCCCCGTATAAATTGAAGCAATCCCGCCGCTCAGAGACCGGCACTCGCAATCCTGGAATTCAGCATTCTTAAAGAGTTCTATCATCTTTTCACCATAGGGAAACTCCCCAATTGAACCTGCGAGATATTGATAGGCGCCTCCTTGACCAGTAAGCAACCCAGCTACCTTCGGAAGAATTCTGTTTAGATATAGCCCATAGGGTTTCCTAAGAAATCCGCTCGGTTGCGAGAAATCGAGAACTAACAAGTGCCCGCCAGGCTTGATCACCCGTCCCATTTCTCGAAGAGCCTTCTGCCAATCTTCCATATTGCGAAGACCAAAAGCTGCGGTCACGACATCAAAAGTGTTGTCCTCAAACGAGAGATTCATCGCATCCTCCACTTTGGTCTCTTTCACCCCTCCTTCGGTCGCATGAGCCAGCATTTCAGGACAAAAGTCCGTCCCCAGAACTTTGGCCTCGGGACACCTTTTCTGAATCTCAAGGGCAAGGTCTCCAGTTCCTGTCGCAACATCGAGCACGTGTTCCGGATTCCAGCGACTCACGATCCGCCCCACCTTCCTCCGCCAAAGGATATCAGTCCCCATACTAAGAACATGATTAGTAACGACGTAGCGATCTGCGATCTTGGCAAACGCTCCTTTAACGAATTTAGGGTCTTGTCCGCTCATAAATGATCTTCGGCCGATGGCTCCGGGAGAATATCCACGTAAATCCCAGGATCGCTACCTGGAATCTCAATTGCACCAACCGTCTTGGCGTAAAATTCCTTGGGGCCCACCCCGCCAATAAAGGCATAGGCGTAGCCTGCTTCTCGTTGGGCTTCGAGAGCTTTAAACAACAAGGCCTTTCCTAGCCCAAGTCCCCGTGCTGACTCAGCCACTCCTGTTGGTCCAAAATATCCCTTCGCCGTTGTTTCATAACAAGAAAATCCAAGAATCTTGTTACCCTTAGTCGCTATAAAACAAGCCACCGGCTGCCGAGAAAAAGCGACCTGTACTTCACTCACCCACTTCGGCGAGAAGTGACCCCGCACAAATTCCTGAACAAGATGAAGCTCGTAAGCACCTGGCCGACGCAAAACCACACCATTTTCCATGACCTTTGTATAGAGTCCCTGACTTTCCGGCAAATCATAGAGCCGCACCAACATATCAATCATCTCGTCGAAAGGATCACATTCATCGGCCTGAAAATCCATCTGCAAATTTTACCGATGAACAAATCAATCGACCGAGTTAAAGTAATTAGCTTAGAAGCTGCGTCTCAGCCAAAAGACGGTAAGTTCCATCCTTTTCCATGAGTTCGGAATGGCTCCCATCTTCGACGAACTTTCCGTCCTTCAAGACCAAAATCTTGTCTGCACTCTTCACGGTTCCAAGGCGATGGGCGATAATTAGACTGGTCCGTCCCCTCATCAACTCGTTCAGAGCTTCCTGCACGAGGCGTTCGCTTTCAGAATCCAGAGCGCTTGTAGCTTCATCAAGCAAGAGAATTTTAGGATCAGCTAGAACGGCACGAGCGATCGCGATACGTTGACGTTGACCTCCGCTCAGTTTCACACCCCGGGGACCCACGATGGCGTCGTAACCCTCGGGAAATTCATCGATAAAACTGTGGGCGTTGGCTTTCTGAGCAGCTTCCATGATTTCTTCTTCGCTTGCCCCGGGACGTCCATACTCAATATTTTCCCGAATTGTCCCACCAAACAACAGGACCTCTTGGGGCACCACAGCCATAGCTGCACGACGCGTCGAAACTGGAATCTCCCCAGAATTCTTCCCATCAAACAAAAGACTACCTTGATCCCCTTCGTAAAACCCAAGCAGGAGCGAGAAAACGGTCGACTTTCCAGCTCCGCTGGGGCCGACAATCGCAATCCGCTCACCCGCATTCACCTCGAAATTAACCCCATTTAAAACCTGAGTTTCCTTTCTAGAAGGATAAGCAAACACAAGATCTTTAGCTGAAATAGCGCCAGTCAAAGTTTCTCCACTTTCTCCGCGATGATCTTCAATATCGTGATTAAGAATTTCTCGAATTCGTTCAGTTGCCCCCTGAGTTTTCTGAAGCTGGCTCATGATGTCCGGGAGGGACCCCAAAGAAGCGCCCACAAAAATGCTAAAAAGAATGAAGTGCGTAAATTCTTCACTAGTAATTTGTCCCTCGGACATCATGCCAGCTCCAAACCAAACAACTACCGAAATAGTTCCAAAAAGAATGAAAATGATAAAACTTACAAACATCGCTCGAGCCTTCGACCCCCTGATCACCGTTCCAAGGAAAAGATCTAAAGCACTTCGATACCTATACTCTTCGAACTCCTCGTTTGAATACGCTTTGACGTCGGCAATCCCTTGCACAGCTTCTTCTGCCACAATATTACTCTGCGCCAATTGATCCTGCGCATCCTTAGACCACTTACGGATTTTTCTGCCCACAATCGCAACGACGATTACGACTATCGGAATCATCGCCAACATGAAAAGTGAGAGCTTTACCGAAGCAATGAAGATGAAAATCAAACCTCCAAAAAAAGTGACTGATTGGCGAACCATCTGCGGAACCGTCGTAATCAGAGTCTCCTGCAAAATTGCAAGGTCAGCGGAGAAACGAGATCCCACCTCTCCGGGACGTCGCTCCATAAACCAAGGCATCGGCAATCGCACCAGCCTAGCAAAAACATCCTGACGCAAATCGCAGAGCGCGCTTTCGCCAGCTTTAATAAAACCACGAACCCGCCAATAAGCAACAAACGCTTGGATGCACAAGATAACGAGCAGGGTCGACACAACCTTGTCGATCTTTTCGCTCACCACAGAAGGATCAGCCCCCTCTTGCATCGCCACCTGCGGAGACCCAATCAAACTTCCCAAAAAATATGGGAAAGCGAGCGAGAGTCCCCCTGTTATAAATAGAGCAACCACCGAAGGAATAAAGATCTTACGATACTTCCCTAAATAACTATAGAGACCAAAAGTCTTCTTCCAATCAATGCGGCGAGATTTCTTTTCCGTTTCGGGCACGCTGCAGTCAAGCGGTGACTCACCCTGGCGTCAAATCAGGAGAGCCACCAAATCGGAGTAAATTTTGGAAACCTCACGATTTACAAAGGATCAAAAATACGATTTCCGGTTAGTAAGAGTCTTCTCACCTAACCAAGCTGGCAAGGAAATGGCTAGAAAAGCTCTTTTGTTTCTTGGCTTAAACGCTATTGGGTTAATCCTGTTCTCTCTCACCATCAATAGATCGAACGCGCAAAGCTTGGATAATTCGAACAAAGACTACCACGACGGAGCAAAACGTTTTGCGGCGGTAAAGAAAAAGGTTACGCCGCACCTCAAAAAGGTTTTCGAAAAAAGGGGGCTTCAATGGGGATCCCCGATTTTTATTCGTGTCTTTAAAAAGGAACGGCAGCTTGAGCTGTGGGTTAAACAAAGAGAATCATTCGTCCTTTTAAACAGCTATTTCATCGCTGGGACCTCCGGCGAACTTGGACCAAAGCTTCGCCAAGGAGATGGCCAAATCCCAGAAGGATTTTACTTTGTCACTCCACGCCAAATGAATCGAAAAAGTAATTTCCACCTATCTTTTAATATTGGCTACCCAAATCAATATGATCGGGCTTACAACCGGACCGGAAATTTAATCATGGTCCATGGCTCAAACGTCTCGGCAGGGTGCATGGCGATGACTAACGACAAAATTGAAGAAATCTACACCCTTGCTGATGCCGCTTTTAAAGGTGGGCAAAGATTTTTCCGAATCCATATCTTCCCATTCAAAATGACCGATACAGCCATGCAACAAAACTCCGACAATAGCTGGCACCCCTTTTGGAAGAACCTCAAAATTGGATACAGGATTTTTGAGGACACAAAATTGCCGCCAAACGTTACAGTCAAAGATAAAACATATCATTTCGAGAATCAGGATTGAGACTGGCAATCGAAGCCATCCGTCATAAGATTTGGAATGTTTTTTCCAAACATGAAATCAGTCGTATTCTTTATTGGACTTGTGTCCGCATGCTTTTGCCACCCCATTGAGTTTCACAATGATCCATTCCGTCAGTTGGAGGAAGTCTGGCCAACTCCTACGGAATCAAGGATAGCCTCTGGAGCGCCCGGCCCCAAATACTGGCAACAACGGGCCGATTATAATCTAAAGGTCAGGCTGACCGAAAAAAATAATCTCCTCACCGGTAACGGGCGGATTGTCTATCACAATCAGTCTCCTCACACCCTGAAGTATATCTGGATGCAGCTAGACCGGAACAAATTTACTCCAGGATCCATGGGCCACCAAACAAGCGAAGCCCCCCGCTTAGGTAAGATGCAATACGATTCATTTGAAGCTTTGCTCCTCAGGGAGACCTTCGATGGAGGATTTAAGATCACCAAGTTAACAGACGATAGTGGAAGCGAACTTGAGCACCGGGTTGTAGACACCATGATGAGGGTTGATCTGCCCGAGCCTCTCAAGCCCGGACAGAAATTTATCTACCGCATTGATTGGCACTACACCATCACCGACTCCCGCACTAGCTCTGGACGTAGCAATATGGAAAAATTCGAGAAGGGTGGTAAAATTTTTGAAATAGCTCAGTGGTATCCTCGTGTTTGTGCCTATACCGATGTTCGGGGATGGCAAAATAAAGCCTTTCTTGGGCGCGGTGAATTCGCACTCGAGTTTGGAAACTATCAGGTTGAAATCACAGCTCCAGATAACCATGTTGTCGCATCGACTGGCGAACTTAAAAATGGAGACCAAGTTTTAAAACCAGTTTGGCAGAAACGCCTCAAAAAGGCTGAATCCGTCAAATCCCCAATGTTTATCGTTACTCCCGAGGAAGCGGCTAAAAACGAAGAATCAAAATCCAGGGGAACTAAAACGTGGATTTTCGAGGCTAAGAACGTGCGAGATTTCGCATGGGCTTCCTCTAAAAAATTTATCTGGGATGCCGTTCAGCACAAGTTAACCACCAGCAAAAAACCAGTTTGGGCAATGTCCTACTATCCCAATGAGGCAGAGCCGCTTTGGAGCACCTATTCGACCCACTCTATTATTCATACTCTGAATTTTTATTCGAAATACACCTTCGACTACCCTTACCCAGTCGCGATTTCCGTTAACGGTCCGGTTTATGGAATGGAGTATCCAATGATCTGCTTCAATGGTCCTCGGCCCGAAAAAGATGGCACTTATTCAGAAGGCACTAAAAACGGTCTCATTTCAGTCGTAATTCACGAAGTAGGTCACAACTGGTTTCCCATGATCGTTAATTCGGATGAGCGCCAGTGGAGCTGGATGGACGAAGGTCTTAATTCTTTTATTCAAATGCTCGCTGAACAGGAATGGAGACACAATTACCCTTCAAGCCCGACCCCGCGCAAAATCATCCGCTACATGACTAGCGGCAACCAGAGGCCAATTATGACCAATTCTGAATCTATCCTCCAGTTTGGGCCAAACGCATACACCAAACCAGCCACCGGCCTCTCCATTCTCCGTGAAACGATCCTTGGCCGCGAGATCTTTGATGATGCTTTTAAGGAATTTAGCACACGCTGGATGTTCAAAAGCCCTGAACCAGCCGACTTCTTCCGGACGATGGAAGATGCCGCTGGAGTCGACCTCGATTGGTTTTGGCGCTCTTGGTTTTATACTACGAAACATGTGGATATTAGCGTTACAGGATTCACCCGCCACACGCTTGACCTCCAAGATCCAGACAAAAAAATGGACGCAAAAGAGAAGGAGAAGGAGGAAAGCGATAAAAAGAATATTGTCGCCGAGCGCAACCGTAACCTTCCAAAATACGTAAACGAAAACAAAGGTCTAAAGGATTTCTATGATAAAAAGAAGAAACCGAAGGTTTCAGAAAATGATCGTGAAAAATACAAAAAGATGCTGGCAGATCTGAAGCCGCAAGAAAAGAGACTTCTGAAAACAAACAAGCATCTTACGGTCGTAAGTTTTGAAAATAAGGGTGGAGCGATCATGCCAATCCTAGTTCAACTCCACTTAAAAAACGGAAAGAAAGAGTCTCACAAAATCCCAGCCGAAATTTGGAAGAAAAATCACGAGTCTGTCAGCAAGCTATTCGTCACTCGGCATCCCGTGGAAAGGGTCCTAATCGACCCAAGCGAGCAAACTGCGGACGCTGACCAAGGAAACAACGCTTGGCCGCCCCTAATCAAGGAGGAGCTCTTCACGCTGGAGAGAAAGAACAAAGACTTCAACAATGACATGAAACGCGCCCGAGAAAAAAAGGCAGCGGAGGACAAAAAAAAGGCAGCGGAGAAAAAGAAAAAAGAAGCCGCTAAAAAAGCCGAGGACGAAAAATCAAAACCTGCAACAAGCGCTAAGGTTAACAAAGACAGCAAGGCTAACAAAAAAGCTGTTCCCGCTAAATGATTGCTATCATCAAGGCAAAACTTGAAACTAATCGAGACTAAGCCTGATAGCTTCGCACACTGCCGGAAACAATTGTTTCTTACGGGAGACAACACCAGGTGCCGAAAATTCATTCACTCCACTACGTACGAAAGGAAGTTTACACAGCAACTCTTCCCGCCCCACCGCAAGCAAAACACTGTCGTGTCGGCGAATGTCGGTTACCAAAATCGCACAAAGTTCGTAACGGTGTTCGTGACGTAATCTTCCAAGTTCCTCGACAAGTTCTTCCTTACGTTTGGAAAGCCCTTTGAAGCTTGTTTCCTCTACCTGCGATAGGCTAAGAAATACTCCATCTTCGTTGAATTCTTTGCGATCAGTCCCCACGATTGC
>DIHU01000086.1 GCA_002420315.1 Akkermansiaceae bacterium UBA5688
CATTAGAAATAAAAAAACCCGAAGAGCTGGATTAATGCTCCCTTGGTTCAAGGATAAATTTCCAATCTATCTCGCACCTATGGCGGGCGTGACTGATGTGACTTTCCGCACACTCTGCAAAGAATTAGGTGCGGATGTGATGGTCACAGAATTTGTCTCGGCCGAAGGTATCATCCAAGCGGACCACCGAACCCGAAAATATACCACTTTTACAGATGAGCAGCGCCCCGTTGGTGTTCAGCTTTTCGGAGCCGATGGGGACCGTATGGGTGAAGCCGCGAAAAAGATCATTGATTGGAAACAGCCCGATTTTATAGATCTCAACTTTGGCTGTCCGGTGAACAAAGTAGTCTCAAGAAATGGAGGATCCTCACTTTTAAAAGACTGCCCACTTTTGACAGATACAGCTGAGAAAATAGTCAAAGCAATAGGAGGACAAGTCCCTGTCACAGGAAAAATAAGAATCGGCTGGGACCAGAAGTCTATCAATGCTCCTCACGTCTGTCATCTACTCGAAGACTGCGGTATTCAGGCAATTGCAATTCACGGTCGCACCCGTTCGCAGGGATATCGTGGCGAGGCTGACTGGGAAATCATAAACGAATGCGCACAATCCTCCGGAGTTCCAATCATTGGAAATGGAGATATCACTTCAGCTGAGATCCTGAAATACCGCAAGGAAACAACAGCTATTTCTGGAGTCATGATCGGAAGAGCTGCGATGCAAAACCCCTGGATTTTTTCTGAAGCGAAGTGTTTTTTAAAGGATGGAAAACTTCCTTCTCGCCCGAGCATTGCTCAGCGCTGGAGCTTCGTAATTCGTCATTGCCGTCTCGCAGTGGAATCCGATCGTTATGGAGAAGAAAAACATACTCTCATGGCAATGCGTTCACGCCTGATGACCTACTGCAAAGGATTTCCAGGAGCCAAACCTCTTCGCCAACAACTCTCGCAGGTCTCCTCAATTGCAGATGTGGAAGAGATTGCAGCTCGGAGCGAGAATTTGCGCGAAGAATATAGGTAGCAACTGAGATGTAATTATTTGCGCTCTTCTGAGGATAAAGAGAGTTGAATTAACTTTCCTCTGGGCATAACATTGAGACGTGTGTGCGCGTCTTATATCTTTGGTTCTCGTTTCGGGGAGCTACATGCTCTCAGCAGAAACCGTTTCCGTTCGTTTGGAGCGCCTCGAATCTGACGTCTCTAAAATTAAGCTCCTTCTACAAAAATTGACGCGTGAGGATCGAGAGAACCTAAGTTTTTCTCCGACCCAGCCAACAAAGACTAACGCTCAATCCTATCGAATCCGTTCTGGCGATTCATATTGGTCGATCGCACAGCACTACAAGACTACGGTTCCAGCTCTTCTAAAGGCCAATCCAGGCATCGATCCACACCGACTCACAATCGGCACAAAAATCACTATTCCGCTGGCTAAAATGCCTCAAAAGCCTTCTAAAACGACTAGAACCTATCGCGTAAAAAGTGGGGATATTTTGGGTCGAATTTCGCTCAACCACGGCATACCACTTCAACAAATTCTTAGCGCAAATCCGGGTCTAAACCCTCAAGTTCTTAAAATTGGAGCTATCCTGAACATCCCAGGAACCAGCCTGAAGCCATCAGCAATTCACGAGAACCAGGCTCAGCAAACCCCACGGAACGATTCAGACCTATCGAAAGCCATTGGATCTAAGAAAATCAAGAACCACAAGTTAGGGGGGGCCAAATCAAAGAGGCCTCGCCTCGTGGTCATTAGAGAGAACCTACGTTTTTCCGAAATTGCAGAACGTTATGAGACCACAGTTAAGGATTTAAACAGTCTCAACCAACGCAACCTCAGTCCCCAGCAATTGATTAAGAGTGGCTCCCAGTTCTATATTCTATCTCCTTAGCAGACTTGCCTATCCCTACCCTCCCCACTAGTCTCGACACAATGGAGAGTCACGATATTCTTAAGAAAGCCTTTAAAAACTGCAGTCCAAAAGAAATAGCAGGCGAATTGGGGGTCTCACTTTCCCTTGTTTACAAATGGGCCCAAGAACAATCAGAGAGTGGAAGCGGCTCGCGCAATCCGCTTGATCGCCTTCTAGAAATAGTCCGCCTCACTGAAGAAGAACAAATCATTGAATGGCTTTGCGAGCGTTGCAATGGCTACTTTGTGCGCAACCCATCCACTTCTTCCCAGCAGAATTTTGAAGTGCTCCCAGCTACCAATGAAATTGTCTCCCAGTTTTCAAACCTCCTTTCCCGCATCTCACAAGCAGCCGTCGATAATTCAATTAGCCTGGATGAAGCTCGAGAGATTCGAGAGCACTGGGATCGCCTAAAGGGTATCGGAGAGGGCTTTGTCCGTTGCTGCGAAGAAGGCGACTTCACAAAGATGGAACGCGAAAAAAACAAGGATCAAGGTCCTCGAAAAACTCTCTACTAAAAGCTGAAATACTTTTTGATCCCGGTTGCCCGTTCACTCGGACCAGTTTATAGATTGGGAGATGTCGACTGAAGTCCGGACCCGCTTTGCCCCCTCACCCACTGGTTACCTCCACGTTGGCGGAGCTCGAACCGCATTGTTTAACTGGCTCTACGCCAAACACCACGGAGGGACCTTCGTCCTACGCGTTGAGGACACCGACGAATCACGAAATACCGAAACTGCAAGATCGGCAATTTTTGAGGGTATGGAATGGCTGGGTCTTGACTGGGAAGGCCCGCGGAACGAGGGCGATTGCGGCCCTTACTTCCAGTCCCAGCGCTCCAAAATCTATCTCGAATGGTTTGAGAAACTAATAAAGGAGGGCCGCGTTTACGAGGAAGACGGCGCTTGGCGTTTTCGCTTCGAACGCAAACTAATCACTATGAATGACCTCGTTTGTGGCGAGGTGAAAATTGACTACACGGATGACTCGAACACTCCCGATATGATAATCCGTCGTTCAGACGGATCTTTTGTATTTCACTTCGTTAATGTGGTAGATGACCTCACGATGGGGATCACTCATGCTATTCGCGGTGAGGACCATCTCATGAACACACCCAAGCACCTCCAACTTTTCGAAGCCTTCGGTGCACCACCTCCAGAATATGCTCACATTCCCCTTATTCTAAATAGTGATGGTTCTAAGATGTCAAAACGTGACGAAGGTGCTGCCTTGGGCGACTATCCAAAACAAGGTTTTCTACCCGGTGCAGTTGTCAACTTTTTAGCTTTACTCGGGTGGTCACCCAAGGACGAGAGTGAAATATTCTCAGCTGCTGAACTGATTCGAAAGTTCTCGTTAGATGCAGTTAACCGCGCACCTGCTCGCTTTAATCCCGACAAATGTCGATGGGTCAACCAGCAACACATTCTGGGACTATCATCTGAGGAATTCACAGATCAATATGAAGGTCTAGCAAGTCCCGAAATGCTGAATTCGGTGAAAGAAAAAGTTAGCCTGCTCACCGAGGTCCCGGACGCTGTAGCCTTCTATCTTGATCATGATTTCCCCATCAATTCTGATGCTCTCACCAAGGTGAAGGCTAATGAAAATGCGAGATCTTTGCTCCAAAGTCTTGCCGGGAATTTTGAGAATCTTAAAAACTGGGATTTAGCTAAAGAAACAATTGTGTTAACAGCCAAGGCGGCCAGCGCAAAACCGGGACAGCTTATGTTTCCTTTAAGAATTGCTCTTTCAGGTAAATCAGGAGGACCTGATTTGGGGGCAATTCTCGGAATCCTTGGTAAAAATGAGTGTGTCCGCCGACTCAAACGATTCACCGATCTTCTCGCATGAAATATTATACGATCGATAAACTTTCGACCCTGAATCAAAACAAGAAGAAACTCGCGCGGTTTGCAGTCATCGGAAACCCGGTGGAACACTCACTATCCCCGCAACTTCATCAGCCTGCTCTTGATGATTTAGGAGAAGATGCGCGCTACATCCGTGTCGAAGTAAAGGCAGGCCAAGTTTACGAGGCATTTCAAAAACTTTATAGCGCAGGAATCCATGGGATTAACGTGACGGTTCCACATAAGCTCGAAGCTCTTGAAGCTTGCGACATTGTGGATCCCGCCGCCCAAATCATGGGCGCCGTCAACACCATCGTTTTTGATCAAGACGGAAAGTGCACCGGCTTTAACACTGATGGGCCAGGTTTCGCAAGAGCCATTCGCGAGGAATTCTCGGTCGACCTTGGTGATTTGAAAGTTATCATCGTAGGGGCTGGAGGGGGAGCTGGACGGGCTATCGCTACCCAATGCGCGATCGAAAACTGCCCACAAGTGATCTTAGTAAATCGGACACTTGAGAAGCTTCATCCCATGAAAGAGCAACTCTCAAAACTGATCGATCGTGAAGATTTAAAAGGTCCGCGGGACCGAATCGAAATCGCGGCCCTCTCTGATCCTTCCCTTGAGCAGGCCATAGGGTCAAGCGAACTGATCATTAACACAACCTCAGTGGGCCTCAAAACTACTGATCCGTCTCCCTTTCCATCACACTGGGTTGAACCCCACCATCTTGTTTACGAAACCATTTACAACCCTGAACGCACCCGCCTCCTCAGAGATTCCCGGGACCAAGGCGCACGGACCGCAAATGGCCTCTCGTTGCTCATTCACCAAGGGGCCCTATCGCTCGAGTATTGGCTAAA
>DIHU01000143.1 GCA_002420315.1 Akkermansiaceae bacterium UBA5688
GTCATCAAAGAGCGAAGCATGCGGGGAAAGAATGAGTTCAACCCGCACCAAGCTCAAGCAAGGCTTTACTAAAAGGTCAAATGCCTAAAATGGCCAAAACCAGAATTTTCGGCCAGGCGCCTTCCGCTCATATTGTCCGTCGCCTATACTTAAAACCTCTACCCTTACTCGGGTTAGTCCATCATCCTTAAAACCAAGTTTAGAGGCTGCCCGAGGTGTCACATCGATAATTCGGCCTGCAATGAAGGGACCCCGGTCATTGAGACGCATTTTCAGAACTTTCCCGTTCGAAAGATTAGTCACTTTCACACGGCACGGAATCGGAAGTGTTTTGTGAGCACCTGAGATATCGAAACGCCCTACCCGCTCTCCGAGAGAGGTATTCCCTCTTCTGAAGCCGAAAAACGTGCTCTCGTCATACCACGAGGCAATTCCTTCTTCTGAGTAGTTGAGGGCACTCTCGACACTTAACGGTTGATAGTGCTGACCCCGAATATTGTAACTTCGGGTTTGGTAACCTTTATAATTTGGAGATCCACATGAAACAAAAAGCAAGGCCGTAGGCAAAGCAACTAGGGCCAATACTGAAGCGAATCTCATCTCACCCAAGATCTCTGGCCTTAATCTCTGGCAACGTTCGAGCCACTTTTTCCTTCAGAGCTTTTCCGACCTGAAACTTGACCACAGCGCGGTCGGGAATTTTTATCGTCTTTGAAGGATCCTTAGGATTTCGCCCAGGCCTTCCCTTAGCAATCCTCGTTTCAAAAGTACCAAAATCACGAATAACGACGTTATTCGCTGCAGCCAGCTCGCGCGACACGATATCCACAAAAAGGTGGAGCATTTTTGAGGAGAGTGCCTGAGTCACACCTAATTCGTCGCTTACTTCTTGGATAATTTCTTTTTTTGTAAAGTTTGCCATAATTTGGGGGGAAATCCGGCCACATTACGAGCCTAACTAAGGACACTCTGTCAAAAAACTAAAGAAAACTAATATGTTTTTTGATGAGTTTACCGACTAAATCTCATCAGTCGTCTTAAAATGAAGCTTCACGACTTCTCCCAGCTTCTCTTTACCGAATTTCTGTATGAATTCACGCGCGACTTCCTTGACGGCAGAACCGGCCCCAAACGGAAGTTCCAAGCCTATTTTCCCGGAAACTTTATCCATCCAATCCAAAAAACTTTCCCGAGCTAGAATGGATGCAGCTGCTACCGCAATATCATTTTCCGCTTTGGTTCGCTCTTCCAGATTTAGCCGCACACTCCGATTTTTTAGCTCTCTTGCGATTAATGGAGCTTTGGTGAATTGATCCGACAAAGCCCTACCACAGGATGGAACCCGAACTGATAAATCCTTAATGACCGTTGCATGCCCTCTCGCCAGCATAAGATTCACGTTATTGTATTCTTTATAGAGCAAATTATACCGAGATGGAGCCCATCTGATCACCTTATATCTACTTCCAACTTCAGCCCGGATTTTACCAGCTAGCTCTCGAACCCTATTCCCCGAGCCAATTCTTTTACTGTCCATTATACCAGCGTTCATAAGGGTCCTTGTGATCTCAGAATTTGTATAAACCCCAGCCACAATAAGCGGCCCAAAATAATCCCCCTTGCCGCTCTCATCGATTCCAAAATGGGGCTCAAACATCTCCGCCTGCCAATGCTCTTCATACCCCAAACGCGCTTCCCCAACCACTTCAGGCTCGAGAACAAATTTCACAAAATCTTCAGTCTCCTTTCCTTGGACCAACACTTTGGGCCCTTTTCGGTAAACCGTGACATTAAGCTTCCCTCTTTTGGCCGAATAAAGAACGTGTTCTTTCTCCTTAAATTCAAAGCCATCTCTCAACAAGCAGGCCTTCAAGATCGTGACCTGCTCATCGGACAGAGCCAAGGTATAGGTGACTTTCGCCATTGGCGACTCTAACGCCCTTTCCACGAATTCCCAACACCCGATTTTCGTTGGCCCGAATATCCTTCATCTTTAACGTTCTGACGAAGCATGGACAAACCCAGCGCACAATATCATCTAGTAAAAAATAAGGGACGATTCCGGAATGCTCTCCTCAAGTGGTTTCAAGTAAATGCCAAATCGTATCCATGGAGAGAAACAGTTGATCCATGGGCGATCCTTGTATCAGAAATCATGCTTCAACAAACAACAGTAGCTTCGGTTCTGGCGAAACACCGCTTCGAGAGATTTTTACAAGAATTTCCTAATATTGAGGCGATCGCTGTTGCTCCTGAAGAAAAGCTTTTACGAGCTTGGGAGGGCCTCGGTTATTACAATCGCGTTCGCAATCTCCAAAAAGCTGCCCAGACCGTTTTAGATGATTATGAGGGCAGATTTCCCTCGGACCCTAAAGCCCTCGAAACCCTCCCTGGAATTGGTCGCTACACTGCCGGAGCTGTGAGTAGCTTTGCCTTCGATCGCCCCGCTCCCATCGTTGATGGTAACATTGCTCGGGTCCTCTCTCGACTTTTGGATTACCACAAAGAAGTAGATTCTACTGAAGGGCAAAAAGT
>DIHU01000104.1:0-3327 GCA_002420315.1 Akkermansiaceae bacterium UBA5688
ATGAAAGCTTCAAGCTCACTCCCCGCCATCTAAAGACCACCCACCCCACCTGGGGAAATCGCGGCGGACGGCCTATATAATACGGTGAGAGATTTTTTTGGCTGAATTGCGCCCCTCTCTACTATGGGTTCTTCTTGGAGAGTATTTGTTAACCATTGGCTTACAGGCCTCTTCGCTATGCCGTGCGGCCTAAACAAAGCAACCGACTTCACCTCCCTAAATCACTGATCAATAATAATTTATGATTCCTCGTGTATTTGGAAGTAAGCTTAAGCTTGAGGGCTATCTTTAAATCTCGTTCTCTAACCTCATGAAAAAGTTATGCGCTTACTTAATGGCGGTCTTGTTCGTTTCTTGTGGTTTTGCTTTTGGTCAAGATCTCAATGATGGCCTTGTCGCTTACTACCCCTTTAATGGGAATGCTAATGATGAGAGTGGGAATGGAAATGATGGCCTTGTCGCTTACTACCCCTTTAATGGGAATGCTAATGATGAGAGTGGGAATGGAAATGATGGGGTTTTAAACGGAACAAACCCTAGGTTTAGCGACGAAGCGCCGTCAGGTTCCGGTTTGAAGCTTAGTGGTGATTCTTGGGTTCAGATACCACATTCAGCAGCGATCAACCCAAAAGGATCAAGAACCTTATCTTTTACATTTTCCGGAGAAGACGCAGGACGTATTTTTAGTAACAGGAGAGAGAATGGTAATCGAAATTGGGATATGGATTATCTTAGCGAGGAAATCAGGATGACCTTTTTTCAAAACTTTTCATCAGCCTTGGCTTTATCGATTCCCAATCAAGGGGCAAATCTATTTCAGCACATGGTCATTGTTCTAGATTCGGAAAAAGGAATGATTGAATGTTACATTGATGGGGCTCTTATTGATAATGTTGTATTTGGAGGTAATTTACCCGAGAGCAGTCTCAAGGGTTGGGAAAATCATCAGGGTGTAGTGCCTTTGGATATTGGTCGAGAGGTGGGATATGCTGATACAATACTTGAATCTGCGGTAATTGATGAATTAAGATTCTACGATCGAGCGTTGAGCGAGTCTGAAGTTACGGCGCTGTATGCGTTGGATAGCAAACCTCTTCCGGTCTTCCAAATCATCGAAGGTAACTTCACTTGGCAGGAAGCAAAAGCTGATGCCGAAACTAAAGGAGGGCGATTAGCCGTCTTGGATACTCAAGCCAAAATTGACGCTGCCAATGCCTTCATTCAGCCTGATGATCCGGGCGTTTGGATTGGTCTAACTGACGAGGCTCAAGAGGGGCAATGGAAGTGGATTACGGGGGAGCCTCTTACTGTTAGAAATTGATATGAGGGAGAGCCTAATAACTTCGGTAACGAAGATTATGCTACCGTTTGGAGTGACACTCTTGCTTGGAACGACGCACAAGGATCGAACACTGGAGCGTATCTCCTAGAAATCCTCGACCAGACTCCAGCAGTTCCATTCGTCGCTATTGATCCTCTCTATGAGTCCCCTTCTGGCGAATCCATCACTCTTGATGCCACCCCAACTGTTGGTTTCCCGACAGAGTTCACCTACCAGTGGTGCTTTAATGGATTCAAGATTCCAGCGAATCTCGGAGGCACAGCAAGCAGCATTAACATTGATAACCTTCAAGCCAATGAAGGAACTTGGAGTGTCAGCATCACAAATAGCGAAGGTATCTTTGAACAAGACTTCGAATACCGTTTATACGCCGATTCGGATTTCGATGGGCTTTCCGATGCGTTCGAAGAACTGATTTCAGAAACAGACATCGATAAAGAAGATACTGACGATGATGGCTTAGGTGATGCTGATGAAGTTAACACATACAGAACTAACCCTAATTCTCCTGACTCTGATTCTGATGGCTTTACTGACCTCTATGAACTGGAGACTGCTTACGATCCAAACTCAGCTGAAAGTGTCCCTGATGCGCTCGTGGAAATCATGACGGCGATTGAGGTTAAGTTTAATGCTGCACTTGGAGCCACTTACGTCATCGAATTCTCAACTGATAATCAGACTTGGGATGTTATTGAAGATGATATCGTTGGCGAAGAAGGAGCTATAGAACGCCTCTATTCCAAACAGGAATACCCAACAGGATTCTTTAGGGTAGAGCGGAAGGATGAGTAAAAGAGGGAATACCAATAAGCTTTGCGAGTTCACTCCTTTTAGCGTCACTTCCCTAACGCTCTCACCATGCGCACGCTACTGCTATTTCTAAGCCTCTTTATCCTCACGGGATGCAAAGACACCCCGTCGGCAAGCACCCCGCCAAAAGAGTCTCAGAGCCAAACTAGTGCTACTACTCCACCTCCGACTAAGTGTCTTACTGGCTCACAAGTCACAGCGGAGTTTGTCAACTTTTTAGCTCCCTTAATCGATCCCGCGAAGCTCGACACACTCAAAGGAAGACGAGCCGCCACACCACGATTGCGCAAAGCCTGAGCATAACATTCATAGTGGTCTACAAATGGTGACCTGATCACGGTCTCTTTTTGACTACTTTTTTGTCTTCTTTTTGGGTTGTCTTGTGAAAGTGGAGGTAGTTGAACTATCCGGGTTTTTCACTCTCATAAATGTATGGCTCCTCTTATTAAGGGCCTTAGTTTTCCGAGTTACTATCACCTCATAGGTTTTCCCTGAACTGGTCTCAGTATATTTCCATTTTTCTGCGCTCTCACCGATACCGATTAATTCCGAGGGACCAGTGTAGAGTTTTCCTCCGTCGTATCCAGAGTGGCTGGAGAATATTTTTTTTCTTTTCGCGTCCCAGGTTTCCATCCCTGTCCCAGTGCTTAGAATAGCCCCGTCTTTCGTTTTCATTACTTCGGAACTTAAAATTTTACTTCCATTAGCGCTCATCTGAAGTGTGTGGGTATGACTATACTCAATGGCTTCCGGAATACCTTCCCACATACTAGAGGTCCTTCCCCTATAGGTCCATATACCGAACGCTTTTTGCTTTTTTTTCAGCGATAGATATTCTTTCCAGCTAGTAGGAAGTTTCAGATTACTCTCGTCCTTTTTATGATGGTCAGCATTGAGGATTGAAACACTCAACAGGAGGGCTAGGGAACATATAATATTTTTCATAGATCAATAATATTTGGTGGATGATCTATCCGGCTCCGACGCCTCCTTTTAC
This sequence comes from Akkermansiaceae bacterium UBA5688, assembly GCA_002420315.1. Lineage (GTDB taxonomy): Bacteria > Verrucomicrobiota > Verrucomicrobiia > Verrucomicrobiales > Akkermansiaceae > SW10. The sequence continues at coordinate 3,153 of DIHU01000104.1, forward strand.
CTAGTGGTCAGGTTAGAGTGGCCTTGAAGGATCACCTCCTACTCTTTAAAATACGAAAATCTCGGGATAATAATGTCATTTTTTTAACTTATTTTTAAAGATAGCCCATAAGCACGATCTAAACCCCCTTTCTCCCCCATGTATTCCGCCCAAACTCGTTCTTCACGGACTTTCC
>DIHU01000104.1:3653-6382 GCA_002420315.1 Akkermansiaceae bacterium UBA5688
AAAAGCAAATTCCTAGCAGTAAGAATGCTCGTCCTACCTTCGAAGAATTAAAAGATGGAAGGCTCGGTTCTGTTATAGTTTGTCTGATGTTACTGATAATAAAGTAAGGCTCCGTTTCTGCATTGAAGAAAGTAATGGGCTTGGCCAATGGATCACTCGGGATGAAGAAGCTGAAGTCGATATCCCCCTAGCGCCCGGCAAGAAATTCTTCAGGTTCTCAGTTAAAGAGAACGAGTAGAGGCTCCTAAGGTAATCCAGCCTTCAAACAACCCGCTAAGCTTAATTGCTAGGCGGGCTCTTCTTTTGGATTAAAATAATTGAGAACAAACTCTTGAGGTATTTCTCTCCTCCACCATTCCATTCCAACTACAACTTCAAAACCAAATCACTTCTAGTGACACAAAGGCAACCTCATAATCCTTTGGAGTAAAATTTCTAGACCACGGCTTAGTTTAATCTTAGCCAAAGAAACAAAATCGCAGCCTACCTTACTCGCCCCATGAAGACCCAATATTCCCCTTCACAGGGAACGTAGGTTGTAACACAAAATCCTAATTCATTAAAATACTCGTGCAACTCGACCGGGTCATGATCTGCGATAAGCCAAAATGAATGATCTGGCTCCACCAAATTGGCCCTTCGTGCTATCGCCGAGTGCAATTTTTCGCTTTCGAGTAATCGAAGATCTAGGACGTCTCGGAAAAATCCCGCCATCATGAGAACGAACCAATCATTTTTTTAGGATCAACCAACTCATCGAATTGCTCCTCACTGAGCAAGTCAAATTCAAGTGCAGCTTCCTTAAGAGAGATTCCTTCGAGATGAGCTTTCTTCGCAATCTTAGCTGCATTATCATACCCAATATGGCGATTGAGAGCGGTCACTAACATCAGAGAATTACGCAAATGCGAATCAATCCGAGCTTGGTTTGGCTCGATACCAACCGCGCACTGATCATTGAACGCTGCACAAGCATCACCAATCAATCTTGCTGACTGCAGAAAAGCATTAATCATGACAGGCTTATAAACGTTGAGTTCAAAATGCCCGTTCGAACCCGCGATCGTAATGGTAGTATCATTTCCAATTACTTGGGCACAAACCATCGTGAGTGCTTCAACCTGAGTCGGATTCACCTTTCCCGGCATGATAGAAGAACCAGGTTCATTGGCAGGAATCAAAAGCTCTCCAATCCCAGAGCGTGGACCTGAAGCTAAAAAACGAATATCGTTGGCAATTTTCGTCAAACTGACCGCCAGCTGCTTCAACGCACCATGAGATTCTACAATCGCATCGTGCGCTGCGAGAGACTCAAACTTATTGGGCGCAGTTATGAAATGGTAACCCGTCAAATCTGAGATTTTTTTAGCTACTTTCTCAGCATATCCGTCTGGCGTATTCAAGCCCGTTCCCACCGCAGTGCCACCCAGAGCAAGCTCCGACAAGTGGGAGAGTGTCCTCTCTAAAGCCAACAGCCCATAATTCAACTGCGCAACATATCCAGAAAATTCCTGCCCCAAAGTCAACGGCGTGGCATCCATCCAATGAGTTCTCCCAATCTTAACAACGTCAAACATTTTCTCTGACTTCTGCTTGAGTGTGTCTCGAAGCATCTTCACATTCGGGATAGTTTTCTCGACGAGAATTTTATAAGCCGCGATATGCATCGCCGTTGGAAAAGTATCATTCGATGATTGCGATTTATTTACATCATCATTTGGGTGAATATCACATTTCCCTTCACCAATTTTGTTACCAGCTAGAACGTGGCAACGATTTGAAATTACCTCATTCGAATTCATATTTGACTGCGTTCCCGAACCCGTTTGCCAAACTACGAGAGGAAAATGATCCGAAAGCTCCCCTGATATAATCTCGTCACAAGCCTTTCCGATCAAATCCGCTTTCTTCTGACTCAGGCAAGCCAAGTCCGCATTAGTCAGCGCGGCGGCCTTCTTCAAATAGCCAAAAGCCTTAATAATTTCTATCGGCATACTTGCCGGTTCTCCAATCGGAAAATTCTTAATTGAGCGCTGAGTTTGAGCACCCCAATACTTTCCGATTGGCACTTCCACCGATCCCATCGAATCTTTTTCAATTCTCATCATGACAAAGAACCATGGACCAACCAGCACGTAATCGCTAATGACTAGTAGAGATAATTAGACGATCGATTGTCTTCTCCTATTCCTGATCCAACAAATTTGCGAGGGCTTCCAATTCTTCCGCGATCCCTGAATCCGAGACCTCAACTTTCTCAAGATTAGTTGGTGCCACTTTCTTCTTAGGAGTTCCGACACCCCAATAAGCTTCACCGAGAGCGCTCTCAATGGGAGCGAATTCACTACTGTTCTAGCGCCGTTAATTAATCCCGCGAAGCTCGACACGCTCAAAGGAAAACGAGCTGCCACACCACGATTGCGTAAAGCCTGTTACTGGCTCCAGATGGCTCATATATGGGGCTTTGATGTCGGCAAGGTCATTGATCAAGTACACAGCGTAATAGGCTCATACGAGCCTAAGAGGGCCAAGGCACAGCGTGAGTCCCTTTTCCGTAACAGAGTGATCCTAGAGCGCCTCGGATGCATAGATGAGGCCGGTATGATTAAGCTCAGAAAAGGCAACGCGCCAACTATTACGAAGGGGCCATACGCCGGCGAGATTGTTACTGGTGATCACATTATACCGAGATCCATCTGTCCGGAACTAGACAACGCTCTCTACAACCT
>DIHU01000058.1 GCA_002420315.1 Akkermansiaceae bacterium UBA5688
AAGATTATTCGTCGGCTTCACGATCAAGAGAGTAGTATTCCATCGACACATTGAAAGGCTTTCGAGACACTGCCTGTAAGCAATTATCACTCGTCCAATGACCAAGAAACAAATCATCTTCATCGTTTTCGTTCTCCTGCTCTTGCTTCATCAAGACAGCTGGAACTGGGATAACGCCAACCTAGTCTTGGGCTTTATGCCCGTCGGACTCTTTTACCACGCCTGTTACTCTCTCGTCGCAGCTCTCTTCTGGGGCATCGTGATAAAGGTCGCCTGGCCTACCGAGCTCGAAGAATGGGCGGAAGGTGGAGCCGACCAATCGGAAGGAGGCTCCAAATGACCACCGTCATCGTCATCGCGATTTATCTAGGCCTCCTTCTCGGGCTCGCCCTCTTTTCTAAGACCCTATTTCGGGGAACTTCAAAGGACTATTTCGTCGCCAGCCACTCCATCGGCCCCTTCATGTTGCTGATGTCGGTCTTCGGCACCACCATGACCGCTTTCGCTCTCGTCGGCTCGACCGGCAAGGCTTTTGAGCGAGGCATCGGAACTTACGGCCTCATGGCCTCGTCGTCCGGACTCATTCATGCCGCCTGCTTTCTCCTGATCGGCATCAAACTCTGGGCCATCGGCAAACGCTATGGCTACGTCACCCAGATTCAATACTTCCGCGACCGCTTCGAAACCAAAGCCTTCGGCTACCTCCTATTCCCAATCCTGGTCCTCCTTGTTATCCCCTATCTTCTTATCGGAATCATCGGAGCCGGCAAAACTATCGCCGGAGTCACTGGAGCAAAGATCACCCCAAAGGGCACCATCCCCGGCGTCTTTCCTGAGTGGACAGACAACGGAGCCATCCCCCCTTGGTTCACCGGACTTGTCATCAGCGCGGTCGTTTTAACCTACATCTTTGCAGGTGGATCACGCGCTGCTGCCTGGGCCAATACCTTCCAAACCATTGTCTTCATGATCATGGGAGTTCTTGCCTTCTATTTGATTTCGGATCGACTCGGAGGGCTCGGAGCAGCCATCGAACAGGCCAAGGACTCTCACAAAGTCCGCACCCTCTCAGAAGGAGGTGAAATCGGAGTCTCCCACTGGACCTTCCTCAGCTACATGTTCATTCCGCTTAGTGTTGGAATGTTCCCCCACCTCTTTCAGCATTGGCTGACCGCGAAGAGCGCAAAGAGCTTCAAGCTCACCGTCGTCGCACACCCCATTTGCATCGCCATCGTCTGGGTCCCCTGTGTACTCATCGGCATCTGGGCCACTGGTCTCTTCGACTCCGGAATTCCTAGCGGAGCCATCCTCGCCAAAACGGTCGGCGTTCTCGTTAAAGACCCCGTCATCGTGGGACTGGTCACAGCCGGGATTCTAGCAGCCATCATGTCGTCACTCGACTCTCAGTTCCTGTGCCTTGGCACCATGTTCACCAACGATATTGTTCTCCATCGTGCTAAAAAGAAATACTCCGACAAACAAATCCTCTTCATGGCACGGGGCTTCATCGTAGCCATCGTAGTTCTCACCTACATCGTTGCGCTCCTTCTCTATGAGAGAAGCGTCTTCGATCTTGCTATATGGTGCTTCTCCGGCTTCGCTGCTTTAACCCCTCTTGTTATCGCTGCCCTCTACTGGAAGCGCGCGACCAAAGTAGGAGCTTACTCCTGCGTCATCGCAGTCTTTATCAGCTGGCTCACCTTCTTCGCGATGGCAGGATTCGGTGGCGAATACTTTGTCTTTGGAGGCATCGTCCCAGCCGCCATCATGTGGTTCATCGGTGCCGGCGCCATGATTATTGGCTCGCTCGTCTCACGACCACCTAGCGAAAAAACCCTCACCAAGTTTTTTTAGACGATAGCTAGACTTACCCGTAAATCATTTCGACCCCTGGGAACACCCCGGGGTTTTTTCTTAGTTCAATCCAGTCGCTTCCCGACCTCAATTCCCCAGTCCACCAGTAGCCGTTCTATCCGCTCTTCTTTCTCAGCCTTGCGTCCCCTACAATCGAATGACATAGCCTTGGAAAATTCCAAGTTCCATCCTTTCCCTAAGGCCTCCTAACAGCTACACACCCGCCTCGCGAGATCGCATTCCTTCTGCAAATCAATGACCGCTGATAAAACTTCCCATACTAAAACCGCAACCTATTTGGCGAATATCCGTGAACGTGTTGGACGGATCGTCGTCGGTCAGGACGTGGTCGTTGAGCGAACCCTTATTGCTCTCCTCACCTCCGGCCACCTCCTCCTGGAGGGGATGCCAGGCCTTGCCAAGACTCTCCTCGTCAACACAATCTCTAAGGCGCTCCACCTCGACTTCCGTCGAATCCAATTCACGATTGACCTTCTCCCATCCGATATCCTGGGCACGGAAATTCTCGACGAAAAATCTGGCGAATTCCGCACTCACCAAGGCCCTATCTTTACAAATCTTCTTCTCACAGACGAGATCAACCGAGCCGCTCCCAAAGTCCAAGGCGCTCTTCTCGAATCCATGCAAGAGCGAAAAGTCACCCTTGGTGCAGAAACCTTCTCGCTTCCAACACCATTCCTTGTGATCGCAACACAGAATCCGATCGAACAATCAGGAACTTTCGAACTTCCCGAAGCTCAGCTTGACCGCTTCATGCTCTGCCACCGACTCGGCTACCCCAAACCCGAGGAAGAAGAAGAAATCCTTCGTCGAAACCTCAAACTTGGCGTTGAAAAGAAGGGGGAAGGCGCTGTCGCTCGAACCGAATTCGACCTCGTCGCCGACGATGCTGTCGGCACGCCGCAGGATCTCGTCAACGCCATGGAAGCGACCCACGATATTTATGTCAGCGAAGTCTTGCTGAAACACGTCGTAGATATCGTGGAACGTACCCGGAATCACCCCGACCTTGAAATGGGCTGCTCGCCTCGTGCCGGCATTTCTCTTCTTAAGGCCTCGCGTGCTCGCGCTCTCATTCAAGGTCGTGACTATGCCATACCTGAAGATATTTTCGCTCTTGCGGAAGACGTCTGCCTCCATCGAATTCGCCTCTCCTATGAAGCCCTTGCTGAAGGAAAAACACCCAAAGCTGTCCTCCAACAGATCCTCACCGATTCAATTTCGTAATCATCGGTGCTAATTATAATACGCGTCCCAACATCACCTTCGGCTTTAAAATGCCCCTTCTTACCGACCAGCAAACTAAGCCACTCGATTCGCGCCAGTTCCTGATTGCCGTAAAACGACTTGCCGACTCATTATCTTATGGCACGGACCGATCACCCTTTCTTGGTCAAGGTCTCGAGTACGTGCAATCGCGCCAGTATGTTCCTGGTGACCCGGTCAAATCCATCGATTGGCGCATCACCGCCCGTACTGGCAAAGTCCACGTAAAGGAATACGAATCTCCTAAATCTCTTCCAGTGTGGTTCATCGTCGATACCTCAGCATCAATGGCTTTGTCATCAACCAAGATCTCTAAGTATCAAATCGCCACACAAATCGCAGGTGGACTCGCGCTCGCCTCCATCGACCGCGTTTCGCCCGTAGGCATCCTTGGAGCAGGTTCACGCGAACTCAATATAAAACCTTCACTTTCCCGCGAAACCATTCTGCAGTGGCTTCACGAATTCCGAGCCTACCAATTTAACGAGCCCACTTGCCTAGGCGAAAAGCTCCTCGCCCTTAATCCGTCACTTGGCGAAAGCTCACTAATATTCGTGCTTTCTGATCTACACGATCCTAGCGCGATACCAGCACTTAAATTACTAGGACATCGCCATGACATCGTCGTCATCCCAGTTCGTGATCCAGCCGAAGACTTTATTCCAGGAGCAGGCTTCATTCGCGGACGCGAAGTCGAGACCGGACACAAAGCTACTCTTTCGGCTAAGAGGCAATTCACCTCTCTGGAAGCTCTTACCACCAATCTCAAAAAGGCCTCACTCGATCATTTCCCCATTCGTACTGACCAACCATTCTTGGCATCTCTTCGCCTCTTCCTTCAATCTCGAAACCTTCTCTCACGATGATGAAAGCGCTCTTATTCTTTCTCATCAGCAGTCTTTGTTCGTTCAGCCAAACTAAGGCGCCTCTTGGGCTCCCCGAAACTCTCGAAGACCTCTATATTCCCGGTCCAAAGATTGAGGTCATTCCCCGAACCAACAACGATTCTCCACTCGTAATTCGAATCCTAAAAATCAAACCTGCAGAGAATGGCTTCCGCTATGACCTGGAAATCTACGCGCTTGACCCCGGGACACACCGAATCTCCGAATTTCTACGCTACGCAACTGACCAAAGCCCGGTCCAATCTTTGGACGCCACCTTCGAAGTGACGACCACTCACCCTCTCGACACTCTTCCGAAACCTTCCGAGCCAGAACCTGTCGAACTCGAGAAACTTGGTGGCTATCAAGACCTCATCGTCGTTCTGGGAATCTTTTGGCTTTTGATCTTCCTCGCCATCATCTTCTACCGCAAAAAACCAGTGGCTGACTTGGTCGTAGAAAAACCACTTCTAACTCTGCACGAAAAACTTCAAGCGCTTGTCTCAGCAGCGTCGCAAGGCGAATTAAATGACCAACAGCAAGCCAATCTCGAACGACTAATGATTGGCCATTGGAAAGAGCAGATCCCTGAAATTGAATCCCTTAGCCCCGCAAGAGCGCTCGTTGAACTCCGCAGTCATCCGGAAGCTTCACCTCTTATCTTGAAGCTTGAGGAATGGCTTCACGCACCCAACAAAAAACTCTCACGCGAAGAATTTCTTCCCCTTCTCACTCCCTACATGGAGAAGTCATCACTTAAGCCTCACCGTTAGGATTTCAAACTCTAAATGTCCTTCGCACACCCCATAGTTCTCATCGCACTTACCATTCCGATTCTTTTGATCGTTTTCCAATGGATCAAGCGTACGCGAGCTCTTCCACTCCCATTCGATTACCAAAAATTAAAGGACCGCAAATGGCTGGGTGTGCTCCTAAATATCGTCAACACTCTGCCCCACCTCATTTTGGCGGCGCTCATTCTCATCGCTGCTGGACCACGAGCCTTCGAGAGACCCAAGTCCGAACGCGAACTCACCAACATTCTCTTTTGCCTTGATGTCTCCGGCTCCATGGTCGCCAAATTTGGCGCGGGTGACCGCTATGACGCGGCCATGAGCTCGCTTAATGAATTTCTCGACTATCGGGACGGCGATGCCTTTTCACTCATGGTCTTCGGGGGCGATAACCTCCGCTGGGTTCCGCTCACCACCGACGTCTCAGCCTTCCGAAATGCCCCCGCATTTCTCCACCCGACCAAGCTTCCTCCGTGGTTTAATGGCGGGACTTTCATTGGCAAAGCCCTCAAGCAAGCGCAGAAGGAGCTCCTTGCCTCGGAAAGTGGTGACCGCATGATCATTCTACTTTCAGACGGCGCTAGCTTTGATCTCTCGAATGGCAACGACCTCAAAATCGCTCGTGAACTCGCAGAAAATAATATTACCGTTTATGCCATTCACATCGGAGGAGGAGCTCCTCCAGCCGAGGTTTCCGTAGTTGCCTCGATCACTGGGGGAAAAACCTTTGCTGCCGGTGACCCCGGTGCCCTAAAAGCGGTCTTCCAGCGAATCGATGAAATGGCGCAGGCTTCCCTTGTTCGACTCACGCCTGATCCCGTGGACAATTTTAAGCCTTACGTCATCACTGCCTTCTCTCTTGCCGGGGTTTACCTCCTCTCTCTCTTCGGACTTCGCTACACTCCTTGGTAATGTTCTTTCCCATTCTTGTCGCAGCAACTACCGCAGTCCTCGCGACTGGTGCGGAGGTGCTTCACTCCATGCGAATCAGGAAGGTTCGTCACCTCGCCTTCGGACCAGCGGGAGGCTTCTCAGCACCCACCATTCTTGCCCCCGTCCTAAGAGTCCTTTTCCTCGGCGGCCTAGCTTGGGCCCTCACCACACTCTACCTACTGGAACCAAAAGCACATCGTTCTGAGGTCAAAGAGATTGAGCCAAATGAACGACGCCACCTTCTCCTTGTCCTCGATGTTTCTCCATCGATGAAACTAAAGGACTCTGGAGAGGATTCCGGCTTAACCCGAACTCAACGCAGTTCCAAACTCGTTCAATCTTTGCTAAAACGTACTACCGATGTCAAACTACACATCACCATGGTCGCGGTTTACAATGGCGCAAAACCAGTCGTCCAAGAAAGCCGCGACCTTGAAGTCATCCTTAACTTTCTAGACGGCATGGATATGTCTTCAGTTTTTCCGGTAGGAAAAACTCGTCTCTTTGATGGCCTTGAGGAGGCCGCAAAAATCGCCCGCAACTGGCCATCAAATTCCGCCACCCTGCTTTTAGTTAGTGATGGCGACACCGTCCCCGCAACCGGAATGCCGAAGATGCCCCCGTCGATCGACGGCGTTCTTGTGATGGGTGTGGGCAACCCGACCAAAGGCTCTATGATAGACGGTCGACAGTCGCGCCAGGACGTTGGCGCTTTGCAGCAAATCGCATCTCGCCTGGGGGGGCAATATCATGACGGCAATATGCGCCATGTGCCCAGCTCCGTGCTCAATGGTCTAGGGTCACTCAAGACAGACGAGGAAGGTCTCAAGCTCACTCTTCGTGAATATGCGCTTATCACTGGAATAAGCTCCGCACTTGGCCTAGCGATTCTTCCCCTCCTGCTCTACTTCTTCGCTTCTCCCTTTAAGCCTGGCACTTCTTAGCCGACCTCACTTGGGAAACTGCACTTTTTGATTTGGCTTTAAAAGTCCCTCGGGCACTGGATGGTCTTTCCCAAAAACAAAGAGAGTAATTGGATCAATCAATTCGACTTTTGATTCGTCAGCCAACTTCCGGTTCAACTTAAACTGTTCCGCCACAAAGTCATAAAGAGCCATTCGCTTTGACTTCCCATAGTCATGCTTCTCCTCAGGGAGATGAATATTCTTCACCTTCTCTTCCTTACCGTAAAGTTGGTAGATTTTCCGAAGAAATGGAAATTCTAGAGTCGGAGTGTGTTTAGTCCAGTCATCGCCATTTGAAATTAGTAACTGCGGCTTGGGAGCAAACAGTGCTGCGATCTCAGCATTATTTGTAACATGAGTGTCACGAACGTGAACCGGTAAACCACTCTCACACCGACAACCGCCGAAAAAATGACAGGACACCATGACGCACGGCGCTGAAAGAGTGATCCGATCATCAAGGGCCGCAATCAAAAACGACTGCGTCCCACCACCTGAAGCTCCCGTCACACCCACCCGTTTCCGATCAGCACCTGGCAACTCGAGCACATAATCGAGAGCTCTCACCGAATTCCAAGTTTGTAATGCCATGACTTGAGGATCCCAGCGGTGCTCCCACCCCATCCGTTTGGAGTCACCATACCCAACCATCTCATAAGCAAAGATTCCGCAACCCATGCGCGCTAATGCACCACAGCGATATTGCATCTCATCGCGGTGTCTTCCATGATGGTGAAGATCCTCCTTAGACCAATGGCCATGGGGACAAAGAAAGACCGGCATTTTATCGACGGCAATTTTGGGCAGATAGAGATTACCGCACAAAAAGTATCCAGGGATTGTTTCAATCCCGACATTTTCGACGGTGTATCCATCTCGCTCAACTCGAGAATGCCTAACAATCCGCATCTTGGTTTTTTTAGGCCATTTCTTGAACCCTATCCCATCCCGGATGCCACCTCGGACCAACTCCCGCCTCACCTGCCAACTCTCCGGATCCTTGGCTATATCCCCAATAGTTTGCAGCTCCTTCCGACTCTCGTCAAGAGTTCGGAACTGACCCACCCGCAACTCGCCCCACAGCAATCCAATTGAACAAAAAACAACTCCGGTCCATTTCATAGCCGAAACTCTAACTATTCATTCTCAATAAATCCAAATAGATTTTCACCTCAGGGGCAAACTAAACTCTGATTTCTTAATCCAATCCCGGTGCGATCGAATCAAAACCCGCTGACGGATCACTTTACGCACAACCTTATCAGGAGCTCAAAGTAATCTCATACTTGCCACAAGGTGAATTGGCCCGAGGGTCGGGGATGTTTATCTCAACTCAGGAACTGGAAGCGATGGCCAAGCTGACTCGCGTCCAACTTGCCACCTCTCTTCCTGGTCCAAAACCGATCTGTCTCATCGGGACTCGCTCCACTGCCGGGATCACTAATCTCGCACCATTTTCAAGCATCACTCATCTTGGATCCAACCCGATTCTTCTTGGAATGGTGACCCGTCCCGACACTGTTGATAGGCACACTCTAAAAAATATTCTCGTGACGCGGGGATGGAGCCTCAACCACGTCACGGAAGAAATCTTAGAAAAAGCCCACCAATGCTCGGCCCGCTACCCTACCGGAATCTCTGAGTTTGATGAAACTGGCCTAACCGAAGCCTACCACCCAAACTTTGGGGCCCCCTTCGTCAAAGAAAGTCCACTTCACGTTGGGCTCACTCTCGAGGAAATCATTGATATCCCTTCAAACAACACCAAGCTCATAGTGGGACGCGCGAAATTCATTAACCTGCCAGATCATACCCTCAGCGAAGATGGCTCGATAGACCTTCCCAAGCTTGGCACCGTCGCTTCCACCGCCCTCGACACCTATTTCTCCATCAATGAAATTTGCCGACTCCCTTACGCCAAGCCGACTTCGTCCCCCTGAAAAGGGACCTTTTTCTGAGGAGCGGAAAGTGCTACTTTCTGATTAAGAAGTTTTAATTTCATGAGAATCATCCTCGCTACCCTCTGGCTCCTTGTTCCCCTTGGCTTTGCCGCCTACCACTACGGCCCTGGACAAGAACAGGTCAAACTTGATCACACAGAAGAGTTCCTTGCCCAAGCTAGATCTGCTGTCCAAAACAAAAACTGGGCCTCCGCTATTGAGTCGTATCAGAAGGCGCTCGCTAAACTTCCTAAAGAGAACAAGGAAACTTCGTTGCGGATTCAGCTAGAGATCGCCAAGGCTAAGATGCAGAACTCAGGCCTTCCCGAGGCCCGCGAAGAACTAGCCAACCTCGTTTCACAACTTAACGAAGATCCCACTATTTCGTCCGAGCTTAAGGAAGAAACCCTCTCTACTTTGGCCAACGCCCGCTACTACATGACCTACCTCATGAAGCTAGAGGGCCTGTCTGCCGAGGAATGGGAACCTGAAATCGAAGCCGCCAGACAGGAATATAAGCTCCTCGCACAGACTGGATCCGATAAGGAAAAGCACCTCTCTGATCTGGAGTCAGCAATCCGCTTAGCTCGTGCCGAACCAACCGAGCTTTACGGCCTACCGATTCCGAGCCAATGACAAGGCTGTAGTTCGGGCGGTCGCCCAAACCCAAAAGTTAAGCCAGGGAAAAAGCCCCAAGATTCCCGCGGCGCTGGTCAGGGACCACCGGCGGATGGCTCCGGCTCATAGTCCACGCATTCACTTCACGATCCTACCATCATGAAATTTAGGCATAACCTACTGCTTTCGCTTACCCTGATCTCAGCGTCAGCTCAGAAACCCACCCCCCTCTCGTTCACAACAAAGATCACCCCAGAAATGATCCAAACTTTAGAGGCGCGAGGTGGACAAACTCCCACTGCTAACCCTTCACGAATAGCCCCTCCTTCCAAAGCACCCCTAACACCCGAACAGCAACGAACTAAAATGTTACAGGGGCTAAAAATCGATCGCACTACCTCCGGGATTCTCGCCAACCGGCTTGCTGAGAAAAACGAGGAAGGAAAAACGACCACGATCATTCCAAACCCTCCCAAAGATCCCGAGGCCAAGCCTTTAGCAAACCCTCAAATCGAAAAGCAGCGGGAAGATAAGGCAAAACTCGCTACCTTCAAAAACGACTTCAACCAATTTACCCGCGACATCACCTTGGGACGATGGATCAAAGTCAAAGAATACCTCGCAAGCCTTCCTTCCGGCGATGCCACCTTGGCCTTCCGTCAAATGGTCACCCAACTCAACGCGCCAGTCACCGTCCGACCGCGCAAGGAACTTACCAGCCTAGGTGCTAAACAACACCAGCAACAACAATATCTCCGGCCCGAGGAATTCCTTGCCTTAACCGACGCCTCACAGAAGGCTCCAGACAACTCTGTTCTTCCCCAACTCGCCAGCTTAATCAAGGGTGAGCGAAAGCCTCCACGAGACTTCTTTGTAACACTCGCCAAAGGAACTCGTTATTTTGGTCTTGGCGACGAGGAAACAAGAACTCGCACGGCCCGTCTTTTAATTGAGGCCGGACACCTTGAAGAAGCTATCACATTTCTCCCTTCACTTAGGGTGGCCAAGGAGAAGAAAAACCACGCTGCTCTTAACCTAATAGGTCGCTACTATGCCGAATCCTACTCGGCAGATCGCGATGACGAGCACCTCGAAAACGCTTGGCAAATTTCTCTCGGAATTATTAGCGAAAAAAAAGCCCCACTTAACGAACGGGCTGAGGCCCTTTACCGCGCGCTCTCTCTTGTCCCTGATCTCGAAGACGGCACGGGAAGCAACTGGCTGACCCAAACATTCTCCAATGCATCTGCTCAGGGATTTGAAATCCTAGCAACCGTTGGAACTATGGCATCCCAAGTTCGCGAGCATCGCTCGCCGGACTTCCGACTCGAACAACTCAAGCTCCAAACCGCAGCGGTCGCAGCACTTACTTCCAACGAGAAAATCGACCTTAAACCATGGCAAGAAATCCTAACTCTCTACGTTCGTAATTGGAATGCAGAAGCCGAACGGTCCTACCGACTCGACAACTCAAACTCAATGCGCCCGCAGGCCCAAGTCGATGCTTATGGTAATCTTTTCTACTCCCGCTACAAGCCACCCACTCAGCAAAGCAGCTCACGAACCATTCCAGCTATCCCTTCCGGCGACCTGCTCCGGACACGCCCAAGCGAGCAATGGCTCACCCAAGTCGATTCCGCAGTACGACTGGAAAACATCATTCTCTCCGCTAAGCTCTTCCTTAAAGTAAAAGAAGAAGAGAAGGCATTCCCGATTCTCAAGAAGCTTGCAAAAATAAAGCCTGAGGAAAGCAAAGAACTGGTTCGCGAAATGATCCGAGTCTGGGCCGAGAACAACAACCCAAACCAAAAAAGCCGCTACCGATCAAGTTACTCTTATTACTACGGATACAACCAAAGAGCAGAGACCATCCCGCTCACCCGCTCGAAGCAAGAACGTAACCTCAAGCTTTTAGGTAATATGGTTTTGGAGGTTAAGGCCCTTGGACTTGATGAGAACTTTCAAGAGGAATTTGCCGATGCCTTCATTCGGGCCCACTCTCAAGCCGAAGTCTGGCGAATTGAAGCTCTTACATCCGTATTTGGAGAAACCTCTAAGCTAGACGCCGGCACTATTACCTCGCTACTCCGCCGCATGCGACAAAACCTGGCTCTTCTTTGGCCTAATCCCAAGCTCCAAGAGCAGGCTAAAACCAACCGCAAAGACAAAGAACTCATTGCACAAATCTTTAAAGGCTACGCCGCTGCCAAAAACCTATGCCTCGACGCGCTCGATCAGCACCCCGACGACTGGGCTCTGAAGTTACAACTTGCTTCGATTAAATACGAAGAGTCTAACTACAAGGCGGGCCTCGCCTCACATCCCGAACATTCGACAACCAAGGGATTAGCGCTTGAAGACCTCGCCAGCGCCACTTCAGATTATATTTCAAAACTTCCTCTTGAGGACGAAGATGAGGAATCCACCGAAGCCTTCACAACCTGGTTCTATGCTGCGCTGGGTTCCCCTGATCTTGCCGCACTCAAAACTGAGCACCAACCTATCCAAGCAGAATTTGCGAAGATCAAAGCTGCACTTGAAAGCATCCCAGAATCTTGCCGCCAACGACACTTTGACGAGTTTGCTAACACGCTCAATTCCCGCCTCGCAAACGTAAAAGCAGATCTCAAATACCGTTTTTTAGAAGCCGCTCTTCAGATCACCGGCAAGCATCAGCGCATTGAAGAAGCAGCACGCGTGTTTGAATACTATCAAGATCTAGTCACCGAAATCGAACTCGATGTTCATCTCGATGGACCTGACCAAATTGACGCTAATAAACCTTTTGGTCTTTTCGTCAATCTCCGCCACACCAAGGAAATCGAGCGTGAGTCTGGCGGTTTCCAGCGCTATCTTATCAACCAAAATAACTCACCATATTCATACAACTACGGTCGTCCTACAGAGGACTACAGAGACAAGTTCGAAAAGGGAGCTCGCAGCGTTCTCGAGGAACATTTTGAGATCCTCTCACTCACCTTCCATAATTCAAAGGTCGCATCCCGAACTGATGCCCAAGACGGTTGGACTGTTACTCCTTACGCTTACTTTCTCCTCAAGCCAAAGGGCCCCGAAATTGATGCCGTTCCACCACTCAAGATTGACCTCGATTTCCTAGACACCTCCGGCTACGTCGTCCTTCCTATCGCTTCAGCCGCAATACCGATCGATGCCAGTGGCGACACTCCACCGCGCCCTTACCGCGACCTCTCACTCGCTATGATTCTTGACCAACGCGAAACGGAAAAGGAGGCGAGTGTCACTCTTGAAATTCGAGCTTCCGGACACGGGCTTGTTCCAGCAATCGGAGAATTAATCAAACTTCCTATCGAGGGCTTTAAGATCACCTCTACCGACGACCGAGAACTGCAGGTTGATGAACTCGATGCTCGGACTGATGATGGTGCTCCCATCTCAACTCACGAATGGCGCCTTGTCCTCGAGTCGAAATCTGAAAATTTACCTCAAAACTTCACCTTTCCTGAGGTTCTTGCCAATCTCTCGGCGAAAGACGATGAAGGACTCTCTCTTCAAAAATATGAGGATGTCGATCTTGTTAAGGTCGAACAAACAACTCCAATTAAGGGAGGCTCCTCGAAATCTCCACCCTATCTCCTACTTTTAGCCCTTTTAGTTCCTGTTATTTTTTCCTTTGCCTACTTCCTCTTCTTCAAAAAAAGCGAGGAGATTGTCATTCCGAATGGACCAGAGCTCCCAGCAACACTAACCCCAGTCAGCTTGTTAGCCTTCCTCGAAGGTCTTCACCGCGATACTCAGCTATCAAAAGAAGCCCGTGGCAAAATCCAAAAATCTATCAAATCTCTCAAAGACCGCTCCTTTGGGCCAGGAACCGACGTACCAAAAATCGACGAATTGAGGGAAATTGCTGAAGGTTTAGTTAAACCGCGCCAACAGGCCGGATAGAAGCCGTTCAAAATCGATTGTTAGACCCTGCTCGCCTTTTACGTAATTAGGGCTACCCTTCCCCAGATTATGCCTCAGTTGATTCGCATCATTCTTCCTATCGCCGTCCTAGCCGTGGGATACTTGTTGTTTCATCAATTAGCTGATGAGAAAGAAATGCCGCGTCCTCGCCTCGGTGAACGAAGAATCATTGAGGCTCAAGCGAATGTCCTCAAGAAGGAAGACTACCAAGTCGTTCTTCAATCTCAGGGCCTAGTCCAACCCCACAACAAAACCTCTTTAACACCACGGGTCGGCGGCCGGGTTCGTGAAATCTCACCAAACTTTGAGAGTGGATCATTTTTCAAGAAAGGGGAAACTCTTCTTATCCTAGACCCCACCGATTTCCAGACTGCTAAAACGGCAGCTCTTGCCCGCCTTGCGAGAGCCGAAGCGAGCCTTGCTCAGGAAGACGCACGTGCCAAGCAAGCCCTTCTCGATTGGAACGATCTCGGTTACACTGACCCGCCTACAGACCTTGTCCTTCGAAAGCCCCAACTCAAGGAAGCAAAAGCGAATGTGAAAGCGGCTCAAGCAGATCTCGATGACGCTATTCGTGATCTAGAACGCACCGAAGTGATTGCTCCGTATGCCGGCCGGGTGAGACAACGATTAGTTGGTTTAGGGCAATCCGTAAACGCCGGGACAATCCTTGGCGAAATCTTCTCGACCGACTTTGCGGAAGTGCGCCTGTCTCTTTCTGCGAGAGAACTGACACACGTCACGCTTCCCGACAACCCCGAAGATCCACCTGTCGATGTCACCTTGGTCGATGCCTTGACCGAAGGGGGCGAGCAAACTTGGGAGGGTGAAATTGTCCGGACTGAAGGAATTCTCGATGCTCAATCGCGTAAACTTTTTGTGATCGCCCGGGTAAACGATCCCTTTGGCTTGGAACAAGCTCAAAGTAAAAACAATACTGTGCCCCTTCGAATTGGCCAACCAGTGCGCGCCATTCTCGAGGGATCCACTATTCCAGATGTTTTTGTCATACCTCGTAATACTTTATACCGGCCAAATGAAATTCTCACGATTCACCCGACTGAGTTTACCCTAAAAAGGCAAAAGATTGCCCCCATCTGGACCGATCCTGAAAATCTTGTCGTCAGTGAGAATCTAATCGAAGGATGGCACCTAGTCACCAATAGGCTTTCTGCAGCCCCCGAAGGAGCTAAAGTCGAGATTGTTGAGCCAGAAGAAGAGCCCAAGGCGGCGCTCAAGAAGGAGGTTCCAAAACCAGCGGCCTAAGAAGAGCTAGATCAAGCCAGAAATTGATGACCATTTTCTTTTTTGTCTTCCCATGACCTTTGATCTTGATGAGATCCCTCCCGGTGATCGCTATCGTATTCTCGCCTCCTTGATCACACCACGGCCTATCGCCTGGGCCACAACTCAGGATTGCGAAGGAAACATTAACGCAGCCCCCTTTTCTTTCTTTAACGTCTTTGGATCTAATCCACCGCTAGTTGCATTTGCTCCAGGAAACAAAAACCGAAAAACTCCAAAAGACACCGCGCGGAACATTCGTGAAACCAGAGAATTTGTCATTCATATGGTCGACGAACCGCTTGGTGAGGTGATGGTCGCTACCTCCGCAAGCCTTCCACATGGCGAGAGTGAGATCGATCTCAACGATTTAACCACCCTTCCCTCTCAAAAAATCTCGGTTCCACGAATTGCCGATGCTCCGGTTGCGCTAGAATGCTCCGAACATTCAACAATCGAAATTGGAAGCAACCGGCTAGTCGTCGGAATTGTTCATTATATCCATGTTCGTGACGGTCTTATGGATGACAAAGGCTATCTTCTGCACGGAAAGTATTATCCGCTAGCTCGCATGGCTTCCCCTAATTGGTATTCCCGCACCAACGATCAGTTCGAAATCCCTCGCCCTGACTAATTAAGGGACAATTTTCACCGAGAATCTATAGCTACACGATTGCCAACACCCTTCCAAACTCTCAACTTACCAATCCCCCGGTGAACTTTTACTTGCCGGATATTGATTCAAAATTCTCTCAACCAATATACCAACCAGTTCCTAAATTTATGATCACCAAACGTATCACCACTGAGCAAATTCTCGCTAACCTGAAAGCCAAGGTTGACGCCCGTATTCCCATAATGATTTCCTCGGCGGGATCAGGCCTCGTTGCTAAACTCCAGGAAGCGGCCGGCTCCGACTGCATTAATACCTTCTCCGGAGCCCGCCTTCGCGCCAACGGCATGGGCACCATGTCCATGATGTGGCCCATCCTCGACTCCAACAAGCAGACTCTCGACTATACTCGCGAGGACATCATGCCAGCTCTCAGTGGAAAATCCTTTGTCTGCGCCTGCCTAAATGCCAACGACCCCCTCAAGGATATGCGCATGGTTCTTCAACAATGCAAAGACATGGGTGTTCAGTCCGTCTCAAATATCGGACCATCGGTTTCGTATGTAGACCATGATTCCGAGATTTTCAAAGTCATCACTTCAGCCGGCATCACCATCCAAAACGAAATCGATATGCTCATTCTCGCTAAGGAAGAAATGGATATGGTTTCTGTCGGACTCGCTTTCACGGAAGAGGATTCTTATGCAATCTGCGAACAAGCTAAGCCCCACATTTTCTGCTACCATGCGGGCACGACCAAAGGCGGTATCAAAGGCTATGACAACGGCATGACAATTGAAGAGACGGCCGAGCAAACCGAAAAAGTTTACCAAAAGTGTCGCGAACTAAGCCCCAACACTATTCTCGTGGCTCATGGTGCCGCCATGGAAACCCCATCCGACGCCCAATACATGCTCAACAATACCAGTGGCCATGGTTTTTGGACCGGATCCTCCACCGAACGTCTTCCGATCGAACAAGCCGTCTCCGCAGCAGCCAACGAATTCCGTGGGCTGACCTTCGATAAATAAAGCGCCTTTGATAAAAGCTTAGACTTTATCCTCCCCTTCAACCAAGCCCTCTGCCGTCGATTGGCCGAGGGCTTCTTTTATAATTCAAAGATAAGGACCCACAGCGATACTCGTAATTTTCGGATAATCATCATTTCCAAGCCCTTACCAATAAAAAAGAAATTTAAATATCCCATGGCTATGCCTTCCTCTTTCGCCTCTAAATTCATCCTGTGCACCCTCTCAATACTCATATTGGGCTCAGCAGGAGGCTTTCTAACCTCCTTATCACTGCAAGACTGGTTTGAAGAACTGGAACACCCTCCCGGGCGTCCCCCCAACTGGGTATTTGGCCCAGTTTGGTCCACCCTATATTTGATGATCGGCACCAGTTTCGCTATCATTTGGCACCGTCATCCGAACCAAATCGGAAGAACTCGGCTCACTCTCTTCTTCTTCATTCAATTCATCTTCAACCTTTTGTGGACCCCCCTATTTTTCGGATTCCATCAAGTCGGAACCGCCCTAGTTATCATTATTTTGATGTGGCTTTTCATTACTCTCACTATTCGCGAATTTAAAAAGCTTTCAAATTTCGCAGCCTCCCTTCTCATTCCCTATCTCCTCTGGGTCACTTTCGCGACTTACTTAAATGCCGCTTATGCCTGGCTCAACTAGAACTGCTCCAATGATCCCACAAATCACGACACAAAACCGATTCCATGAAAATACGACTCGAATCATACGTAACCTCCATATGAAAAAGCTTTTGAGATTCCTCACAACCCTCATCTTTTCGCCTCTCCTTTATCAGGCCAATGAACGCCCCAATATTATCATAATCATGGCAGATGACATGGGGTATTCTGACATCGGCTGTTATGGTGGCGAAATCAAAACGCCCAACCTCGACCGCCTTGCCTCAGAGGGGATGCGCTTTACCCAATTTTATAATACGGCCCGTTGCTGCCCCACCCGAGCTTCTCTGCTCACTGGTCTATACGCCCATCAGGCCGGGATCGGACATATGACCGGGAACTATGGTATTCCCCAATACCAAGGATACCTTAATAAAAAATGCGCCACCATTGCTGAAGCCCTAAAGCCTGCAGGTTATCGCACCTATATGGCTGGAAAGTGGCATGTCACTCCGAAGATCTCTCCAAACGACCCCAAAGACAACTGGCCCCGTCAACGCGGATTCGACAAGTTTTTTGGCACAATCCACGGCGCCGGCTCCCTATTCGACCCCAACTCACTCACCCGTGATAACACCCAAATCACTCCTGAGAATGACCCCGAATACAATCCGGAAGGGACTTGGTATTACACCGACGCCATCTCGGACAACACTGTAAACTATCTTGAATCCCACTTCAAAAATCACGCAAATAAGCCTTTCTTTCATTACGTCGCCTACACCTCCGCTCACTGGCCCATGCACGCCCTTCCAAGGGATATCGCAAAATACGATGGCAAATACGACGAAGGCTACACTCCCGCTTACCAAGCCCGCCTAGAAAAGATGAAGCAACTCGGGCTTATCGATCCCAAGTGGGAAATTCCCGGACCCGTTGGTGATTGGTCCAAAGTCGAACTGAAAGAATGGGAATCCGCCTGCATGGAGGTCTATGCCGCAATGGTTGATAATATGGACCAAGGCATCGGCCGCATCGTCAAGTGCCTCGAAGAACACAAGCAACTCGAGAACACCCTCATTTTTTATCTTCAGGATAACGGAGGCTGCGCCGAAGGCTTTGGTCGAGGAAAGCTTGTTGGTCCGCTCAAACGGCCAGCCAAACCTATTCTCAAACCTATGGGAAAGAACGAACTTCAAACCAATATGATTCCCACCCAATCCCGCGATGGCTATCCGCTTCGCCGTGGCAAAGGAGTAATGCCCGGACCTCCTGAAACTGAAATTGGATACGGCGAAAACTGGGCTAATGTCTCGAACACCCCTTTTCGTGAATACAAACACTGGGTTCACGAAGGCGGTATTTCCTCTCCTCTTATCGCTCATTGGCCTGATGGCATCAAGGCTCCAATAGTTCTCTCTACCAGCCCAAGTCTCAATCCCTATTCACGTAACTCAGCCGAGCCTACACACCTTATAGACCTTATGGCTACCTGCCTTGATCTCGCCAAGGCCACCTATCCGAAGGATAAGATTCCAGTTGAAGGAACTTCCCTTGTCCCAATTCTCAAAGGCCAAGCCCTCAAACGAGGCAAGCCGATCTTCTTCGAGCACGAGGGTAACCGTGCTGTCCGCGATGGTGACTGGAAGCTCGTTGCCAAGAGCGTGAAGGGGAAATGGGAACTCTACAACATCCCCTCAGATCGCACCGAAATGAAGAACCTCGCCAAAAAGCATCCAGAAAAGGTGCAGAAGATGGCAGCCCAATATGACCAATGGGCCAAAGAACGCGGTATCGTTCCTTTTGGCTCTTGGCGACAAGAACAGAAAAATAAGAAAACCAAACCCTCCGGGAAAAAGATCTTCAATATCAAACCCGATGATACCTTCACTTCTAATACATCTCCGAGTATTGCAAATCGCCCATTTAAGGTCGCGGCCGAGATAGAAAAGTTCCCTGCCTCAGGGGTCATCCTCTCTCAAGGTGGCTCCAATCACGGTTGGTCTCTCTACCTCAAAGATGAGCACCTCTGCTTCACTGTCCGCCGCGGAGGAAACCCAAAGACCGCGTCCCTCAAAGTTCCCTCCAACTGCAAAGGTTCCTTTGAAGCCATCATTGGTGAAACAAGCATCACGCTGGTGGCTGGTGAAGAACTTAACACCTCAAAGCCTAACGATTTCCGTCTGAGTGCTCAGCCCATCGACATTCTTGAAGTCGGCAAAGACAATGGTGGAATCGTCGGAAACCATGGGCAGAACTTCAAGCTCACCGTCGCTATCAAATCAGCAACGATTACCTTAGAATAGGGGCTGCCCTTATTTTACGACTTTTTTCTTAACGTATTGGGACCCACGAAATTCCTGCTCAGGAATGGACTAGGCTTTACATCAAGCATGTGGGCCTGACTGACAGGTCGAACCGGTCATTTGAAATCCGATCGATGAGGCAGCTTAAATCTTTTGCCTCTATTCTAATGGAGGAATACCAAGCTGCTCTGGCAGGGCTGTTCTTGGGCGCCAAGTCAAAATCTCAGGATCTCCGTTAGTCACAAGCACAGTGTGCTCGAAGTGACTCGACGGCCTACGGTCCGATGTCGAAACTGTCCAGCCATCATCCAACCAGTCGACTGTTCCCACACCTGCGTTGATCATCGGCTCAATCGCTAAAATCATTCCAGCCTTTAAAAGGGGTGATTTTCCGCCGGGGTGATAATTGGGCACCTGTGGTTCTTCGTGTAATTGGCGCCCAACGCCATGACCCACCAGATCTCTAACGACCGTGAAACCAAACTTAGTGACATACTCTTCAACTGATCCACAAAGATCATAAAGCGCAGCACCTGCTCGGGCGTGAGAGATAGCCACAAAAAGAGACTCTTCTGTCACAGCGAGAAGACGCTTCTGCTCACCATTGATTTTACCAACCGGCACTGTGAGCGCGTTATCGCCAATCCATCCCTGCCGTTTCACCCCGACATCCAGCTTCACTAGATCACCATCCTGGATGACACGATCCCCACCAATGCCGTGCACCACTTCCTCATTCATTGAAATGCAAGTGTAGCCCGGGAAATCACGATACTTATAAAAGGCACTCTTCACCTTGTGCTCTTCTATCAAAGACAAGGCATATTCATCGACCTCACGGGTCGTTTTTCCTGCTACGATAAATTCAGCCGTCCGCTGTAAAACATCACTCGCCACCTTACCAGCCTCCCGCATCATTGCGATTTCCTGCCTGGTCTTAATGGGAATCTTAGAACGTTTGGCCATGGCAACAGGAATTAACGACTAGTCGCCCAACGGTCAAGACGTAGAAAAAGCATACCAGTTCTTACCGCCACTGAAAATCAGGCACGAGGTCTTAGCTACCCTCTCACCCTCGCATAAACTTCATCAGGAGAGCCCATTCCATTGACGATGCGTGCCCGCTGTTGATCGCAATAATAGGTCACAGCAGGAATGACCAAACGGCGATATTCAGCCAAACGATTTTCAAAATTCTCCGCCGCATCATCAGCTCTAGGTTCAAGTTTACCCTGACATTCAGGGCACAGGTGCCCCTCACCCTCACGAGCAACTCTATGACACTCCACGCATTCGAGACGACATGACACCCGCCGCCGCAGTTCATCATCCGAAACGTGCAAAATGATTGCCAAAGGTTTCACCTCAAGCAGGGAATCAAGCGCTTCTACTTGAAGGACGGTGCGCGGAAACCCATCCAACAACCATCCGTCACCTTGCTCACCAACCCACTCCAGTACCATAGGGATCATGATTTTGTCAGGCACATATTCGCCACGATCTAAAAAAGACCGTGCCTTTTGACCGAGCGTAGTATTGTCACGAAGGGCTCCCCTTAAAAGCGCACCTGTCGAAAGGTAAGACAAGCGATTTTCTTTAGCAAGACGGCGACCCTGGGTCCCCTTCCCCGACGCCGGAGGGCCGAGGAAGACCAAGTGCCGGGGCTTCATTTACCGATTAATGAAAAGAGCCACCACCGCAACGATGATGATCATTGCAAGCACTACCCAGAGATATACGACCGAGGCACTTGTCGCTTGGTGACCCGAAAGCTGACGTTGCTGGCGGCCTTTAATTTTCCCTTTACGGAGAAACCCATCATATTGGCGCTGAAGAAGGTGGGTCTCAATCTGGCGCATCATATCGAGTAAGACACCCACCAAAATTAGCAAGCTAGTACCTCCGAAAAACGATGTCACAAGACTATTCGCACCCAAATCAAGAGCGAGTCCAATGAAGAACGGCATCATGAAGATCAAAGTAAGGAAAAGAGCTCCCGCAAATGTAAGACGGGTCATAGTATAGTCTAGAAAGACCGAGGTTGGCTTTCCGGGTCGCACCCCTGGAATGTAACCACCACCACGCTTAAGGTTTTCGGCAACCTCCGAAGGCTGGAACATCGTCGCCACCCAGAAGAAACTGAAGAAGAAGATCATGAATCCTGAGAGGAGGTAGAACCAAATATCATTCGGAGAAAGAATCTCACCCATTGTTCGAACCCACGAGGCATCAGTCATTTGGCCAAGCAACTGAGTCGGAAGCTGGAGAATAGCGGTGGCGAAAATAACGGGCATCACACCGGCGTAGTTCACCTTCAAAGGAAGATATTGTGTGCCACCGGACATTTCACGACGGCCTGCCACCCGCCGGGCATATTGCACCGCTATCCTTCGTTGCCCCTGCGTAATTGTAATCACTGCAGCGATCACAAAAAGAAAAAGCACCACCATAAAGACGATTAAAAGTGGACTAAATGGATTGTCACCACGCTCGATGACGAAAGTGTTCCAAATGGTCACGATCACACCCGGGAGAGACGAAATAATATTTACCGAGATAATCAGCGAAACTCCGTTACCAATTCCACGCTCAGTAATTTGATCACCGATCCACATAAGGAAAAGTGTTCCCGCAATGATAATAAGAACAGTTTGAGCAACAAACGAGCCGCCAGCGTTGGCAGCAAAGGCCGGAACGAGATCCTGACCGGTCGCATCAAGTGCTTTTCCAATACCGCGCAAAAGTGGATTGCTCTCAGGGTTTTCTAGGGATTTGGCTAGGAAGAAGCCCTGCACGGCCGCGATCGCAATCGTCACGAAGCGGGTCCACTGGTTGATCTTCTGCTGTCCACCATCCTCTTTCTTCAAGCGCGCCAACTTAGGAACAACTGCACTCAAAAGCTGCATCATGATCGACGCCGAAATGTAGGGCATAATTCCTAGGGCGAAGAGTCCCATACTAGTCAGGCCACCACCGGAAAAAACGTTAAGAATCGCACCAACCCCGCCACCAGCGCCGTCTTCGTTATCTTCCTTGAGAATCTCAAGGTATTCGCGAATCACATCCATATTCACACCGGGAAGTGGTAGATGGACGCCGAGGCGCACGATCACGATCATGGCCATGGTGAAAAGGATGCGGTCCCGAAGCTCGGGAATTTTCCAGGTGTCAGTAAATGCAGAAATCATAATGATTTAAATGTCGGAAAAGTTATTCGATTTTTCCCTCTCCAATTAGAGGGGCCGGATTGTGGTGGGTAATGAGAGCCTTTTCAAGCTCGCGGGTATTCCTTCCAGAGCGGAAAAGAGATTGCTGGGCCTTCTGGAACGCAGCCGTCGCTTCCAAGAATTCTGTTTGGCCAGATATACTGGAACGCTCGGATGGTTCTAGCTTCTCGAGAGAGACCGCGAGTTGGATTTTAAGTTGCTTAAGCTCTTCTCCCAATTCGCTAATCTTGAGGATAGCCACTTTTCGGTCACCACCATTCGCAACCTCCAATATCACCATGGTCATATCGGAAAAGACCCGGGTCTGCTCTTTGAGCAAAGAGGAAGGGGAATCCTGACGGTCACCGCAGGCCGAAAGACAAAGAAATCCCAATAACGCAAAAAACGCTGTAGCCCGGCAAACCGGGCCCAACGTGGAAATTGCGTGAAAAGAATTCTTCACCAGTATGTTGGAGAAGCGACTACGAAAGCTCCAAAGAGCCCCCAGCCTTCTCGATCTTTTCTTTTGCGGAATTACTTGCTTGATCAACCGAGACCTTGAGAGCCTTGGTGATTTCGCCTTGCCCGAGAACCTTGATCTTGTCGCACTGGCCTTTGACCAGCTTAACTTGACGGAGAGAATCCTCATTCACTTCAGCATCAGCTTCAAAATATTGTTCCAACTGGGAAACATTTACGATGGCGATGGTATCGCGAAA
>DIHU01000088.1:0-5718 GCA_002420315.1 Akkermansiaceae bacterium UBA5688
TTGAATGTCAGTTGAAGGATAACAAAAAAACAGAATGAAAACCTTTAATTGAAATCACATAATTAATATTCACGAGACCAATGAAAAACTCTCCTACAAAACCACCACAATACACTAAAACTCATTATACTATGAAGACCTCATTTTTAATCGCTACCTTCTGTGCCTTACTCATCTCCTCCAGCAATGTCCGAGCTGACCATCATGGGGTGATTACCAAAGTGAAAAATAATAAGGCTATGGTCACTATGTTTTTCGATAAACTTCTTTCAAAACCTGAAGAACTTAGAGCGATCTGCCACGAAGATTTCACTTTCACTTACATGGGGAAAATCCCAAAAAAATATACTCTTCTCGAATACGGCAAGGCTTATAACGCCGATGATTTTTTTTCATCTTGGCTTGCTCACGTCGGCAAAGTTGTCCCAGATGGAATAGAGCTTAACACCCTTCACATGATCGCAGATGAGAAGGGGGTTGCAGTGAGACAAAAAGGGAAAGCAAAAGGCAAGTATGCGCAATACAACAATGATTACTCTTGGCACTTTCTTTTCAAAGATGGAAAGATTCATTCAATCGAGGAATTTAACAGTGACGTCCTTGTTGCAAAAGCACTTTACGGGCGGGCTCTTCGCAAAAGAGACCCCGAAGCTCAAACAGCCAAAGATTTAAAATCATTAGCTTCTATGGCCTATGAGACATTTGCTTCAGGCAATTCAGAGGGATGGGCAAAACTGCACACAAATGATTTGAAATTCACGATCTTTGGCGATCTCCCACATTCCGGTGTGAAAATTGGAACTGATGCCGTAATTGAGGAAGTTTTCAAGGTCATTCCAACTCTTTGGAAAAACTTTAAAGTAATCCCTAAGAGAACAAATGTTATTGAAAATAAAGTCTTTGTTCAGGTCAAAATAACAGCAGATAATTTAGATAGTGAGAGCATGCATGTATTTTCAATAAAAGGTGGAAAAATAGCTTCCTTTACAGCTTTTGATGATACCGATTCAATGCGTAAGGCCATGATTAAATAAAAAACCGACTTTAAAAATCTACAGTTCTCTTGATCGAGCCACAGTCTTCACAACAAAATGGGGGGATTAGACCATACTCCATTACGTTTTAGGTAACAACTTCACCCAAATAAAATAAAAAACACTATGAAAAAAATAACGATAATAGCCCTTGCTCTTGGCCTCATCTTCAATGTGCAAGCTCAGCAGAAATCCAAAACTCTTAGTGATGTCTTCAAAGCTGACTGGTTAATCGGTAGCTGGGAAAAGAAGGACGACAAAGGTAAAGTTGTGAAAACAGTAACG
The DNA here is from genome assembly GCA_002420315.1 of Akkermansiaceae bacterium UBA5688. Classification (GTDB taxonomy): domain Bacteria; phylum Verrucomicrobiota; class Verrucomicrobiia; order Verrucomicrobiales; family Akkermansiaceae; genus SW10. Next base: position 1,320 of record DIHU01000088.1, read on the forward strand.
TTTGGTTGGAAAATCAAAGACGTTCTTATGTTCAAAGAAAGCAAATCAAGCACTGGTGAAATAGGATCTTTTTCCCTCATTTCTCTAGAGAAAAAAACCAATAATGTTCTCTATCATTCTTTTCATTCCGACGGATATGCTTCCGTCGGAAAATTAAAAACAATTGGCAATGAGGTCTTGAGGACCGCCGAATGGAGCACCAAAAAGCTTACTGCTAAAGAAATTGAAGTGATGGCTAAAACATATTCGGGAGAACAACTTGCCGCAGGAAAAATCAAAAAAGAAGAGCTCAAAAAATTTGAGACTCAAGTTATGCAAGACCTGAAAAACAGAAAGACCTCAGGCACAAACGCCTTTATTTGGAAGAAATCAGAGGAAGACAAAATGGTTTCTACTCAGGTTTTTAAAAATGATTCGGGTAGTTATGTCGAAACCAAAGATTCTTGGAGTGAAATTTCTACTCGCGTCAAATAAACGTAAAAAAAATTTTAATTACGGACCAAAACAGACCAATTCGACGAACTGTTTCTCTCCTTAAGTAATGAAATTTTTAATGACTCTCCTTCTTTTGGCTCTTGGCGTGAACGCTGCCAGTTTAGCTGACCTGTCTTACAGCACTACTGGAGGAAAGGTGATTATATATGATTGTGATACGGGCGCCACAGGTGAACTGATGATTCCGGATTCCATTGAAGGTAATCCTGTCGTTAGAATCACGAGCTATGCCTTCCGTGACTGCACCAGTCTGACTAGCATCACTATCCCTGATTGCGTCACCACCATCGGGGATTTTGCCTTCAGAGGCTGCACCAGCCTGACAACAATTGAGATTGGTGCGGAGAACGGGAATTACACGGATGTCGATGGGGTTCTATTCAATAAAGAGAAGACGGATCTGCTGGATTATCCTGCAGGAAAAGGTGGTAATTACACGATTCCTGATAGCGTCACCAGCATTTGGGAGTATTCCTTCGCTTGGTCCATCAACCTGACGAGTATCATGATTCCTGACAGCGTCACCAGCATCGGGGCTGGTGCCTTTCTCGAATGCACGAGCCTGACGAGCATCACGATTCCTGATAGCGTCACCAGCATCGGGGAGGGTGCCTTCGGTATATGCGCCAGCGTGACGAATGTTACGATTGGAAATGGCGTCACCAGCATCAGGTTGGCCACCTTCGCTGGCTGCGATCGCCTTACGAGCATCACGATTGGTAATGGCGTCACCAGTATGGGGAGAGCTGCCTTCTTCGAATGCACCAGCCTGACGAGCATCACTTTGCCTGATAGTGTCACCAGTATTGGGTTTGGAGCCTTCTTTCAATGCAACAGCCTGACCGCTGTAACTTTTCTTGGGGATGCTCCCAAAGTTGAGGATAACGCTTTTGAGAAGTCTTCACCGACCATCTACCGCAAACCTGAAGCTAAGGGTTGGAGTGACACGTTCGCAGGCAGACCAGTAAAGCTGATCACTGAAAAGCCCTAGGCAGTTTCTTTTATCTCTGTTCCAGCAAGAGGGGTTCACGGAAAAATGGGCAGCCTTATCTTTATTCGCCCCTCCCCTTTCCTGATTCGGGGATGGTGCTTTGAGGGATCGGTGGTTCACAAATCTATGTGACACAAAGCTTGCTACTAGCACCTATTCACACAAAATAAAATCATCTCAGATTTTTCAAAACGCTTTAACCTTAAAACTAAATAAAATTATGTATAGTAACTATCTTTTTCGCCCTACCCTAATGGCCTTTCTTTTAATCGCTTTTCAAGGACTTACTAAAGCAGAGCAGAAACAAAAATACTTACCAAAAGAAGTAACTGTATTCGTCACTCTAAAAATCAAAAATAACGCCTCGCAAGAACACATCAAAAATTTTACCGAAAAATATGCGGCATTCGTAGACAAAACAGAGCCCGATTCTTTGGGTTGGAGTTATCACCAATCTGGAGAAAAAGTTATCTTAATTGAACGTTATAAAGATGAAGATGCTAATATAGTGACGGCGAAGAATATTGCACCAAATGGAATTCGTTATCAGCTACTGAAAGATCAGCTCGAACTTTTTACCGTCGAGAAAGTTTCTGTTTTCGGAGCGTTCACAAAAAAACTGATAGATTTCAATGCCATGACTGCGAAAAAACTGAATTTCAAATTCCCCTTTCAGTATAATCCATTCATCTCAGGATACAGCAAGAATGCACGCTAACCTTAAATCCATTGACATGAATTCTATCCTAAGCAAAGGGATAATAGCTACTTTATCCTTCTTACTAGCCAGTTGTTCAGTGAACGTTACGCCAAAATGCCTTGAGGAAACCACGTCCGCAAAGGTAACTGACTCTCCCACGAACCAGATTATGAAGAAGCTAATGGTATGGATAACTGTGGACTCAAAAGACGGAATGCGTGATAAGGTGATTGAAATTCTTGATGAACCGTTTGGGAACACTTTCACGGAAAATCAGAATGGATGTGAGAGACTGGAAAGATCGCTTGATAACCAAAATCACAATCGCTTATTTCTAACCGAGTTATGGTCGTCAAAAGAGGACTGGGATACTTATTTTGAAAATGGTACAAAACTGCGAGATGAGAATGGTTTTAACAAGCGGCTTGGAGAGCTATTAAAAGAAGATGGAATCCAAATTATTTTCTCTGACATAAATAAGCTTCCTCTTTAAAAAATTAGGCTGATTCACCCCTCCCCTTTCCTGATAAGGGGGATATTCCTTATCAGGATGCGGTGAAGGGCATGGAACGATTGGGGAGCTGATATTGGATGGGGATTTCGCAGCAACACGGTGCACGTCAAGATTGAGGAAGTTGCTGCAAATCACTATCCGGTTCAGCGAACCGCCAGAAGTCTGAGTAGCAAGAAGCTTATCGAATCTTCATCTCAAAGTTGGCACACGGATTTCCGGGTGCTCTGGTTGAATATTGCAAACTTTTTGCGGAGCGCTTTCTTCATCTTGGCGAGAGCGTGTTTATCTGCGCATCATTTCCAACTGCCACCGAGAGCCTGGATGAGCTGGACAGTGGCTTGTTGGCGGGCGGCTTTGGTTTGCACGTGGGTGCGTTGTTCGTTGAGGTGTTCGCGATTGGCGTCGATTACTTCGAAGAAGCTCACCAGTCCGGTTTGGTAGCGAAGTTTGATGAGGCGCGCGGCTTCCCTGGCGGCCGAAGCGGACTTGGCTTGCGCTGCCAAAGCACGGTCGAGGTTGTTGATGCCAGAGAGTGCGTTTTCGACATCGCGGAAGGCGCTGAGAACGGATTGACGGTGGTTTTCGAGAGCCTCCCGATAAGCGGCATGCGCGCGGTTGACCTCATTTTTTCTCTTTCCGAAAGCGATCGGAGCAAAGGTGACGTTCGGGCCGATGGTCCAGAGTCGGCTTTTGGAATCGAAGAGGTCGGAAGTGCTCAGGGCGGCGAATCCGCCAGACGCGGTGAGAGAAACGTTGGGCAGGTATTTCGCAATGACAATACCGCGTTCTTCAGCGGCGACGGCAAGACGGCGTTCCGTGGCTGCGACATCGGGCCGGCGGCGGAGGAGGTCGGCAGGAACACCAGCGGGAATTGTGGGCGTGCGCGGCGGGGAGGAGGCGGAGATCTTGAATGTCGAAGGATTGGATCCGGTGAGAACGGCGAGGGCGTTTTCCAATTCGGTGCGTCGCAATTGGAGACGATAGAGCTCAGCGCGGGCGGTTTCGGTTTGGCTGCGGGCGCGGGCGGAATCGATGGGTGTGGTCGTTCCGGCATCAACGCGGACTTGTATTAGCTTTTGGTTTTCCTCGCGCAGCTTGATCGTGTTAGACAGGAGCGAGACTTCGGAATCGAGATGACGTAGGGCAAGGTAGTCGCGGGCGACTTCAGCTTTGGTGGAAAGGAGGGCGGCCACGTAGTCGGCGGCGGTGGCTTGGGTGAGGGCTTTTTGCTGCGCGACCGAGCGGCGAACCCGTCCCCAAAGATCGAGTTCCCAGTTGAGGTTGAGAGCCGAGCGGTATTTGTTGTAGGGCGAGGGGGGAAGTTCGAAGATATCTCGGCGGGTGTCTTTTTGGCGCACGCCGAGGGATTCGGTGGTGAGAGAAGGAAGTCGGTCGGCACCCTTGAGCCCCAGAATGGCGCGGGCTTGGTCGAGCCGGGCGAGTGCAGCCCGGGCCTGAGGGTTGGCTTGTCGAGCCTTTGTGAGCAGGGAGGTCAGGGTTGGGTCGGAAAAAGAGGCCCACCAATTTCCGCCCGGCGGCGCTGAGCTGAGTCCCACAGCTTTGTAGGTTGCGGGTGAGGCAATCGATTCTTTCTTGTAGTCGGGACCGACGGAGCAAGAGGCTAAAGTGGCGATGAGCAGGAATTTGAGAATCTGAGAAGTCATACCGCTTTGGGTTTGCTGAAGGAGAAGACGAGGCT
>DIHU01000088.1:6008-6137 GCA_002420315.1 Akkermansiaceae bacterium UBA5688
TTTGCTGAAGGAGAAGACGAGGCTCAGGACCGTTGGGACGAGGAACATGGTGAAGATGGTCGAGACAGCGAGGCCTCCGACGACGACGGCGCCGAGGCCGCGGTAGAGTTCGGAGCCGGAGCCGGGGAG
>DIHU01000088.1:6451-6880 GCA_002420315.1 Akkermansiaceae bacterium UBA5688
AGAACGAGGGGAAGCATGCCACCAACGGAGGTCAGGGTTGACATGAGAATGGGTCGCACGCGGCTGGTGACCGATTCGCGAATCGCTTCATTTGGATCCCGGGAAGGATCCTCCTTCAAAAAGTTGATCGTCTGATGGACGATGAGAATGGCGTTGTTGACGACAACTCCGGCGAGGATGACAAAGCCGAGGATGGTGAGGACGTCCATGTTCTGCACCGGCATGTAGGGGTCGGCGAGGCTCGACTTGTGGACGAGGTAAAGACCGAGCAAACCTCCGACCGTGGCGAGCGGAACGGAGAGGATGATGACGAGCGGGTAGGACCAGCTTTGGAAAAGAACGACCATGAGGAGGTAAACGACAAAAAGAGCGAGGAATAGAGAACTGGTGAAAAGTCCGCTGAAAGAGCCGTCGCCAAGGAGGGCTTCT
>DIHU01000264.1:0-1662 GCA_002420315.1 Akkermansiaceae bacterium UBA5688
ATTTCTCAAGCCTAAGCCGTTCTTTCTCGAATTCTTCATCATGTAGTCGGCGCGGAACCGTTATCGGTTCCTCCAAAATGATCCTGACCTTGCTAAAAGGTTTGGGTATCCGAAAACGATCCCAAGTCTTCAGAGTCCAGCACGAGAGATAATCAATCCTCATAGCTACTATTGGAAGGCCGGTTGTTTGGGCAATTTTAATCACACCTGGCTGAAGTTGATATCGAGGCCCCCGAGGACCATCAGGTGTAAAAACGAGATCTTTCCCATTCTTCGACGCTCGTCTCAGCGCCACAATTGCGGCCGCACCGCGACGGCTACTCGAGCCATGGACCGCACCCAACTTGAAAACTTTAACCGCCGAGGCCAAAACTACCCCATCCTTACTCGCGCTAGTGAGTACGACACACTCGCGCCTCGGATACATTTTCCTCCACAGATAAGGAGCAGCAAGAATCTGATTGTGCCACATCACGTGTATAATCGGTTGATCACGTGCGTTTAACTCAGAGACATTCCCGATCACTTCGCGGCGCAAAGTCATACCAAGAATACGAATCAACCAGCCTCCAAGCTTTCCGCTGACACGAGCTTTCCTTGATGTTCGAATCTGGTTATCGGATGTCAAAGTGATCGATTTTTCTGCTCCAAGTTTACAGGACAGACGCAATAAGCAAGAACTGACCTCAATTCAATCCATAGAACACTAATTATCCTTTTACCGTAAAACCGAGTGCACGAATCCTGAAACAAGAATCCGCAAATTTAAAAAGGAGCTTCACTGTCACAAAATTATACGCATCTTGATCACCGAAGGGTTCTTTGAGAAAAGAACACTGGAACATCTCAATTTTCACTCATATCTTGTGGGTGAAGAGCTATGATTACAGTGACTGAAAAAGCCGCTAACGAACTCGCTATCCTCCTTGCGACCAAGAATGCCCCGGAAGGTTCCGGGCTGCGCCTTGGCGTAGAACGCGGGGGCTGTGCCGGCCTGGCTTACACCATGCGCATTGGTGAACCTCAAGAGGGTGATGAAATAATCAATCTAAACGGAACACGCTTTATCGTGGCTCATGATTCTTTCGATTTCCTCGAAGGGTGCTCCGTCGATTTTACCGATAAGCTCTCCGACCGGGGCTTTAAGATTTTCAACCCCAACGCTTCACGCTCTTGTGGATGTGGAACCTCCTTTGAGCCATCCGAAGAAGGGAAAAAGCCCGAGTATGACCCTACCCTTGACGGGACTAACTGCAAATAGCCTAGAATGGCCCCGTCCAATTTTGATGATTTCCCAAAAAAGCGGACCCCGCTTTTTTGGTGGTTACTCGCTAATATTCTAGCCGTCTCTTTTGCGATAACCTCATGGATTGTTTGTCTCAACCTCTTCCGGGACCCCACTAACCCGACTAGCTATAAACTGATGTTGAAGGTGGGGAGACTAGAATCACCGAAAGCCTTCTCTCCTCTCGACACACCTGTCCCTATGAAAGACAGCGATCCCAAGGAGCTCGAGGCTCAATTTCAGAGCTTTAGCCAAACCGATCTAGAGACCCTCAACAAAGAGCTGCGACGCGCCTACCTCAGCAATTTTAAAAAGCCAAAATTCCTTACTTACGTTACCGGAGAATACCGTATCATCGGAGTCGAAAAGCTCACTGA
>DIHU01000264.1:2052-14022 GCA_002420315.1 Akkermansiaceae bacterium UBA5688
CCCTACCCAGTTTTCCTAGAATGCCTCTTTCCATCAGAAGACGCTACTCCTGAAAGTTTTCAGCTAGGAAATATACTAACTCTTAAAAAACAACGGGAATGCGCTGCTATTTTAAATATTGGCGCGACTGCTTTTGAAAATCGAAAAACCGTTTTTGTAACGGTAGTTCCCCTTGCAGCGGTAGAGCATACCACAGCAAGCGGCGCTACTTTTACAATCACTCCTCCAGCAATGGCTAACCCCGAGGCCTCTCTTCCAGCTTACCCATAAGCAACGCAGATAATGAGTTCGAGTTATCAAAATCGTCAACAGCGCTGGATCAAATGGGTAATGAGCCTAAAACGCCTTTGGGAATTTGCCTGGAAAGGCGGCCTTACCCTGCTCATTCCCCTTCTGTTAATGATTGGTTGGTACGCTTGGCACGCCAGTAAGTTCGATCTATCCGAAACCTCCCGTATGCCCGAGCGCACCGTCTTGCTTGACCGAAATGGAATTGAAATCGGGACGATCCACGGCGCCAACCGCCGCCTTGTTGAATTTGAAGAAATTCCAACTTTTCTAAAAATCTGCCTTTTTGCCCGTGAAGACGCCCGCTTCATGGACCACGAAGGTGTCGATTTTTGGGGCCTGGCCCGCGCGACTTTAAGGAATGCCAAAGACCTCGACTTTACCCAAGGAGCTTCCACCCTTTCGATGCAACTGGCACGGAATACCTTCGATTTAAGGGAGAAGAAATCCTTGAACCGGAAATTCCTCGAAATTGCAATCACCTACCGCATCGAATCAAAATTCTCGAAATCAGAAATCCTAACCGCTTATCTGAATCGTATTTATTTTGGCTCCGGCTTCAATGGCATCGAAGAAGCCTCCCTCAATTATTTTGGCCGCCCTACTTCCAGACTTACAAAAGGACAATGCGCCCTCCTCGTCGGGATTATTAGAGCACCACACGCCTGTAGTCCGTGGCGCAACCTTGAGGGAGCAGTCCGGCAACGTGATGAGGTCCTTGACCGTCTCATAACTACTGAAGTGATCAGCCCAGAACAGGCCGATGCAATTAAATCCCAAACTCTCGATCTTCGTAATCCCAACGCCGGAGATCTCGAAACAGATCATGGAACACGCGTACTACGGCGCCCTCTCGAAATCGTTCTCAACGAAACACAGATTACAACTGGTGGCTTGGAGGTCATAACCTCAATTGATTTCCAACTTCAACGTAAACTTGAAAAGCTTGTTCAAGAAACCTCTATTCCAGATGGATGCCAAATGGCTTCGATCGCTATCGACCCCCGTAACGGAGATCTTCTTGGAGTGGTCGGATGCCGTGAAAAAAAACCTACCGGCTTCAACCGGGCTCTTGATTCGCATCGCGACCTTGGCCCGCTCATGATTGAGCCTCTGATCGGGACAATTGCCCTAGAACGCGGACACTTACCGATTGTCGGAAATCCAGTCGCCACTGGACGTCAACTTCAGGCCCAAGACGCAATCCAACTACTCAAAAGATTTGGATTTGAGGGAACTTTTGGAAAAAGCGAAGATCTTTATCGAGGGACACTCAGTGTTTCACCTCTTGAATTGGCCATTGCTTACGCCACCCTTCTCCAAAATGGTTCACGGCCTACGCCGGTCTTCGTTCGTGAACTGATCCAAAAAGAAAGGATACTTTTCTCCCGCCCAGCCGCATCCTTCCCCGCTTTCGCAGATCATTCTCGATTGAAAAAAATCCCCGATTTCATAAGTGGCTTATCACTTCCTGGCACTGATCATTGGGCTGCCTCTCTTAGCCCGGAGGCAGTGATTGTTGTCTGGATCGGCTATGATAACCCCAAGCCCTTTAATTTAAGCCCCCGGGAATCGCAGAGATTAAAGGCAGACCTTTTGCAAATCGCCCGCTGAATTGACGAATCAAGCTTCTTAAAGTTCTCCGCCTCTTCGCAGATCTCTTCGAGAAAACTTACCTTTATCACCTAGAATGTCTTAGATGGGGAATAACAAAAAACCAAACAATTCTCTTTCGGAGCTATGCGCCCGTAATTGTAACGCTAAGTTCTTCAGCTGCACAAAAAAACCAGAAGAAATCTTCCGGTCTTTTGCGCAGTACTATATATAAAATTTAACTACTTTTTGGCAAGGAGTTTGGCTACAACTGCATCCACTTCTTTTTTGCCATAGGTGTGGCCTTCTATCGTATCGACGAGTTTACCACTCTTATCCTTAGCGATAATACCATGTCCCTTGAGCTTGGCTTTTTTGATTTCTTCTTTGCTCTTGCCGGTTCCGACGAGAACGTTTTTGAAGGTGATTTCTTTTCCCTTTGTCTTTTTGAGGTCATTCACGATGACCGAAATTTTCGCGCAAAGCGGTCATCCATCGAAATAATAATAAGTGAGTGTGGGGATCTTGGCCTCAGCGGTAGCTTCCACTACAGGAGCCTTAGGCTCATCTGCAGAAGCAGCAGTAATTAGGAGAATGGGCACCACAGCTGCGACCATCCAGGCTATTTGTTTTTTCATCATGAATAGACTAGTGAGTCGAAACTTTATGGCAAGCCAATGCCTCACGATTTTAATTAAGCCTTCTCGATTAAAGAAGAAGATCTTTCACCACTTTGCCATGAACATCAGTGAGACGGTAATCGCGGCCCTGAAAGCGGTAGGTGAGTTTCTCATGGTCAAACCCAAGAAGATGCATCCAAGTAGCCTGTAAATCGTGAACGTGGACTTTGTTACGGGCCACCGAAAAACCAAGATCATCGGACGCGCCGTGGGTATATCCCCCTTTCACTCCCCCACCAGCCATGACCATGGTGTAACAATCAGGAAAATGATCACGACCAAGGACTTTCCCCTTGGCCGTTCGGCCTTCACGGAATGGAGTTCGCCCGAATTCTCCGCCGAGAATAATAAGAGTGTCTTCGAAAAGTCCCCGCTCCTTTAGGTCATTGATCAAGGCCGCAATGGGTTTATCCATAGTGGCACATTTATTGGTGAGTCCATCGCGTATGTCTTCCTTGGGATTTGTCCCGTGGAAATCCCACCCCCAGTCAAAGAGCTGAACAAAACGAACTCCGTCTTCGGCAAGGCGCCGCGCAAGAAGGCAGTTATTAGCGAAGCTCGAGGCACCGGGTTGAGCGCCGTAGGAATCAAGAGTCTTCTTCGATTCCTTCGAAATATCCATAACCTCGGGGACTGACATTTGCATACGAAAGGCTAGTTCGTATTGTGCCATGCGTGTCAGGGTTTCAGGATGGGCAAAGTCTTTGGCAGCGGCCTCATTAAGATCGCGGAGGGTATCAAGGCTCGAGCGACGCAGGCTACGATCCATGCCCGGAGGGTCAGTGACGTAAAGAACAGGATCTCCTTTTGAACGACACTGCACGCCTTGATGCACAGACGGAATAAAGCCCGAGCCGAAGGAACTCTTCCCACCATTCGGCTGCACTCCACTAGAAATAAGAACTACGTATCCAGGTAGGTTTTGGTTTTCGGATCCCAGACCATAGGTCGTCCAGGCTCCGAAGGCAGGACGGCCCGGCTGCTGGAAACCAGTGTGCACGAAAAGCTCAGCGGGCGCGTGATTGAAATGATCAGTGGTCATCGAGTTGATGATGCAGAGATCGTCAGCCACGCCGTGCAAGTGCGGGATCGCGTCGGACATCCACAGACCATTCTTACCATACTGCTTAAAAGTACGCGGGCTACCCATGAGCTTGGGGGTGCCTGAGGTAAAGGCGAACTTCTTCCCCTTAATGTATTCGTCCGGGCATTCCTGGCCGTCACGCTTCACGAGCTCGGGCTTGTGATCCCACAAATCAAGATGGGGTGGTGATCCAGTGAGGTGAAGGTAGATTACCCGCTTCGCTTTGGGCGCAAAATGCGGAAGCTTAGGTAGGAGCGGATTATCGGGAGCTTCTAAGCCCATAGCATCAGTCGCGAGCATTTCACTAAGTGCAACTCCGCCGAGCCCCATGGAGCATTTTTTAAAAAAGTGCCGCCGTGTATTGTATTGCAGGCTTTCTAACTGTGGATTCATACGATGCAAAATAATTTGAGATTTTAACGCTTCATCAAAGTCTCATCGAGATTGAGAAGAACATTTGAGATAACCGTCAGGGTGGCGAGCTCTACGATATCAACATCTTTAGGAACTGGGCCGATGGGATTGGTAGCCATTTCCTGCGCGAGCTTTCGGTCGGCGGCATATTTGCTGCGCGTGGAATCGTAGAAAGCGATCAATCGGGAAGTTTCGACCTCGTTAGGGGGACGTGAAAGGCAGAGTTGGAAGCCATGTTTGATCATATTAGCAACCGTCCCTTTTTGCTCCATCATTCGTCGAGAAAGAGCTTGAGCGGCTTCAATATAGACAGGGTCGTTCAAGGTCACAAGGGCTTGTAAAGGCGTATTAGTATTGCCACGTCGCACAGTACAAACCTCGCGATTAGGAGCTCCGAAGGTCGCCATGGAAGGATACGGACTAGAACGACGCCAGCTCGTGTATAGGCCGCGACGGAACTTATCTTCGCCCGAGCTTGTGCTCCAATCGGTTCCGCCTCCAAAGGCAGCCTTGAGACCAAGATTAGGCTGGGGCGGCCGAACCGGAACACCATACATTTTCGAACTCAACAATCCAGAAACCGCAAGAGCCTGATCTCGAATCATTTCTGCGGAAAGTCGGACCCGTGGGCCGCGAGCGACCAGACGATTGTCAGGATCCAGTGCGGCCATCTCATCACTAACATGAGACTTCTGGCGATAGGCTGATGAAGTGACAAGAAGGCGGAGAAACTTCTTAACATCCCATCCCCTATCCATGAACTCGACCGCAAGCCAATCAAGGAGTTCTGGATGAGAAGGCCGTTCGCCCTGAGATCCAAATTCCTCGCTTGTAAGAACGAGCCCAACCCCAAAGAGATTCTCCCAAAACCGATTAGCAACCACGCGAGCGGTCAAAGGATTTTCTTGGTCCACTAACCATTTCGCCATGGCGAGCCGGTCGGGATTCGAGCCTTGGGGCAGCGAGCCAAAGACTTGAGGCACTCCGGGGCTCACCTCTTCACCAAGACTCAAATAGCTCCCCCGAAGTTGAATGTGAGTCTTACGACGCTTATCTTTGGGCAAGTCACGCATGATGGGAACCGAGGTGAGAGGCTTCACGGTGCCCAGTTGCTTTTTGAGATCCGCAAGCTTCTTGGTCTGAGCAATTATACTGGGATTGGTCTTGCTATAAACAGCAATTAACTTGGTCTTCTCAGCAGCACTCCGTTTTACAGGAGACTTTTTGAGGATCGCAATCGTCTCGGAGGAAAGCGCAGTGGAAGGAGCTGCAGAATCAGTTACCAAAACCCGAAAGCGGCCAAGAGCATGGTTGGGATAGCGTTGCAGCAGTTTGAGGTTAAGATCCTCCCCTTCGAGAGATTTGTCTAACTCCACCACGATATGATGATCTTTCCCTAGTGATCCACCAACAGCCCAACCAGAATCATTGCCAGAATCACCATCGATCGCGGAGGCCGCTTCGAACTTATTCTGATCATAGGTCGAAGAGGCATTAGAAAAAGAAGCTTTACTCTTACCGCTGCTGAGTTCGATTTCGTTAAGGACGAAGTTTCCACTTCGGCCTGGGCCTCCGCTAGTCAGTTTATCATATGCGAGGGCCTCGATCTTGATTGCGGTGATTTTTTTAAGCTTATTTTTGGCGGCAATAGTATAATCATCCGTTTCAGCAGTCTTTCCACTCACGAGGATAGAGCCGTCAGAATCTGCTTTTAAGTTCGCACCGGAACTCGCAGTCATCTTGCTTGGCATGAGAACATGCCAACGACTCGCTTTGGGCTTCAAATCCGCCTCCCATTTCGCAAAATCTTTAAGGTCGGGCTTATTCGCAGATTTCATTTCCATCTCCAACTTTGCGATCTCGGCGGAAATCTTAGCGGCTTGTTTCTTATTCTGATCCCCCATCACCTGAATGATTGGAGCTTCATTACGTCGATCGGCGTCTTCCGATTGATTGAAAATGGCGAACATTTGGAAATACTCAGCATGACTGATCGGATCATATTTGTGGGTATGACACTGGGCACAAGCTGCTGTGGTCCCCATCCAAGTTGCCATAGTCGTATTGACACGATCAACGACGGCTGCATTACGGAATTCTTCATCACTCGTTCCGCCTTCGTTGTTCGTCTTAGTATTGCGGTGGAACGCTGTTGCAATGAGTTGATCTTCTGTCGGGTTGGAAACTAGGTCACCAGCGATTTGGTCAATGGTGAATTGATCGAACGGCATGTTCTCATTGAAGGCACGAATAACCCAATCTCGATAGGCCCAAATAGTGCGACCAGGGTCATCCGCATAACCGGCTGAATCCGCATAGCGAGCGAGATCCAGCCACATACGAGCCCAGTGTTCACCGAACGCAGGCTTGTTGAGAAGACGGTTGACTAAATTTTCGTATGCCTTGGCACTCTCATCCGCGAGGAATACGTCGACCTCCTCCTTAGTGGGTGGAAGTCCGGTGAGATCGAGGGCAACACGTCTAATTAAGGTATGAGGATCAGCTTCCTTGCTAGGCTGAAGATTTTCTTTCTCGAGTCGGCTAAGAACAAATGCATCTATGGGATTACGAACCTTCATCATGGTTTCATTGACCCGAGGAATCTCAGCTCGAACGGGCTTTGCGTATGACCAGTGGACCTCGTATTCCGCTCCTTCTTCGATCCACCGCTTGAAAAGTTCGATTTGTTCCTTAGTAAATCGCTCCCCCTTTCCCGGAGGCGGCATCATTTCATCCTCGTCATCGGTAACAATACGGTAGATCAACTCACTGTCTTCGATATTGCCAGGCAAAATAGCGGCAAACCCCTCGTGCTCCCTCGTAGCCCCTTCACGAGTGTCAAGTCTAAGCTTGGCCTTACGATCCTCTTCGTCCGGACCATGACAGCGGTAACAAGTATTGGATAATAGGGGGCGAATTTCGTCATTAAAGCTGACTTTCGCACTGAGTGCGGAAAGACCAAGAATGAGAGTGAAAATAAAACGAATGAGCATCAGAAAATATCTTGAGAAGCTTATCTAATCATTACGGATATCCAACCTCCGATCTTGCTCTGATGACATCGAATTTTTGAGGATTGAAACGACCTCTCGCTTTTCGACGTAGTCAGAAGAATGACGTTGTTAAAAAACACGGTTATCTTTTTAAGCCTTTTAGCGAACAGCTCCGCAGGCGAATGGCCAGGATGGCGTGGTCCCACCGGGGATGGCGTGGTTCCCGACGAAAAAGCTCCCCTAGAGTGGTCGATCGAAAAAGATGTGAAATGGAAAGTTAAGATTCCCGGCAAGGGACATGCTTCACCGATCATTTGGGGCGACGAACTCTTTTTGGTTTCGGCTGACGAAGAATCAGGAGAACGGCTGCTGATGTGCCTCAGTATCAAGACGGGAAAAACTCTCTGGCAAAAAACCGTCCTCGAATCACCCATCGAAAAAGTACACCGCAAAAATAGCCGCGCTTCGAGTACTCCAGTGACCGATGGTAAATCTATTTATGTAAGCTTCCTTGATCAGGAAAAGATGTTTATTGCGGCTTACAATTTGGAAGGGAAGAAGCTCTGGGAAAAACGGCCTGGCATTTTTTCAAGTGTTCACGGTTACTGCTCCAGCCCAATCCTTTGGAAGGATAAGGTCATTATTAACGGTGATCACGACGGAAACGCCTACATCGTGGCTCTAAATAAGGAGACCGGCAGCGAAGCATGGAAAACGCCCAGACCAAATAAGACACGAAGTTATTGCACGCCCCTAATCCGAACCATCGGTGGACGAAACCAACTCATTCTCTCAGGAAGCAAAAGCGTTGCTTCTTACGATCCCGACACCGGCAAACAACACTGGATCATAGACGGACCCACTGATCAGTTTGTCGCCTCTTTAGTTTACGACCAAAAGTATCTCTACATGACATGTGGCTTTCCCAGTAAACATATGATGGCGATTGACCCCACCGGCAGCGGAAACGTCACCGAAACTCATGTGATCTGGCACACCCGAAAGAACCCATCCTACGTTCCTAGTCCGGTAGTAGTGAAAGGTTACTATCTCGTAGTTTCCGATTCGGGCACGGCGACCTGTTGGAAAGCACACGAAGGTAAATTGCTCTGGAAGCAGAAACTAGGGCGCGAACATTCAGCCTCACTTGTGGTCTTACGAGATCATGTTGTTTTTGGATCTGAAAAGGGTCTGATCACAGTGGTCAAACCTGGTCCAGAATTTGAAGAAATAGCTAAGATGGAGCTCAGTGAACCACTGTGGGCTTCACCGGTTATCACAGATGGCAATTGGTTTCTCCGTGGTGAAGAGCACCTTTTCTGTATTGAGAAACAAAATTAATCCCTTTTCAATAGACCGTAATAAAGAGGCGGGAATGGCCACTTCCCTTATTCGTCACCCGTAACAGGAATAAGAACCTCTCGTGGCTTAGCACCATCGGCTGGCCCTACGATGCCACGGGCTTCCAAGATATCGATCATGCGGGCAGCACGGGTATAACCTAGCCGAAGACGGCGCTGCAGAAGCGAAGTACTAGCCTTTCCTTCGGCACGAAGCACTTCCATGCAGCGCTCGAGTGTCTCCTCGTCAGCATCTGAGACTTCTTCGCCACCACCATCGCCATCTGACCCGCCGCTTTCGATGACCTTCTGAATACTCTCTTCAAACCGCTGTTCGGTTTGGTTCGCGCAAAAGTTGACGATTTGCTCGACTTCCTCATCTGAAACAAAAGCACCTTGGGCGCGTTCTAATTTGGCTGACCCTGGGGGCAGGAAGAGCATGTCTCCCTTACCAACCAATTTCTCAGCACCCTTATTATCGAGAATCACACGGCTATCGAGTGACGACGAAACCTGAAAGGCAATACGGCTTGGAATATTCGCCTTAATAATACCGGTGACGACATCGGCTCGTGGAGTCTGGGTCGCTACGATCAAGTGGATACCGGCGGCACGAGCTTTCTGGGCGATCCGGGCAATCGCTCCTTCGACATCAGCCGGAGCGGTCTGCATAAGATCGGCAAGCTCATCAATAATGACAACGATGTATGGGAATCGGTCCGGCACCTCGAGATCGTCTTCATCAACTTCATCATCCCGCGAAGCGACTGGGCCGAGATCGCCATCCTCAAAAGCCTTAGCCATCGATTCAACCGCCTCTTCGTCCACAATAGAGTCAAGATCCTCTTGCTCTTCCGGCGTGACCACTTCTTCCTCAGTACGAACTCGGTTGTTAAAGCTATCGAAGTTTCTTACTCCAAGCTTTGCAAAAATCTTGTAGCGGCGCTCCATCTCATTGACACACCAGTTTAAGGCCCCAACAACTCGCTTAGGATCAGTAACAACCGGCACGACAAGATGCGGTAACTTCGCGTAAACCTGCATTTCCACGACCTTTGGATCGATCATGATGAAGCGAAGTTCATCAGGACCAAACTTATAAAGAATACTTGTGATGATGGAATTGATGCAGACTGACTTACCCGCGCCGGTCGCACCGGCCACAAGACAGTGGGGCATCGCAGCGAGATCTCCCACCACGGTGTTTCCATAAACATCCTTGCCAAGGGCGAGAGGAATCTTTCGCTTGGAGCTGCGAAAAGATTCGTCCTGCAGAAGTTCACGAAGCGCAACCGCCACCCGATCATCATTCGCGATCTCGATCCCAACCGTATCCTTGCCAGGAATCGGAGCTAGAATATTGATTCGCTCGGCCTTAGTTGCACGGGCAAGATCAGCCTCAAGTTGGGTAATGCGGCTCACTCGCAAACCAATAGCCGGATAGATTTCATAACGCGTAATAGTAGGACCACGGGTGATATCGCCGGCGGTGACCTCGACACCAAAAGCACGACAAGTCTCGATAATCATTGTTTGGGTCGCTAGGAGTTCTTCGCTGAAGTCTTCCGGCTCAACATCATTTTCTTCGTCAAATTCAAGAAGATCAAATCCGGGCAATTCGTAATCCTCAAAGCCCTCGGTGCTAAGCCCAGTATGAGTCGGTTTCTTGCGCTCAAAGGGCCGAGCTCCAGCGAGAGGAGCAACTTTTTTCTGAGATGAATCGATAATTTGCGGTGTTGGGATCTGCCTTAATTGAAGGACACCCTGACCATCTTCCTCAACACTGGATTCTGGACCAAGCGTTGGCTCAGCCACAGATTGGCCCTTCTTACGCTTGGCACGCTTCTGGACAGGTGCCGGTGGTGCTGGTCTGGCCGCCCGCTTCGCGCGTGAGCTGGAGATGAATGCCCCAATAGATACTAAAGACGCACGGGCAAAAGTAACTGGATGCCATCCAGTTAAAAGAATCACGCTGGCAAGATAAACCCCAAACAATACGATAGTCGCCCCCACCGAACCAAGCAGGCTTTTGAAGACAAAATTACCAAGACCCTCGCCAACCGCACCTCCAGGCCAATTTCCAAAGTGGACGCCTCCAAAAATCTCAAGGACGCTGAAGAGGGCGGCACTGGCAAACATCAGTGACCCAAAACCAATCAAAGTGTTAAGACCTAGCCGGCTCTTGAACCATGCCACCACAAATCCAAGCCAAATCGTTCCAACTGCAAGCAAATAGGCCGCCGCTCCAAAAAGAGCAATAAAGACAAATCCGATCAAAGCACCAACTGGCCCGATCAGATTTTGGGTATTGCGCGATTCCACCCCTTCCGGAGCGAAGCTACCGAAGAACTTCCAATCTATGAAGTCGACGGTTGTGAACCTGATGAGAGAACAGAAAATCAATAATCCCACAAGGATCAAACCGATTCCAATTAACTCCTGGCCACCCTCTTTCTTCAACACCGCGTGCTGTCTCCTCGGCTTTTTTTGCTTGGCCATTATTTTAGATGAAGAGACTTAATCTCCCTGTGCGAACTATTTTCGCATAAGAACGGTCGATCAGGCAAGAAGGAACTTAAAGGTATCTGCATAGTCTGGGTTTCTTAAATAATCACTCAAACATCAGTTTTCTTGTCGAAATATCCTTTTCTCCCCATTTTCAAGGAGATGGAACCAATTTCATTTTCGCCGATTTACATGGCTCGTGTGTGGGGGGGGCGCTCTTTTGAAAAAATCTATCGGCGAAACCTCCCGGATGATCAGCCCTACGGAGAATCATGGGAAATGAGTGATCGTCCTGATGCACAATCCATCGTCTCGTCTGGCCCATACGCGGGCAAATCACTCCATGATCTCTGGACCAATCACCGCGAGGCAATCTTTGGCAAAGGGTTCACTGGAGACCGTTTCCCGCTCCTAATAAAAATTCTCGATGCTCGCGACGATCTCTCGATCCAGGTCCATCCTCCTGAGAACCTTTGTCGTAAACTAGGTGGTGAACCAAAAACCGAAATGTGGTATATCGCCGAATGCGATCCCGAAGCCAAACTTTACATTGGCCTAAAAGATGGGTGCACACGCGAGTCATTCCAGCAGTCCCTCTCTGAAGGAACCTTAGAAGAGCAAGTCCACGCAGTCAGCCCAGAACCGGGCGAATCCATTTTCATTCCGTCTGGTCGACTTCACGCAATCGGCGCTGGTTTTCTCATTTATGAAATCCAGCAAAATTCAGACACCACTTACCGGGTTTTTGATTGGAATCGTGTCGGTCTAAACGGCGCCCCACGAGATCTTCACATTAAAGAATCTATGGCCTCCATTAACTTTAATGATTTTGAACCTGGAATGGATCAACCAGATGGCGACTCTCTTACGTCCTGCGAATACTTTGTGGTCCAGCGCCATAAGCTTTCGAAGCTCGAGGAGATCACACCTACAAACGATTCTTTTTCAATCATCACGGTTATTTCCGGGAAAATACGCTCGAGCAAAGGGCAAGTTTTTAAAACCGGCGACTTCCTGATTTTGCCGAGAAACGCCAGTCCTCTGACCGTCGAAGGGGATTGCCAAATACTTCG
>DIHU01000028.1:0-2621 GCA_002420315.1 Akkermansiaceae bacterium UBA5688
GGAAAAGCCCGCAACCATTGTCATCTCTAACGAGAAAACTACCGCCCATGTGATTGCCGACGCTGTAGCCTTTATCGCACCAAATTCCGTAATCCCGCAGAAACCCAAAACCGATCTCAAGAAACTCGAAAGCCGACGCAAATCACTCGTAGCCAAATTAAAAAAGCTTCAACCCGTCACCATGGCACCGACCGAAGCCGAAACTATCGCAGACGGGCACGTCCACATCCGCGGACAGGTCCGTAACAAAGGAGCCAAGGTCCCGCGAGGTTTCCTCACCGTCGCCTCCCAAGCCGGAATATCATACGAAATTCCCAAAGGTCATTCTGGCCGGCTTGAACTCGCGGAATGGATCACCAATCCTCAGCATCCGCTCACTTCTCGAGTCATGGTCAATCGCATTTGGAAATATCTCCTTGGTGAGGGCATCGTGCGCACTGTTGACAATTTTGGGAAAACAGGAGAATTGCCAAGTCACCCCAAATTGCTCGACCACCTTGCAATCCAGTTCACCAAGAATAATTGGTCAATCAAATCACTCATCCGCGAAATTGTTCTGAGCAAAACCTACCAGCTATCCTCGAAAACTGATGACAACAGCGATCCTGAAAACCGCTTCTTTGGTCGAGCTCATCGTAAGCGCCTTGAAGCCGAGGCTATTCGCGACACCGCCCTTCATCTCAGTGGACAATTCGATCCCATCAGGGGCGGACCAACCATACGCAATGCCGGACAGTATGACCTCAACTACGATTTTGATTCAAACCGCCGTAGTGTTTACGTCCCGTGGTTTCGGAATTCCATGCTCCCTATTTTTGAGGTATTCGACGCCCCAAATCCAAATCTTGTGGTGGGACGGCGCTCCGCCACCAACCTTCCCACCCAAGCACTCTTTCTCATGAATAGCCCCTTTATGCGTGAGCAATCAAAACTCACCGCCAAAAGACTTCTCGCCGAAGCGGGAACTATCGAAGATACTTATCTCCTCATTCTTTCCCGTCCTCCCTCCGAAAGTGAACTCCTGTCCACTCAAACCTTTCTTGACAGCTTTTCTTCCGATCAAAGAACAGAAGCCTGGACCCAACTTACTCAAGCTCTCTTCTCAACCGTCGATTTTCGCTTTATCGACTAAACCTCAAGCCTATGATCGATCGTCGCCAGCTACTAAAGTCCTCCAGTTGTGGGTTCGGTTCCCTCGCGCTTTCCTCACTTCTAGGCCAAGATCTCAGCAGCCCCTTATCTCCAAAATCTCCTGTCCTACCAGCTCGCGCTAAAAGGATCATTTTTCTCTTCATGGCCGGAGGGCCCTCCCACGTCGACTCATTCGACTACAAGCCAGAGCTTATCAAACGCGACGGACAATCCTTCGATTTCGTTGGCGTCCGCAAAAACACCTTCGGTAAAAAATCCCAACGGAAACTTCTCAAACCGCTTTGGGATTTCAAACAACACGGCCAATCAGGGCGCTGGGTCAGCTCCCTCTTTCCCCACATCGCGAAGCATGTCGATGACCTCTGTTTTATACACTCTATGCATACCGAGGGCGTGGCGCACGGCCCCTCCACCCTTTTTCTTCATACCGGAGCAACCAACCTAGTCCGCCCCTCCATGGGCAGCTGGGTCACCTATGGTCTCGGAACCGAAAACGAGAACCTCCCTGGCTTTGTCACCATTATGCCCTCCGCCAGCAAAGGCGGCCCGCGCAACTACTCTAATGCCTTTCTGCCAGCTATCCACCAAGGCACCTGCATTGGCCGAGCCGGACTTCCCGCGTCCAAAGCAACGATCAGAAACCTTAAAAACCCACATCTTCCTCTCAACGCTCAGTCGAAACAGTTCGACTTCCTCCAACAACTGAATCGGCAGCAGGCGCAAACCAAAAACGATCAAAATATCAATGCTGCCATCGGCTCCTTCGACCTTGCCTTCCGCATGCAGATGAATGCCCCCGACATTCTCGACCTCGCGGAAGAATCCGAGGCTACTAAATCCATGTATGGGATTGGCGAAAAGGCAACCGATGACTATGGAAGACAGTGCCTCATGGCCCGCCGTCTCGCAGAGCGTGGAGTCCGTTTTATCCAAGTCAACTACTCCGACGAGTCAGTTAATCCACGCTGGGATCAACATTCCAACATGCCCAAGCACAAGATCCACGCCCACGCAACCGACCAACCCGTGGCCGGACTTTTAAAAGATCTCAAACAGCGTGGCCTTCTGGAAGACACCCTTGTCTGGTGGGGCGGCGAGTTTGGACGCACGCCCTTCTCACAAGGCAAGGACGGCCGCGACCACAATCCACGCGGCTTTACGACTTGGCTAGCCGGAGGGGGCACTAAACCTGGTCACGCCCACGGGGCGACCGATGAAGTGGGTGATACGGCCGTCAGTGGACGACTTCACATGCATGACCTCCACGCTACTATGCTCCACCTCCTTGGCCTTGATCACGAACAGCTCACTTATAATTATGCTGGCCGTGACTTCCGTCTCACCGACGTTGCTGGGAAGGTGGAACACGGCGTCATCGCCTAGCTTCCACAGAATCTCCATCGCCAAACCCGAATCCATTCGGGGGTTGTTCATTCACCTTCGCGCCCAAACATCTGTAAAAACCCAAT
>DIHU01000028.1:3032-4233 GCA_002420315.1 Akkermansiaceae bacterium UBA5688
CCTTTAATCCTTTTTCGAAAATCTGACGATCACTCCCATCAAGAAGTCTTAAAGTGAGATTGTTTTCCTTTTCTGCAAGCACTCTTCCAACAAGCATTTGACCGTCTTTAAGAGTCACTGCATAACCCAATAAGAAGGGTCTACAAACTCACGGATCCACCCTTTTATTCTATTGAGCTCATTTACTTTTTGAGCAACTCAACCATTGCCTTACCCATCGCATCGCCAACGTTCATGTAGGTTTCCGCGTTCCCACTATAGTGCCCGCCGGAGCTTCCCCCCTTAGACAGCGGATGCGTATAAACCGCCGCCACGTTTCCTTTGAATTCAGGATATTTGCCGGATTCGCCATCAACTGCGAGCATGGCATCTAGAATCTTACCTCCTCCATCAGTGGACCCCTGCTTGGTCTGACCAAGAGATGCCGTCACAAACTTTGCATTAGGGGCCTTGAAATCCTTACGGAGAGACTTAATTAGATTCACAAGGTTCTTCTCATATCGCTGCGAAAGGGCCTCACTCCGGCTATCACGATCACCCTGCCACCAAAGAAATCCTGCCACCTCATATTTTGTTGCCCCGGGGTAATATTTATCCAATTCCGCAAGAACCTTCTTCGCACGATCGACATCGCCATCGTATTGAAGGCCAGCATACCAACCAATGGGCTTTGGATCTTCGCCTTTTTTCCACCTTTCAGGAGAACCTTTGTATCCGGGGTGAACCCAAGTCTGACCTTTCGAATCAGCAAACTCAAAACCTTCACTCCCTGGAGGAAGGAGATCCCAACCGAGAGCCCGGTTTCCAATGCAACTTTTTAGAATCATGACCGGAGCATCGACAACTTGGCCAATATGATGACCAATCCCAATCTCAGGACCGATCTTACCTTTCCCAATCTTCATCCACTCGTTGTTGAATTGCCTAGTTTTACCCGGGCCTCCACTCCCCATCACGCGGACATTGCGCACATCCTTGCGCTCGGTCCAATTACCCTCGTTATCCACAAGGTAAGGATAGAGAGCTTTTTCCTTCACAGCATGCTCGAGAGACCCTTCACCTCCAGTAATCTTACCAAACCCAAGCATGTTCGACTGTCCCATCAAAATATAGACCTGCACCGGCTTCGACATGTCGGCAGACTGACCATCGGGATCGGGTAGCTCAGCGGTTGCGACACCAGCAAAGCTCATAGCAGCCA
>DIHU01000028.1:4652-14651 GCA_002420315.1 Akkermansiaceae bacterium UBA5688
ATCCTACCCCATTAGGGATAGGTCGATCACTCTTTTCCCGCGGCTAGGCGCTTGATCAAACCGATCGCCTTTTCTGCAAATCTCGCTCCTAGAGTGCGATAGCCCTCCTTGGTATAGTGCAAATCATGGATCACCTTCCCGCCCACCTCACGATCATTTAAATCATCGGTATCGACCCACGTTCCCCGGGGGTGAGCTTCAGCGAAGGTCTTTTGAACTTTTCGGATATTAAGTCGCCCCTCAAGCCGCTTCGGGTTATCGAGCCCGCTATCGCTAATTCTTTCGATGACAATATTGATTTCCTTGAAGGCCAAATCCGCCTGTAACTGCTGCAGCAACTCCTTGAGGTAGGCATCGTAGGCCGTGTTGTTGAGATCTAATTCGCCCTGCATCCAAACCAAGGTCGCCGTCTTCAAGGACTCTCCCTCACTTGCCGTCTTCACCTTCTTGATCAAGGGGTCGTAAAGCTCTCCCCTCACCTTCGGAACCCGACCCCGCGTTGGAGGAGGATCTTCATGGTTCGTTTTGGCCCAACTGCGAATCGACTGACCGCTATTGGCATTTTTCACCACGATGACCCCATCTTTCCCAAACGCTTTAGTCACGGCCGGAGTAAACGTGAGAGATTCATCCATCCCGGCCATGTTCGATTGACCGGAAAGGATGAACAAATTTTTCTCTTCTCTCTTCGTCTTTTCGCTCCCACATCAGGCGTAAAAAACAAAACGATGACAAGCGCGCCTAGAACTCCTTGTTGCAATTTCATGGGGCAGTATTATTCGAAATAAACTTCATCGTTAGTCAGATGCAAAACTATCATCAAAGCGATACGTTTTTCTAAGCTATAAATAGATAGACGTCTCAAGCTAGGGAATTAGCATGCCGAAATGACAAATAAAGTGATCGGAAAGGCTCTGATTGTAATTGGGGACGCAACTGAGACCGTAGACACTCTCTACCCCTACTACCGCTTGCAGGAGGCTGGGATCGAACCAGTAGTGATCGCTCCAGAAAAGAGACTCTATCAAATGGTAATGCACGAAGTCCGCCCGGGCTGGACCATCACACGTGAGTGGGAGGGATATCAGCTCGCTGCAGATCTTGCTTTTTCAGAAGTATCCCCAGAGGACTATCTTGGCATTCTATTCTCTGGCGGACGAGCGCCAGAATACATTCGTGAAGATCCAGATCTTATTCAATTAACTCGATGGTTTTTTGAGCGGAATAAACCGATTGCTAGTGTCTGTCACGGGGTTGAGATTCCCGCGCGCGCGGATTGCGTGAAGGGTCGACGGATGGCAACCGTGGCAAAATGCCAGTTTGATCTCGAGATTTGTGGAGGAATCTACGTCAACGAAGCCTGCGTGATCGATGGAAACCTGGTCTCAGGTAGAACCTTTCATGACAACGGGCACTATGTGGGGCCTTGGATCAAGATGCTCGAGAAAGAGGCTAGAAAATGAATCGGAGAAATTTTTCAAGCATCATCGGTGGTGCCGCTCTTTCCACTTCTACGAGGGGAGTAGAACAACAATGGACGCCTCGCTATGTCATGTCATCGGCCATGTATGGCAATATGCCTCTTGATCATGTTTTATCAGAGGCATTAAAGACAGGCAGCAAATCGGTAGATATCTGGCGCAAAGTCCATGCGACTCATCGCGAGCAAATCAACAAAATCGGGGATGAAGCTTTTCAAAAGCTCCTCAAAAAACATCTCACCACGATGTCAGTTTCAACCTGCTATCCCCTTGGACCTTTCCGGCAGGATGATGAGATGCGCTGGACGAGGAAGAACGGGGGCTCGATCACCGTGTGCGGCTCAGGTGGGATGGGGCCCAAGGATCCGGTGGGCCAAGAGGCCAAAAAACAAGTGAAAGCCTTCTTTGAAAAACTAAAACCTCACTATGAACTGGCCGAAGAACTTGGTGTCACCATGGCCATTGAAAATCACAAGAACTCAATGCTCTCTTCTCCCGATTCAATGAGGTATTTTTACGAGTTAAATCCTTCGAAGAACGTCGGAGTTGCTTTCGCCCCACATCATCTTCACGACGCCATTGATCAGATCCCTACACTACTCAGGGAAGGAGGAAACACCCACATTCCATTTATTTATTTCCAAGAATATCATCCCTCTTCGAAAAAGAAGATGTCCGAACAAGAGCAACTCAAACAACTCCCCGGATTTGGAAAGCTAGATTACATCCCCATTCTGAAAGTCCTTCGCGACATTCGATACTCGGGACTTGTGGAGATCTTTGGCCATCCAGTCCCAAGAGGAGTCCCAATGCTTGGTTCCGCAGCAAAGATTACAAAAGCCATCAATACCTCAAGGGCTTATCTTGATGCCTGCCTGAAAAAATGATGCGAAATTTTCTATCTGCTTTACTACTACTTACCTGGGGAGGGGCACATGCCGAGCCTCATGTCGTCGGCTACGAGCGTTTCCATTCGCGGGCTCCTTAGGCACAGGGCGGCGCTATTCTTTTTTCTGAACTCGGCTTCGCCAATAGCCACGGAGGTTCCCAAGTTGTCATTCCCTCGAGAATCTGTCAATTAAGGTGAGTCCTGATTGGGGCGTGAAATTTCTTCAGAATCCCGAGACTTACGCTCCATTCGAGCCAAAATCAAACAAGCAAGCCACTCAATGGTCCGGTGCTATCGGCAAACTGCTTCATGCCAGTTCCCATCAACTTGGCTTGCGACAGCCAAAGATTCGCCAAAGGAGTGTTTTCAGGACAATTGAGGACGCGGCCTGTCTTGATCCTGCCATTGGCTGATCCAGCCACGATAATTGGAAGCTCATTCATGGTGTGATCTTTCCCATCACCTAATCCTGATCCCAACGTGACCATGGAATGGTCCAAAAGCGTCCCAGCTCCCTCGCTGATCGCGTCCATTTGTTCTAATATCTCAGCGAAGAGCTCCATATAAAATCGGTCCACTTGAACCAAAAACTTTTTCACCCCTTCGTTGTCCTGCCCGTGTGTGAGCCCATGATGTGATTTGGTGAATTGTAGTTCATGGAAATGTTGGGGGGATCCCCATCTCTCGGGAGCAAGCATGAAGGTCGCCACGTGGGTCAAGTCACCCTGAAAAGCCACCACCAGCAACTTGCCCATTAGCTTGATATACTCTCCACGCGTCATCGGGCCTTCGCCAGGCTCGAGGACATCCGCTTTCTTCCGCTTTCGGTAATACTCGTTTAGCTTCTCGATCTGCATTTCGATTTCCCGCACGGAATCGAAGTATTCATCCAACTTGCCCTTATCATGATAGGTCAGATTCTTTTTAAAGTTGGCAGCATCTTCCAAGATTAAATCGGTGATGTCTTTGTTCGAATTACTCGTCTTAAAGAGTCGTTGATAGACCTTGCTCGGGTCTTTCATCGCGGTCGCAACATGCTCTGGGCCATACCAAGAAATATTGTCGAGGTAGATCGACTCCTTAAGGTCCTTGAAACTATTACAATTTAACTCCAATGACCGGATCGGGGTCCGTTGGCTTACTTTGTCTGCGATAAGATGATCCAGTGTCCGGTCCATCGGATAAGGCGATTTGAGTTTGCCATTTGGATCAGCTGAAGAGAGATAGCAGGAACTGCATTGATTGTGAACATCGACTCCTCTTACATTCACCCTTGATAGTCCGGTGATCAGGGAAACTTTACTCCCCACATTTTTAAGTGGGCTAAGAGTGGGCATCGACAGAAAGTCAGAGCTCCCTTGCTCCGGGAAAAAATGATCCCTCACGAAGCCCATCGGGGAATAAAACGAAGCGAAACGCAATGGCGGCTCCTTATCCTTCTTCGTCTTTGGATCTGCAGCATACATCTCCAACCAAGGAAGAGCCATCGCGCTGCCGCTGGCTCCAAGAAGAAATTTCCGTCGACCGATTGATTTCATGGTTCCGTAATCTGAGTGATAATAGGATGAACTGCAATGTTTTTGATGACATCACGCATCCGGTAACCTGCCGCTCGACTTGCCTGGGCAATTTCACCTGTCGCAATGCGATCCGCCAAGGTGAGCTCCCGCCCGAGGGCGTATGACAGAAGGTGGCCGATGAAGGCCTTCGCAAAGAGATCCTCCTCAGCTAGAATAGCATCCTTGAAACCTACGATATCCGTGAACTCGTGTTTTCCAAACAGCTTTCCACTCGCATCTACTTTCAATCCGGTACGGTAATGATCCCGCCATCGGCCTAGTAAGTCATAGTTTTCTAAGGCAAAGCCAAAGGGATCAATCTTTACATGACAGCTCGCACACTGAGCATCACTGCTGTGTTGGTTGAGTTTTTGCCGAACAGTCAGCCCCTCCTTTTGAAGCGTTTTATCATCCGCCCGCAGGTCAGGAATGTCATCGGGCGGAGGCTCAGGCGGGTCATTAAAAATGACTGATGAAACCCAAGAACCACGCGTAATCGGGAGTGACCGAAAAGGACTGGAGGTCATTACCATAACGGCTCCTGTCGTCATCACACCTCCATCCCTTCGGTCCGTGACAGGAGTTCGCGTATATTCAATATCGCGCAGATTTACGTTGATTGAATAGGTGGCTGCCCTGCCTTCATACCATTCGCTCAGTAAATGGCTCCGGTAGGTAAAGTCCGAATCAACCAGCTCAGAGATCGGTCTATT
This sequence comes from Akkermansiaceae bacterium UBA5688, assembly GCA_002420315.1. Taxonomy (GTDB): domain Bacteria; phylum Verrucomicrobiota; class Verrucomicrobiia; order Verrucomicrobiales; family Akkermansiaceae; genus SW10. Next base: position 9,295 of record DIHU01000028.1, read on the forward strand.
CTCGATAAAGACTGTCTCAAAATTCAAGAGCGGCTCCAGCATCATATGCATCCCACGCTTGTAAGAAATCTTATCGTCTCCTCCAAAGTAATAGTCACGGTGTGATTTAAAGTCTGGAGAGGCCGAAACCAAATTATTCAGTTTCAACCACTGGGGAGCAAAACTATCACAGAAGTTCTTTACGCGATGGTGATTAAGCATGCGGTCCACTTGTTTACCCAAGACGTCGACGTTTTGAAGTTCTCCGTTAGCGGCCAACTCGAGCAATTCCTCGTCTGGGATGGAGCTCCACAAAAACATCGAAAGACGTGTCGCTAAATTGAATGAAGCCTGATTTGGTGACACCTCATCTCGCTCATTATGAACAAAGATAAAACGCGGCGAAGCTAAAGCCGCCGAGACCACATCCTTCATGCTGCGAGTGAAATCGCCGCTCTTTTGATATTGCTTGTCAAAGTATCTTGCATAGAGCTTCCACGTCTTTTCATCGGCAGGTGAATGAAATGCCTTCAAGAGAAATTTCTCGATCCGCTCATGTGCAATCTTCTCAACTGGTTGTTCAACCTTTGGCTTGGCCTCGTCAGGCAAACTCCAGCTACCCATCAGCTCATCCCCGGCGATTCCTTTCTCGCCGGAGGCAATGCTCTGAATCTGAAGTCCATGCAATCCGGATCGGTAAAGGCGGACATCATTCAAATCACCATGAAAAGGCTCATTGCCATGGGCCCCAACCAACATCGGACCAGCGCTTTGGGTGCTAAGCTTGCCAGCCATCGGCTTACTCCCAACCTCCTTGCCATCTAGGTAGAGGCGAATCTTTTTACCATCAATAGTTCCCGCAACATGATGCCACTCCCCATCGCTAAGTAATTTGGGATCCACTGCAGCTCCAAATTCCTCATACTTTCCGGCAATCCCCGCACCCATCCAGAGCCCCCAGGTTTTCCCAGTCCGACCAATCGCCAGCAATTGGCGTCGCCATGAATCCTCCCGCCGGACGATAGTCTGCCATTGATCAGACAAATTTGTGGGGCGGATCCAAGCGCTGACGGTCAGCCCGGTGCTGCCAGCCGCGACTGATCGATCCACTGAAATCGAAGCCCTTCGAGCTTTCGCTTTTGGGCTCAAGGGGTCGTCAAACAAGTCATGCCAAACCCCACAATTCTCATCGAAATTTTCGGCATGAACGATGGACCGGCTCAGCTCCAAAAACGACTCCATGAGAACTGGAGACAAACTCAAATGATCCCCACGATTATTGAAGCCATTCTCCGCCGGAGGATCCTTGGGAAAGGCCATGACTCCGAGCAGGCGATTTTCCAGCAACTGCTGGAGCCCCATAATCCGATTCCCCACTCTCACAACCTTGGGCATTTCCCCCGACTCGGGCCTAAAGTAATCACTATGATCCCGGATAATACGATCATTAATGGAATAGACCCATGACTCGAGATCGAAGAGGTCCCGAACCGCGTTGCCATATTCAAAGCGGTTCATGCGCCGCAATCTCATCGGCACCAACGGCTGATCGTGTTTCGTAGAATTGGCGAATGCTTTTTTCAGGTCTGATATTAAACGGTCTCGTTGATTCTGAGTGGGCTGAAGCTCCTCTTCCGGAGGCATTTCGTTTTTGTCGAGAACCTCGATCATTTCTTCAATCAACTCGGGGTTCTCCTCAAGGTCCGCCCATGTTGCATACTTGGTGAGATCTACTTTCCCCTTGGTCTTCTCTCGACCGTGGCACTCGTAGCAATGCTTTTCAAAAATCTGTTGCACCCCCTTTTTGAAATCGCGTATCTCCGCAGAAGGTTTTTCAGCGTGAGCAAACGACGAGACAACGAAAGCTACCGCAAACGCAAGCCTTGCTAAAAAACCTCGAGCTACTTTCACCGTAAAAGCATAGGAACACCTCCTACCCGGGTCGAGGCAGAAAGATCGGGCGAAAAAGAAATCACGATACGAATTAGCCACTTTTCCTCTTCATGGCGTATGGCAACGAAAACTTGCTACTCGGGCGGGTGAGGAATTCATCCAGCACGGGCGAGTAAGTTTCCACTTGGATCCGGTCCTGACCGGGACGGAAAGTCAAGATGCGCAAGAATCCGCTCCCGGCCTTGATTCGCGGGAGATCAAAATACCAATAATCAGATTGGATCTGATGGACAAGGTTGCCGTGCCGGCCCTCGCTGGTCAACCGGCTCTCTCCAGCATGTCCCGATAGCACCAGAAAGATATTGGAGTGCCGGCTCACAAACTTTTCCCAGATCGCTTGCCCCGAGTTGCCTTTGATGGGATATCCATCAGATCCCGAAAGCTGACCTTTTTTCGTAAGGTAACCGTGGGTGACCAAGACGATCTGATGGTTCGGATGCTTCTCCGCCACTTGGTTTGCCCAAGCTATCGCTTCATCCCTCGGTTTAAACTCAAGGGTGATCACCATGAAATCCATCCCCCCTGCCTGAAAAGAGAGATAATAATTCTCCATTTTCCCGGCCTCACGAAAGTGCCCCTGCTTATCAAGAGCGAAGTGCGCGTCATACAAGGAGTTCTCAGTAAAACGTGAGGGTGGAAAATAGCGACTGAACTGGCTCACGCGAGATTGGCACGTCTTGCGCAGCTGAAGAGAATACCCCATGTCGTGATTTCCAGAACAGAGAACATAAGGAACATGAGGCTCGATCGTCTTGAAAGCGGCGTCCGCGATCTTCCATTCATCGTCGTGCTCAGTTTGCGTGATGTCCCCCACATGCGTCACCATAACAATATTTCTTGCTCGGTGATTTTTTTTAATCCATTCGGTCTGACCGTAAAAGCAGGCTCTTTGGTCGCCAATCTCTGGCCAATGTTTTTGAGTTTCCCGGTGCCGAGTATCAGCATAACCCTGAGTGTCCGGTAAGACAATCAACGTGAAAAAGTCTTTTGATTTGGCAGAGTCAGGGGTGATTTTAGAGGTCAGGGGTTTTGTTTCATCGGCAAGAACCGAAACAGTCCACAACAACGACCAGACAAGCCGGCTCGGTTGTCGAATTAAGCACTTCATGAAGCCTCAGACAAAAATCTCTCTAACGTAACTCTACTTTTACACGGAAGAAACGCTTGCCATCCACTAGGGCAGGTTTCGCCAAGCGGATGGTTCGAGTCACCATTCCGTCGCCATTGGAAGTAACAATTAAGTCGACGAAATCGTCCGGATTATTGCTCCAGTTTTGGAGATCGGTAGTTGTCTCTACAGATGTTCGCACGTCATCAGCGACCTCTCTTACGGTGTAAGTGAAAGAGTCGTAAAGGATCCCATCAATAATGATGCGGCTGGCACTAGGAGGTCCTGATTGGGTCGCATCATTATCACTGCTCCCAAGTGCATGTTCTAGAAGAGCGTTCAACCCATCACTGTCGAGATCATCCGTTGGATTACCCGCAAGTAAGGTGCCATCAGAACTTCCAGGCGTTCCTCCAGGAGCGACACTCGCTCTCCAATGAGTAGATTCAGAGGGGTCGAGATTCTGACCGGGCGCCCTAAGAACAATACTATAGCCAAGCGTGTCGGCTGCTACAGGCCAAGGCAACTTATCGTTATAGGAGAATTCCTTGATTGTGCTATTCGAGGAATCCTCAAGTTTCAACTTCTCCCCTGCATTACTCAAGCTCGTAGAATTTTCAAAGACTCCCGCAACTGGAAGCCCTTCACCGTAAGCGAGTTCAAATGCAGCAAGATCACGCACAACGAGAACGCGCTCACCTGGTACTAGGCTGGTGACGGAGCTCCCGGTAAAATCAAAATCGATACCATTGGTAAACTTCACGCCTGCAAGATCCAGAGTTACAGAGTCACTCACGTTCATCAATTCGATATACTCGGCAAGTCCATCAGGCTCGGGATGATACATGATTTCAGAAATGATGAGATGCTCCTGTTGGTCAGTAGGATTGCCGACATAGGAAGTGAAATTATTCTTCATCCCATGTTGATCAATAAGCGTAAGCGTTTCTCCTAGATTCGAGAGATGTCCTTTATATGGGCTCACCACAAAATTTCCCTGGTTTCTGGTAGGACCAGTCGTGCGAGAGCGAAAAGACTTGGCATCCGGGCTCAAGTAGAGCGTCCAGCCCGCGGGAATAACTGTGCCGGCAGGTATTTCGAATTCAACCCCTCCTTCCACCTTCCAATTCGAAACGTCGACCGCAATCCCATTATTGTTCACGAGCTCGATATACTCTTCATCCTGATTGGTCGAAACGGGATTAAATTCGATTACTCCAAACTCGATTAAAGGCTCAATACTCCCATTAGAATCAGCGATACCACCATGCAATTCCGGCATGAAGATCAGATCGCTACTCCCCAAAGACCGATTCATACCATGGATCGCAAGAACGTTAGTCCCAGGTCGGAGTTCACCAAGGGATGCACTCACATTCCAGATATCATACTCTAAGGGATCAGCCTCGTAGCCAGCAGTGGCAATTGAGTTCCAGGAGGGGCTAGCCGGGGCCTTTTCTGCCGCGATCTTAGTGCCGTTGAGATAAACGACGAATCCATCATCATACTTCATCCGCAACTCCATGGCCTGGAATATAGAGGGGTCAGCAACTTCGAATTCACAACGCATGTAGACCGAGGAATGAGTGCCCCGCATCGTTGCTTCGGTATCGGTGCCAATAAGAGGGTCGTACTTGATACTAGAATCGAATCCTACGCCGGTAGTTCCCGTAAGCCAGTTAGTGTCATCGAAATCAGAGTTCATCCAAGCGTTGTCGACGGAGTCGTCGCTGGGGACGAGGTGAGTCAGCGGTGCTCCAGCTGATAACAAAGGAGTGTACACAAGACTCAGCTGACCCGTCTGAGCATCGGGGATGATATTTTGAGAATAAATAAAAGCCCTTCTCGGCGCTAAAAATTCGTCGCGTAAACGCTGAACTCCTTCAGCCATAGTTTCGACATCAGGATGATTAGTAGTATACGGGACAACAGGAGCAGAACCTCCGTCCACGTTGTGAAGCCAAGAACCCCACTTTTCAAAGTCTCGCTGAGCATCAGAAGGCACGATATCCTCAGGATCGATCAAGGCTGAGAGCTCATTGAGTCTGCGTTCATAATAGCGTTCTTCCATGGGCGTATCAGACGGCTGAAGATAGAGATCATGTAAGCTTCGAATGCGACGGTAGAACATGGCTCTCGTCGATCGACGACTGTAGAGCTGAGCAACAAGCCGTACGGCACCGCCTGTCTCGAGGTAACCGTTGGTCTCCATAAGATTACTAAAGTAATTGAATTGCGATCTCCAATAGCGCCCTTGGGAGAGATCAAGATCCCAGGGGAGAAGTGCCCACTCATCGCTTTTTCCGGTATCGCGATA
>DIHU01000028.1:15025-17064 GCA_002420315.1 Akkermansiaceae bacterium UBA5688
GCCATCATGTTGACACACATGGGTATATTGACGTTATCGAAAGTAAAATTATCCAGTGAAGTACCGCTCTGAGCAAGGCCATTGATCAAATCTTGAAGGTCGGAGTTGTTCTCGTCGCGCCTGTTCTTCTTTTCGAATCCAGAGTTGGCACTTCCTGTCAGGGTGTTGTTGTAGACCTTATATAACGCTCCATCCTCATTAAGCCCCGCACGCTTCAAATAAATATCGTCGGCGTCTTCAACGAAGTCGGCAGTACTAAAAAATTCGGCGTTCTGCTGCACACGAACCGTATAAGCGAAGTGAGCATGAACACCGGCATTACGCATGATCTCATAGCCAAGAACATGACGAACTTTTGATTTGTCGGCCCAGTTGGTAATAAGGTCAATATCCTTGGTTCGAGGGGCGTCCTCGCTCCACCTGAAGCGCTGGGTTTTGTTAAAATCAATATTGTAACTCTTCTTGGGAAATCCCCCAGTCGACTGACCGTGCCGATTAAAAAAGACATTATCATAAAGCTCGCCCAAGTAAAAAATCGCTCCACGTGTTCCACTCGTTCCAGTCGCTCGCGCCGGATTCTGGACAAACCATTCCACTACGCTCAGCTTAGTTTTGATGGATGGATCAACCGCAACCGTTCCGACATATTGGTGGGAGTCGGCCGGATCCTTGAAGGCGGGTATTTTTGTTTCCAGCCCCAACTCATCACTTGCCTCGAATCTCCAACGGATCATCTCTCCCGAGTCGAAATCAGCACCAGGGATGGAAGCGGTAAAGATGCCATCATTAGCCAAAGCGTCGAAGCCAGTCCCCTCATCATTCATGAGAAGTGTCTTTTCCGCGCCAAACATAACGCGATAGAACATCGTAACGGAGGCAACAGGAGATGAAACAGCCTCCATCTTAGCCATGACCATGAGGTCCTGACCAGCGATGGGTCTTTCGGGCTTATCTGTAAAATTGACGAAAAGAGGGCCAGCAGCCTGGCCACTGGAGTTGGGGACACCCGGAGTTGGAGAATTAAAAAAACCTTCACGTTGTGCTCCAGAGGTATCGACCACAGCAGCCGTAAGCTCAGGATAAATGAGAAAATCTGAGCTGTTGGTCGAGCGATTGAGCCCATGTATCGCGAGGATATTTACTCCTTCCACGACTTGTGTTGCGCCCGCCGTAGCATCAACCACTATAGGGTCAGCGGCCGCGACAGAGTCGGATCGCGATCCAGTAGCATTGGAATTCCAAGCCAGATTGCCAGGCTTATTGTAGCTCCCTGATTCCACTCCATTGATGTAAGCAACAAATCCATCGTCACAATTCACACTAAGAGAGAGAGATTGTATCTGGTTGTTGTTCGGGTCGTAAGTGAACGGAATACGGATGTAACAACTTGCATTGACCGCCTGCATCGCAGGCTTGAGGGTAGAATTGCCAAGGTCCGTGTCGCCCACCAAGTCGAGGAGAACACCCGAATCAAATCCAATTCCCGTCGTAGTTGACGTCCAGGCCGAATCATTGAAGGAGTCTGGAAGATCCTGCCAAGTATTGCCCAGTGAGTCATCCGAAGGCACAAAATATTTGGCTGGCAATGCACCACTGATCAATTGCTGCTGGGTCACGGAACCAAAACTATCTCTCCCATAAGACTGGTCCTCGAATTGCAAAGGGTAAGTAGAGCCAAAATCTGTAAGCACGGTAACGGCATCTGGTGCAACCAAAGCAAGATAACCCCCTTTTGAAGGGAGTTTGAAATTGGTGTGCAGCGCTGCCTCTGGATTTGAACGATCTTTATCGGATGCGAAAATAACAAGGTAACCACCAGCCGGGATAGTGACTGCAGGAATTCGCCACTTGTCGAGGTTGGTCGCCTTATCCGTGAGGAAGTAGCCGTCGACATCAACCTCTCTCCCATCTGGATTATGAATTTCGATCCAGTCTGAAAAATCGCCGTCTTCATCAGCCAAGGTCGTATCGTTAGCGGCCATAAATTCGGAAATAACCGGTGCCGCATTAAGAAAAACAGAACCGACCGCAAGGGTCAG
>DIHU01000015.1:0-1561 GCA_002420315.1 Akkermansiaceae bacterium UBA5688
AAGCTGCAGAAGCTGCGGTGAAAGCTGCCGAGGTTGCACGGTTAGCGGCTGAGAAGGCCGCAAAAGCGGCTCTTGAAGCAAAGAAAAAAGCAGCCTCCAAAAAGTTAGCCAAAAAGCAGGTTGAGGTGAAAGCCTCTCAGGAAACGGTGGAAGAGGATACGGAGGTCGAGACGCCCAAGAAAGAGAAGATTTCGGTGGTTGAGGAGACCGAAGCTAAAGAAGCTCCCAAAAAAGTGGAGACACCTCCACCACCTCCGCCAGAGGTGCCAGCGCAGATCGATTTAGGTAGATTTCGGAGAGAGTCGCTGAGTGATCTTTATGATGAGGTTGAGCGCTTGCCGGTTCGTATTCCCAATCGGGTGACTCGGGCCCAGTTGGTATTCACGATTCTCTCTTGCTATGCGACTCATGGGACCCGTATCGAGGGGGAGGGTGTTTTGGAATTCACGGGGGGGAATTATGCTATGATTCGGGATGAATCACGCAGTTTTAGGGCTTCTCCAGATGATCTTTATGTGCCCGCGCAGATGCTACAGGAGTATAACCTTCGCGAGGGGCAGCGACTGAAGGTGTCAATTCGGGCACCTAAGCATCGAGACAAATTTCTGTCGGTTCTCGAGATTCTTGAGATCGATGGTGCGGCCTTGGTTGATTACAGCCAGCCGACTCACTTTGATTCGCTAACATCGCTTTTTCCGGAAGAGCGCTTTGTGCTTGAGGGGGCCGATGATGGGGCGGGGCTCGCGACCCGAGTGGTTGATCTTGTGGCACCACTCGGAAAGGGGCAGCGAGGCTTGATTGTGGCGCCTCCCCGCGGAGGAAAAACTATTTTACTCAAGCAAATCGCAAAATCGATCCAGTTGAACTCGCCTGAAACCGAGTTGGTGATACTTCTTCTGGACGAGCGTCCTGAGGAGGTGACTGATTTTGAGGAGATGGTGGGTCAGAATGTTTTTGCTTCGACTTTTGACGAGCCTTCCAAGCGGCACGCTGAAGTTGCCAATCTTGTTTTGGAAAGATCTCGTCGACTGGTTGAGCAGGGAAAAGATGTTGTGATTCTGTTGGATAGTTTGACCCGATTAGCTCGCGGCTACAATAATGCGTCACGTGGTGGTCCGATCGGCTCGGGAGGAGTTAGCCCCAAGGCGATCACTGAAACTCGCAAGTTTTTTGGAGCGGCTCGGAATATCGAGGAAGGCGGGAGCCTGACAATTTTGGCAACTTGTCTGATTGAGACCGAAAGTCGCATGGACGATGTGATTTTTGAGGAGTTGAAGGGAACGGGTAATATGGAAGTGCGTCTGGATCGTGAATTGGCTGAGCAGCGGATTTACCCTGCCATCCATATTCCCCAGAGTGGTACTAGAAATGACGATCGGCTTTATCATTCTGATGAATTACCACGAGTGCAGGAAATCCGACGCCATCTTGCGAGTTTGCCAATTGGCGAGGCAATCGATACCCTTTTGCGCAACTTGGCGCGGACAAAAACGAACACAGAACTCCTCTTGCAGGGGATGCGCTGAATAAACCGAGTTCTCATTGATTTCTAATGGATTTC
>DIHU01000015.1:1930-16546 GCA_002420315.1 Akkermansiaceae bacterium UBA5688
GAATGAGCGGTTTTACTTTCAATAAGTGTTCAGCTTACGTTTCTGAGAAAATAGACGAATTGCTTTTGAATTTTGCGCTTGTCGCCTTTCACATCAGACAGCTAATCTCCCGCAAGAATTTCCTAGAAGTTTGGGGTCATTCAATCGACTGAAATGTTGAACGAGAACAGTTTTTCGATTGATAGGATCTCCAAACCCATGTAAATGCATTGCAAACACCTTCGAAAATGAACATCGCAAAATCTACGGCCCTGCTTGCGGGTGCCTTCTCACTGACAGCCACGCTGGCTCAGGCACAGTTTCTTGAGACTCTTGATCTCACCTTCCGGGACACCAAAGTTTTCAAGATGGTCGGACCACGAGATTCTGAGTATCAAGGTGGGGAACTATTTGTGCGGGTGTTCGATGGTGCTGCCGGCATTCTTGGATGTGCGTCTAACTTTAGCCCCTTTTACACCACACCTAATATCCTCTGTCCGAGTGGAACGACTGGTCTGGTCACCCAGGGCGATTTGGATGGTGATGGCGTTCGTGATGTTGGTGTTTATATTTCTATCAGCCAGCCCGTTCCTGCGCGGAGTATCCAGCCCTTTCTAACTGAGTCGGTTGAATTGTTTTCTGCTCCTCCTTCGGCTCTCCCACGACCACTAGGAGGTTTTAATTGGACTGATAACAGCACTGTCATCTTTTACGATCTCATCAATGATCCTGTGAACGGAGTAGGGTATGAGTTGACTGATTTTGAGTCGACTCGGACTTATCTCCCTAGCGAGCTTGATCGTCACAGAAAAGAAATCGTTCCCGGAACCTATATTTTTAAGTTCCCAGCACTTGGTTCTAGTGAAGAAAATCCGGCTAATTTTTTCATGAGTGCAACTCACCGTGAAATGGTAGAAGCGGTTCCTGGCCCTGGGGGGCGTAATGTAGATAGTGGAGGAATTGATGTTGGAAATGATTTTCGTGTTACCAATGATGACCGTTGGAATAACGGGGTGATGGAGCTTGATCCACGCATTGTTTTCAACTTCGAATGGGAGGGTTTCAATGCATCAACCTTCTCTGGTAGTGACCGGCTTTTCTTTTCGGTCCGGGATCGTGAGACAAGAAAAATAGTTTTCCCACCTATCCCTATTGCAGACCCTCCTAATCCTGAGCTTCCTCAGTTGATTGGCAGTAGCGATCTTGGGATCCCTACTGGTTATGATCTTGGTCCGGATTTCTTTGGTCCAAATCAACAATTCTCAGTGGAGGTTGAATTTGTCCGGAATTCAGGGACAGGTTCAGCGGTGGATCGCTCCACTCGGCTTTTCCAGTGGGATATTGATCTCATTGATACATACGCTGGTTTCGTTACCGAGGGTTTTACTCCCGGAACTTCTGAAGAACTGCTTGAACCCGATGCTGATTTTGATGGGGATGGATACACCAACTTAGAGGAGTTTGGTCTTCAAACTAGTCCAACCGACCCTGCTTCGGTTCCTAATCCAACCCCAGTACTCATCGGAAACGATCAGTGTTACCTGGAAATCGCTAAACGACCAGGAGTGGGCTCCCGTTTAACCTATATTATGCAATATTCCTCGGATCAGGAAAATTGGGTCACGATCGAGCAAGGTGACCCTAATTGGTTCATTGTCTTTAACAACCAGGATCGAATCAGTGTCCTAAGTCGTGCTGCCTATAATGTAAATCCTTGCTTCCTTCGTGTTCAGTTCGAGCAGAATTAAATCCTGATTGCTCTTAACACATCAACTCAATTTTCACTTCGATTTTCTATGAAAAAGTCATCAATGACCTTCCTCACACTGATCGCGCTGTCCGGCAGCTCGTTTGGTGATTCCGCGGCCTCTATCATTAGTGGGCAAGCAAGCCCGTCTGGTAGCCACCAATTTTCACAGGGTGGACTGATTAATAATCTGACCCTTTGCACCTACGAACTCTGCCACCTTGATGAGTCAGGAAGACTGAAAATTTCTCCGGTTGCTGCGGGATCAATCTCTGCAATAATATCTCAGGCTTCTGAGCCCGGTGGAGAAAAGTATTTGGTTTTCTATCCTAACGGGGAGCAACGTAATCCGAATGCGCGACGAATCCTTCGCACTCATTATGTTGTTGAGCTTGTGAATGGCGCAAGCTTACAAGAAGTGAAACAACGTTGTGGTATCCACTCGATGGAGTTGGTTCGGGAAGGTTCTAATCTAGCGATTTGTGAAGAGGAGTCTGCGGGCAAAGTACTCGCCCAGCTCGCTCGTGTTGCTGCCGATCCAGAGGTAATCTCAGCAGAGCCTGTTTTCTCAAAAAAGAGGTTCAAGCGGGCGGTCCCTAGTGATCCATTTTACGATGACGTTGATAATCCTCGCGAGGATGGTGCCTATCAATGGAACCTGAATAATATTGGTGTTAACGGAGGAGTGGCTGGGATTGATATTAAGTTGGAGGGTGCCTTAGATCGCGCGACGGGTCAGGGAGTCACGGTTGGAGTGATCGATGATGGCTTGTCAATCGACCACGCTGATCTCGCTGCGAATGCAACTGGACCTCACCTCAACTTACTTGAAGGTGACCCTGCCGACCCTACGACTTTTGATGCAGCTCTGACTCATGGAACGAGCGTTGGCTCTTTGATTGCTGCGGCTTTTAACAATGATGAAGGAATTTCTGGAGTTGCTCCAAATGCAACGCTCTCCGGGATCAGGCTTTTCGGAGCTGATGGCTTGACAGACGATGTGAGCGAGGCGGCTTCCCTATCCTTCGAAAATGATATCGTTGACGTCTATAATTCAAGTTGGGGGCCAGATGACACTAGCCTTGATCTCGAACAGCCGGGGCCTTTGACCTTGGCTGCATTAGCGGATGGAGTTTTGTTTGGACGCTCTAGACCTTCGACACCCGGAAATCCAAATCCTGTAGGCCTAGGAAACATTTTTGTATGGGCCGCCGGTGATGGTGGAGAGATTGAAGATAACTCTAACTATGATGGCTACGCTAACTCGAAATACACGATCGCGGTAGGTTCAATCGATGATGCTGGGGTGCGTGCCCCGTATTCGGAGAATGGGGCTAACCTTGTGGTAGTTGCGCCTTCTGATGGCGGAGCCCAAAGTTTGCTTGCTGCATCTTACGGTTTGGATGTTGACGAAGATGACAACCCGATCCGAACCACCGAATATATCAGCGATTTTGGTGGGACTTCTGCTTCTGCTGCTTTGGTTTCCGGGGTGGCGGCAATGATGCTTGAAGAGAACGAAGATCTCACTTGGCGCGATGTTCAGGACATTTTGATTCGCACAGCCTCTAAGGTTGACAGTGAAAATGCAGAGTGGGTGACAAATGCTGCGGGAATTGATTTCAATCATAGCTACGGATCTGGGCTGGTTGATGCTGCCGCTGCAGTTCAGGAAGCCTTCAGGGTAAATAGCGCCAACGATTTTCTTGGAGAAGCTGTTCAACACTCACGTTCAGCGTTCTTCTCTTCGACTGACGCTCAGGGAACCGCTGAGGAGCCAAGTGGTGTGATTCCTGACAATACGGGTCAATCCCTTATTGCGTCATTTGACATGACTCAAGCGAGTGATGGCACTCCCTTCGAAAACCTTCGAGTCGAGCATGTTGAGTTCAACGCAACGATTATTACTCCAAATCGGGCTGACCTCGAAGTTGTTTTGATTTCGCCAAACGGAACACAGAGCATTCTGTCTGAGACAAATGCTGACCACGAGGAAGATAGTATCTTCTTTTGGAATTTCATGACTGTTCGTAACTGGGGTGAAGGTTCCGCGGGAACATGGCTTGTCCGCGTGACCGATCGTATCTCCGGTAATCAGGCCGTGCTCAATAATGCAACGTTAACGATTAATGGAAGTGCAGATCCTGATGCCCCAGTGAAGCAGGTGCCTCTTTTGACAAGTGCACGTGTCATTGATGTCGATCAAGGAGGGGTAGTTGATTATAATCTTGAAACGTCAGGTGCAACAGAAACTCAGGTTGGTAATCTGCCCCCTGGTTTCGTTTATGATGCAAATGATCAGAAAATCTCGGGAACTCCGACTGAGCCGGGTGTCTATACTATCAGTGTCGTTTTGACAGATGCAGAGGGTGTCCAGGCTGAGTTTCCCATAAACGTGGTGGTTCGTCCAACTTCTGTGGCATTGGGTGATGCGATTGGACTGTCCGGGATTCCCGCGGTCTTTGAAGGCGACTTGCCTTGGGACTTCGAATTCACTGATACTAACGACGGCGATGTGCCTAAGCCACTCTCGGCGCGAAGTGCAGTCGGCCTTGGTGATAATCAATCTTCAGCTTTTGGTTTCGACGGTTTGGCTAAAGGAGTGTTGCTTTTTGATTGGAAAACTTCGTCTGAGGAGGGTGCCGATCGGCTCTGGATCAATCTTGGCGGAGAAGTTCCTCAAGTCTGGGATGCCTTCATTAGTGGAGAAAGAGCATGGGGTCGTTCTGCCATCTTGCTTCCGGAGGAAAGAAACAACGTTCGTTGGATCTATAGAAAAAATGAAGCTGAAACTGAGGGCGAGGATCGCGGTTTAGTCGATAATGTTGAGCTGATGACTATGGAGAAATTTAAAGAAGAGCTTAAGAGTGCTGGAAATATCGAAGGTTTTGACTTCGAATTAGATAGCCGGGCTTTGTTCCTGCCAACGACTTTAGACGGAATTAGTCCTCCATCAGAAGGTGGTGCTCCAAGCGCTCTCGTCACACCTGCAATCGGTAACGGCCAGACGGCTTCCATGTCAGGATGGGTCACGGGGCCTGGAACATTTGATTTCATCGCCGTCAATCTTGCAGAGCCTGCTGATGTGCTGGAATTTCTTGTTGATGGAGTTGTCCTCGCTACTGGTCCAGGAGTTGGTTCTGGAGACTCCTTAGTAAGCTTCTTCACTCCGGGCGCATCTGGTGTGATTCCTCCAGGGCGTCACCGAGTTCAACTTCGTTTCCGTAAGGATTTCAGTGGAGCTGATGCTGCGATCCGCACAAGCACCGGCCTTCCGTTCGATGGAGCGTTGATTGACGATATTAAGTTTACTCCTGACAACAACTTTGAAGCATTTGTGTCCCAGTATGGTGCCGGATTTGATCCAAACCCTGATGCTGATGCTGATGGTGATGGATACTCAAATCATCAAGAATATGCCTTTGGTGGTGATGTCTTAGTTGCTGATATTCCTTCTTACCTCCCTCAGTTGGTCGTGGATGGTGAACTCAGCTATATCGAATATGGAATTGACCCAAGCCGGCCGGATCTGAATTACACTGCTCAGCAGTCCACCGACCTTGAAAAATGGCAGCCTGTTGAGCTTTCTAGCCTTCACAGACTTGAAGGTGATTACGAAGTCTACCGGATTCCGGTGATTGCAGCTCAGGGACGTCGTCACCTCTATTACCGGGTTCTGGCGAGTAATAAGTAATTTTTGATATCCTGAATTCGATCGTTTGACTACTTCTTGCTTATTTAAATAATTTCAAAAGAACAGGGATCTTCCCTGTTCTTTTTTTATTCCATGGCTGCAGATCATTACATAAGCGTCGACGAGCTCATTGGGGCTTTGCCTTCTGGTGATGGTAGAGTCGGCTTGGATTTGGAAGCCGACAGTCTTTATAGATACGCTGAGCGGATATGTCTCGTTCAGGTCTGCTATGGTAAGGAGGTTAAATTAATCGATCCCCTTGCGGAGGAGTCATTGGATCCTTTGGTCGATTGGTTGAGCTCCGCTCGTATCTGGATGCATGGAGCAGATTATGATATGACGCTGATGCTTGGAGAATGGAAGATGGTCCCGCCAATGCTTTATGATACCCAGATTGCTGCTCAACTTCTGGGACATCAGCGATTTGGTTATGCGAGTTTAGTGGAGCAGTATTTCGGGGTGGAACTCTCGAAGAGTTCTCAAAAGGCTGACTGGGGAAAGAGACCTCTCAGCTCAAAAATGCTCGAATACGCCTGCAATGATGTTCGATATCTTCTTCCGCTGGCACATGAAGTGGAGGCCAAACTCAAGGAGCTAGGTCGCTATGAGTGGTTTCTAGAATCATGCGAGGCTGCTCAAACCCGTGTTAAGAAGAGGGAAGGCGAGGAGAAAGAAGCTTGGCGAATTTCTGGTAGCGGTCATCTACAGCCTACGGGGCTGAGGTTTCTGCGTGCAGTTTGGAATTGGAGGGACGGCGAGGCTGCTGCATGGAACCGACCCAGCTTTATGGTGGCTACTAATAAGCAATTAATTGCATGGGCAACTGATCTGGCTGAGGGGCGTGAGATCAATCTTCCTCCAAAGCTTCGTCCTGACCGTAGTCAACGATTAGGAGCGGCAATTAAAGTGGCAGAGGGGATTCCTGAATCTGAGTGGCCAGTAAGGCCGAAAAGAGTTCGACAACGTTACGATGAAACTTTTGAGAAAAGATTGAAGGAGTTAATGGAAAGCCGAAATCAAATCGCCGAGAATCTAGATATCGACCCCTCGGTAATTGCTTCTCGAGGATTACTTGAACAAATTATTGCGGGTCGAGTTGATCCTGCTGATATTCTTCTTAAGTGGCAGTTGTCATTACTTGAATTGTAGAGTTGAACTTGCGGCGGATTTCGTGAGATTCTTAAATCGATGGCCAATGTGAATAATGGCGTGATTCAATTCACCTGCGAGCACTGTGGGGTCTCCCTTACTGTTGATGATTTTCTTGCTGGGGTCTCTGCTCCGTGCCCTTCTTGTGGTAAATTGACAAAGGCCCCAGAGCAGAGATCTAAAGAAGACTCGCCCGATATTATTTCGAAGCCGAAGTTGCGGCAGCCAGCGGCCCGGCTGCCAGTGGGTCAGATTGGCGAACAATCCCGTAATTGGGATTCCGGACGCCCGAGGAAGCGACCGCAGCGGGCTGTTGCAGAGACTCAGCGGGAGCGAGAGGAAGTTTCAATAGTGATTAAATTATTGGTGTTTGGAGTGATGGTTTTGGGGATACTTTTAACTGCCGCCTACTACGTAAATCAGGCTTCCAATTCCTGATGATTCTTCTCCTGAAGAATCTGCGGAAAAAACACTTAAAATTTGCGAAACAACCTTGCCGCAATCTCGTAAATTTCGGAGAATCTGTGTCTAATGGCAGAGGAAAAACCGGAAGAGGAAATCGACGATGTCGGAGTCTCTGGTGACCAGGAGTATGGTGCTGGACAGATTGACAAGCTGGAGGGGTTAGACGCAGTTCGAAAGCGTCCGGGAATGTATATCGGAGACCCTGATGAGAGGGGTTTACATCACTGTGTTTTTGAGGTTCTTGATAATTCTATCGACGAACATCTCGCCGGTTATTGTAACACCATCGACATTTCTATTAACGAGGACCAGTCCTGTAGTGTTACCGATGATGGTCGGGGAATTCCGGTCGATATGCATCCTAAGTTTGGTATTCCGGCTATCGAGCTTGTCCTGACTAGTCTTCATGCAGGTGGTAAGTTTGGTCAAGGCGCTTACAAATATTCAGGTGGCCTCCACGGAGTGGGTGCTAAGTGTGTGAACGCCCTCTCTGATTGGTTTGTCGCACAGGTTTCTCGCGATGAGAAGCTCCATGAAATCACCTTCGAGCGAGGTAAGACCGTCAAGGAATTATCGGTTGTTGATAAGGTTCCTGCTGGTGTCACTGGGACAAAGATTACTTTTTTTCCGGATGCGACGATCTTTACTGATACAACCGAGTTTAAATTTGATCGCCTATCGAAACGTCTTCGTGAATTGGCCTTTTTGAATCCTGGATTAACCATTAACTTGGAAGATCTGCGGGCCGAGTCTGCCGAAAAGGAAACTTTCTTTTACGCACGTGGGATCGAGGAGTTCGTTGAACAATTGGGTGTTAATAAAACTTTGGTACACGACGACCCGGTTCTTTTAAAAGGAAAACGGAAGGTTGAAGTCGATTATGATGGCAAGGTTATGGAAGACGACGTTTTCGTGGATGTCGTTTTTCAATACAACGATTCCTACAATGATCAGATTCTTTGTTTCGCCAACTCGATTCCTAATGCGGATGGTGGAACACACCTGACTGGATTCCGTGGTTCATTGACTCGCTCGATCAACCAGTATGCCAAAGCAAATAAGATTCTCAAAGACAAAGACCCCGCTCTAAGCGGAGATGATGTTCGGGAGGGGATCGTCTGCGTGATTAGTGTGAAAATGCCGAATCCGCGATTCAGCTCTCAGACCAAGGATAAGTTGGTTAATACTGAAATCGAAGGAGTGGTGAGTTCTGTCGTTTATGAGGGGCTACAAAACTATTTTGATGAGAACCCAAACTTAGCCAAAACAGTAATCGATAAGGCGGTCAATGCGGCCCGTGCTCGTGAGGCGGCCCGCAAGGCTCGCGAGACAGTGCGCAAATCGGTGATGTCTGGGGGCGGTCTTCCTGGAAAGTTGGCGGATTGCTCCGAACGGGATCCGGCTAAATCTGAGATTTTTATTGTTGAGGGTGACTCCGCTGGTGGTTCCGCGAAGTCGGGACGTGATAGAACGACCCAGGCCATTTTGCCTCTTCGCGGAAAGGTCATTAATGTTGAAAAAGCCCGCTTGCACCGGGCTCTTCAGAACAAGGAAATCCAGGCTATGATCACCGCAATTGGTGCTGGTATCGGCGATGGCGATCAAGAGGGTGCATTCGATATTGAAAAGGTCCGTTACCACAAGGTGATCATCATGACAGATGCCGATGTGGATGGGGCTCATATTCGAACTCTTCTTCTGACCTTCTTCTGCCGCCATATGCCCGAATTGGTGAAATCTGGTTATCTTTATATTGCGCAGCCTCCGCTTTATAAAATCACGCGCAAGAAGCGTGAAGAATACGTGGCTGATGATCCGGCGATGAATAAGATTCTCATTGAACTTGGATCGGATGACGTGTTGTTGCGTCAAACGGGAACAAATGATTCTGTTGACTCAGATCTTCTTCAAAGTGTCCTCGCAACTCTCGCCAAATTACAGACCTTCGTGCGAACTCTTGAAGGTCACGGGGGCAACTTCCGTCATCTCCTAGCGGCTCGTGACGGGAACAAGTTGCCGACCTATATGATCCGTGTTCGCACCGGAAACGAGGAGGAAGTTTACTACTTCAAGAGTGAAGAGGAAGTCCGTGCTTTCGCGGTTGAAAATCGAGATCTTCGTTTGTTTGGGGAAGAAATAGACGAAGAAGAGGAGGCTCAATTCAAAGAGAAATTTGAAGGTAAAATGCGTCGCGCCGTTCGCCGCGAACTTGGCGAAGCAATTGGTATTTCCAAGCTTCTAGAAAGACTCGGCGAATTCGGTGTGAAGAGCGAACCTTTCTTCTCTGAAGATCAGCCGATTTATGAATTGGTGGAGGGCGAGAATGATAATGAATTGATTACTCCGGTCTTTAACCTCTTCGAAATTCTGGCGCGCGTCCTTGAAATCGGTAAGAAGGGGATGCGAATTCAGCGCTTTAAAGGACTTGGTGAGATGAATGCCAAGGAGCTATATGCCACTACTATGGACAAGGAAACCCGCCAGCTGCTTCGCGTTCAGTTTGATGCGGAAAACAAGATCGAGGCTGAAACGATGTTCGATGTCCTGATGGGCGATGTGGTCGAGCCGCGGAAGCGGTTCATTGAAGACAACGCGCTAAATGTGCAAAACCTCGACGTTTAATTAAATCTGATAATTTTCATGTCTGACGACACCCAAGATCCCACTCCGGCCCGCGACTTTGTTGAATCAATTAATGTCGCCGACGAGATGTCGAAGTCCTTTTTGGATTATTCGATGTCCGTCATTATTTCCCGGGCTCTTCCCGATGCGCGGGATGGGCTTAAACCATCGCAAAGGCGCTTGCTTTATGCAATGCATCACGACCTTTCTTTGTCCGCTTCTAAGGCTCACTTAAAGTGTGCCCGTATTGTGGGCGAAACGATGGGTAAGTATCACCCACATGGTGACGGTGCCATTTATCCAACTTTGGTAAATATGGCCCAACCGTGGACGATGCGTGAAACGCTAGTCGACGGTCAGGGTAACTTTGGTTCGGTAGAAGGCGATGCGCCTGCTGCCATGCGATATACCGAGGCCCGGTTAACTCATATGGGGTCGGCTATGATGACCGATCTTGAAAAGGAGACCGTTGATCACCAGACGACTTATGATGAAAACAGTAAGGAGCCTGTTGTTCTTCCGGCGGCAATTCCCAATCTGTTGGTAAATGGTGGAACTGGAATCGCGGTCGGAATGGCTACTAATATTCCCGCTCATAATATGGGAGAGGTGATCGATGGTGTCTGTGCACGGATCGATAATCCCTACATCACCGTTGATGAAATTAAGGAATACATAAAAGGACCTGATTTTGCCTCAGCATGTGAGATTCGCGGATACAAAGGAATCGATAACTACTTTAGAACGGGACGCGGCAGCATCAAAATGCGTGGCGTCATGGAGGTCACTGAGAGTAAGACCGGAGCCAGCCAGATCATGATTCGGCAGGTGCCTCATGGGGTGAACCGCGCGACCCTTCAAGTGCGAATTGCCGAACTCGTTCGTGAGAAGGTCTTGGTCGACATCTCTGGGATGCGGGACCTTTCGGCAGATGATACCTGTATTGAGATCACCTTGAAGCGCGATGCGAGGCCGCAGGTCGTGGTGAACCAGATTTTCAAACTGACTGCCATGGAGACTTCCTTTGGGGTCAACATGCTGGCAATTCACGAGCGGCGTCCCAAGCAGCTCGGTGTGCTTGACGCTCTTGATGCCTTTATTGAGCATCGCCGTGAGGTGGTGATTCGACGGACTCGTTTCCTTTTGCGTAAAGCAGAGGAGAGGGCCGAGAATCTTGAAGCCTATCTTCTTGCGTTGGGTCATCTTGATGACTTCATCAAGATGATTCGTGATTCAAAAAATCGTGATGAAGCGCGTCAAAAAATTAAGGCATACCATTTCGATCTGCCAGTTGCAGAAGCTCTAGGTGTCTTGATCCGAAGCCAACCAAGCATCGTCGGTGATAAATATATTTTCACAGACCGCCAGGTGAATGCCATTCTTGAACTACGGCTCTATCAGCTGACCGCGATGGAGCAGGACAAGATTAAGTCCGAATACGATTCTATTATCGAGGACATCAAAGATCTTCTCGATATTCTCGCTAGGGAGGAGCGAGTGCTCGCCATCATTAAGGATGAGCTTCTCGAGATTAAGGAGAAGTATGCTACTCCGCGTCGCTGCCCGATTCTTCCCGACGAAGGAGAGATCGCCATTGAGGACTTGATCTCTAATGACGGCATGATCGTGACTCTGAGTAATCGTGGCTATATCAAACGAACGGCTGCCAGCGAGTATCGAGTGCAGGCTCGTGGAGGAAAAGGAGTGAAGGGGATGGTGACCCAAAAAGCTTCGGACGAAGAGGAGAACGACTTTGTTGAGCATCTCTTCACAGCTCAAGCCCATGACTACCTCATGTTCTTTACTAATACTGGCAGGGTTTATGTGGAGCGTGTTTATGGGTTGCCGGAAGGTTCTCGTGCTTCGAAAGGCCGGAGTATTAAAAACGTCCTTGATCTCCAGCCAGAGGAGGCAATTGCAGCAGTTCTTCGACTTGAATATACTACTGATGAAGAAAGTGGCGATGACATTACCTTCCGCGAGGATGCTGGGAATGTCTTCTTCGCGACTCGTTCTGGTAAAGTTAAGAAGACGAGTCTCTTTGATTTCAAGAATTACCGAAAGGCCGGAACAATTGCGATCAAGTTGGACGAGGGTAATGAATTGATCGGCGTGCGCCTGACGTCAGGGAAGAACGACGTGATGCTCGTGACTCACCGCGGCATGAGTATTCGCTTTAATGAGGAACAGGCACGGACGATGGGCCGGAACTCTGCTGGTGTTCGTGGAATTAAACCGCGTGAAGGAGACTTCGTTGTTGGTTTGGCAGTCGTGAATGATGATGCCCGTCTTTTGGTAGCGTCTGAAAATGGGCTTGGTAAACGAACTCCGTTTGGTGACTACATGGCCAAGAATCGCGGGGGTATTGGAATGCTCACGATGAAGTGCACCGAGAAAACTGGTCCGGTCGTTGGTAGCTTGTCGGTAGAGGAACCTGACGAACTGATGCTGATGACTGATGGAGGTCAGAGTATCAGGATTAGAGTGTCTGACGTTCGAGAGACTGGACGTAATGCTCAGGGCGTAAAATTGGTAACTCTGAATAAAGGTGAAAAACTTCAGGCGGTGGCCCGTGTGATGCCGGACGATGAAGAATCTGAAGATGGTGAAATGGAGGTAGCCGAAGATTCGGGATCTGATTCATAAATCGAGAGCTTGATGAAATTTCAGGGTGGTGGGAATATTCCCGCCACCTTTTTTCATGACAAAAGGGAGCTGGATAGCTTATCTTACCAACGCTCGATGATGATCGAAAAGGGGATCTTGAGCTTTTCCATCACGGGAACAGGCCTCAATCAGGATTCACGAGTTTTTCGGGTCTCATCACGCTATTGAACAAGGACAGAGATTATTTTTCGGAAAGAAATCGCTGAAACCTTTCGCTGGAGGGAGAGCCCGAATTATGCTAAACTTACGGAAGTTATGAAACGTATTTTTCTCAGCGCGCTTGGTTTTTGTGCCCTGGCTTTTCCCGCCAGTGCTCAGGACAATCCTCCGAAACACATTCGCTTTCTCGCTTTGGGTGAGCTTCCTGTGTGGAAGGAAGAGTTAAAGGATGGAGTAAGAAAGGGTATCAAACCACCAGAGGGCTCGGTTCCCCCAGCAGATACGGCTCTTCTTTCTGGAGATCAGGCGATTCCTTTTAAAATGACATTACGGGCTCTTACTAATGTTCTCACTATGGCTCCGACTACTCCCAAGTTGGAAATCAGGAAGGGCAAGGATGCGGCAGCGGCACCTTGGCTTTCCACGCGCAGGCCAGCGGCCCCATTGAGTCTTGGTGTTCTTTTTCGCGATCCAGCTACGATGAGTTGGAATAACCCTAAGATGCTTCTTCTTAAGGACGACCCTTCGGCTCTCAAGCCGGGTGAGATTCGGTTTGTTAATGTTTCCGATAAAACGGTGCTGGTGAAATTGGGAACGAAAGCATTCGGAATCGCTCCTGGTAAGACCGCGACTCGGCCAATCAAGGAGGGGAGAACGCCAATTCTCGTCGGATATCTTGATGGGAAGACCCAAAAAGAAATTTGGGAAAACCAACTTAAAGTTTTAAGTAAGCAAAGGGTTCAGTGCTTTTTTTATAAGGCTCAAAATCCGAGGGCAACCGGAGCGGTGAGGTTTTACTTTGCACCGGAGCCGGTGCCTAGAGTGCCAAAAAGTTCTTAAAAATTCTTTGAGACGCATTTTTTTGATGGACCAACCTTCCCTCGCTGGCGGTTGGTCCATTTTGTTTCGATTGAAACCCCTTTTAAAGAACCTAACCTCAGGACAAACGAACTTGTCTTTACTTTGTAAAACATTATAGGTGCTAATTTTCTAAAGCCATACTGGGGCTTTGAGCCTTAAGCTCGAAATCTTTTCGTTCCAGGTCATAAGACTCTTGAGACTTGTTGAGTAGGGTATCTTCCTCGCAAGGGAAATGAAGTTTTTTTGGTTGGACTTGCTGGGAAGTCCCCATTTCTGAATCATTTCGGGCGATCCTTGACGGGGAGGAACTCGCCTGCATAATGCCGCCGTTTTCCCACCAGATAGTTTGGGAGAACGACCAACCCTAATAATCCTAGGAAAGACCCATGGCAAATTACGCAATTAATGGATTCGGCCGCATTGGCCGGATGGTGCTTCGTTCAATGACTGATGACGAACTTAAGAAAGTCGTCGCGATTAACGACCTCACCGATAACAAGACCCTCGCCCACCTTCTTAAATACGATTCTTCGCAGGGGCAGTTCGCTCGCGAAGTGAGTTATGATGAGGGCCATATCATTGTGGATGGACACAAAATTCACGCTACAGCCGAACGCGATCCCGCCAATCTGCCATGGGGTGATTGGAATGCCGACGTAATCCTCGAGTCCACCGGATTCTTTTGTAGTCGCGAGGGCGCCTCCAAGCATCTCTCGGCCGGGGCCAAAAAGGTTCTCATTTCCGCTCCTGCTTCTGACCCTGATCTCACGATGTGTCTCGGAATCAATGACAATGAATATGATGCAGCGAATCACCACATTGTTTCCAACGCATCTTGTACCACTAACTGCTTAGCGCCTCTTGCTAAGATTCTTAACGACAAGTGGGGTCTCAAGCGTGGCTTTATGAGCACGATTCACAGCTACACTGGTGACCAAAGTCTTCTTGATGCTCCTCACGGCGATCTTCGTCGTGCTCGTTCCGCTGCTGAGAACATCATTCCTTCTTCAACAGGCGCTGCCCGCGCTATCGGTCTCGTCATTCCTGAGTTGAATGGGAAGCTCAATGGTGGTGCCTTCCGTGTTCCAACTCCGACCGGCTCACTCACCGATCTGGTTGCTGAGCTTGATGCTGAAGTCACAGCTGAAGAAGTGAACGCTGCTTTCAAGGCAGCTGCCGAAGGCCCTCTTAAAGGAATACTTCATTACAGTGAGATGCCACTCGTTCTTCAGGATATCGTGGGTGACCCCCATAGCTCAATCTTTGATAGTGA
>DIHU01000015.1:16950-17306 GCA_002420315.1 Akkermansiaceae bacterium UBA5688
GCCATGAAGATGCTCGGGGACTCCCTCTAGGATCCTCGAATTTTAATCACTTCCAAGAGGCTCGACTGAGTAATCAGTCGGGCTTTCTTCATGCGCCTGCTTCTGAGAGAGTAGTTGGCGAGTTTAAAGTCAGCATGAAGAAGGCGCTGAATTGCCACTGAAGCGTTAATGGAATCAATCTTGAGGCTTTTTTTATTGGACAGAACCGTGCTTCGACGATAATTCACCGCCCAGCGGCAGCGTAGCTCAGGGGTAGAGCAGAGGACTCATAAGCCTTTTGTCGGTGGTTCAAATCCACCCGTTGCTACCATTTTCGAAACCCCGTGGTCGTTCAGACCACGGGGTTTTATTTATCG
>DIHU01000109.1 GCA_002420315.1 Akkermansiaceae bacterium UBA5688
AACTTATCGGCCGTCCATTCGTTCCCAGGGTCAGAATCTATAAAGCCATAACTCGCCCTTTGCCCAGTGAGGTGCGAAAGAGCCTGTCCTGAATCACCACCGGCAATACCGAAGGCATTCCCTATTCCATAGCGGTTGGTTCCATCCTGCGATATATTGTCAGATTCATTCAACTGGACGTAGGCCTTTTCAACAAGCATCGCCCAGCTCTCGCCTGAGTTTGTCTCTGCAAACAACAATTTATCCTCCCGGTGACCCGGGACATACTTATCAACCGTCACCCAGCGCTCAGCTCCATCATTATCATAAAATCGGACACCATACGTGCCATCTCCGTTATCCACAATCATGTCGCCTGGATTGACAGATGGGACTGTTCCATCAATTGAGGCGATCGATGTATCTGCAATGGCGCTCATTGCTGCAATAAGATAACAATCGCCTACACTTCCCTGGCGCGGGTCCTCAGTACCAGCTCCATTAAAGTAGAGCGGAAGATCAAGCCTTGCATATTGTGTCGAAGTAGCCGGACTATCTGTGCCAAGAAACCATTTTGATATTAGCTTATTCAAGCGGTCAGTAGAACTACCTGGATACAAGTTCCCAAGTTCGACCCTCGAAGTCCGGCCATTTAATCCATCTCGACCGGTGTAGTATTGATTGGCTGGATCACCGTTCGCGATGTTGTCTAATACTGTCGCGACATAATTACTGAGAACCACCTCCTTGTGGTTGGCGACCAGGACTCTTAAATCGTGCAATTCGTCGGCATCAACTAGGGCACCATCTTTGATACTCTCAATAATTTCTAGCACTTCATTTCGGGACAAAGAGTTATCTGAAATCCCTTCGCCCACTAGGCGGCTAACCTCGGTATCTTTGAGAGCCGTATACCAGTTTGCCGCCGGCTCGGTCTTACGAGCACGGCTTTGAATCGCTTTGAGATTGTAGGTATACGGGACCGCCGAATTCTCCCTTAAATTAACACCGGTCGGTTGGCCCGTAGTTGCTCCGACCGCAATGTAGAAATCCCCCGTTTCCGTTGCCTTATACTCAAGAGAATTATTCGTCTCTGTGACAACCAGTGTCCCTTCGCTCGAATGAAGGAACAGTCTTGGTTGAACCCCAAGATCGATCTCTCCGTTGACCAGTTGGCCATCTATTCTAAATTTGTAGAAAGCACCCTCAATGAGAGAGACCTTGTATAGGTCCCTATTGGCAGCATTCTCAATCGAGTCGGACACAGAGTTACCGACTCCCAAAACCGAAAGGCCCTCATTAGCTGCTGCAACCGCAAAATCCGTATCCCACGTGACAGCGCGATAACTATTAAGTCCTAAATCAAAAGTTTGGAGCGAGAAAGTCCCTGTCGCAACTCCGGTATTGAGCCCAGCAACGTGTGACCAAAAGCCACCTGCATCCAAAATATACTCCCCATCTGCTGGAGCAGTGTATTGTAATACCAACTTTTCGCCAGAGGACCTCAATTTGTCGCGCTTGGGACAAGGGAACACCGGCGCGCCCTGATGATCTCTCAAATAAAGGGATGGAGACTGCATCGAGTCACCAAAAAGGTGAAATTCATAAGCACGAGATTTCTTTAATTGAATTTTATACCACCGCCGGTCATTCGGGAGGACGATATCCCCCTGCACAATGTTTCCAATCGTATGTGCAACCGCCGCATTAACAGAGTCTGTCTGTTGGTCAGTCTTAAGTTCAACCGCCTTACCAATGAAAAAATCACTGCCCGTTGGAGGGCTATAAGTATTAGTGCACTTCATTGTAAACTGACCTGAATCAATGCCAGCTGTATCAACGTAATAAACACCATCCTCGGTGGCTGTGTAGGTAATCGACGGATCCCACCACCCATTAATTTGATCGTTGTAGAGCAGCTGATTGCCGTGACTATCGCGAATCCTGAGTTTTGGGTCTTTTAGTGAAGCACCAGATAAATCAAACTTGTAGACATGCCCCCTCTTTAATTTCACCTTAAACCAGTCCCTGTCGTTCACTCTCTCAAGATTACCATTTGTCTGACCCCCTACTGCCAATGTTGCCGATGTTTTAATCGAGCTTGCGACATCATCAGCAATATGGACCAAGCTTAAGTCATAAATGTTATTCCCCCCCCAGGATTTTGTATTGTGTGGGTCGATGAAATAGTCACCGGTTCTATTGGCAGTATAGGTCAACTGAGCATGGCCATCCTTAATTGTTTCCACCTCATCCTCCGGGGTAAGGAGAGTCCCATCCTCTGCAAAAATGTACATGCTGGGACGGTTTGCTGGATCCGTAAACACGTCTATTTTATAGGTGTTTCCGGCTATTAGCTGCATCTTGAACCAATCTCCATCCGCTCCCGCAGGCCCTGTCCCATGAATGAGTTCTATGTTGGCACCATTTTCGACACCATTTTCCCAGGTTCCAGAAGCAGTGTCGCCCACATTCAAGACACCGGTTGTCAAGGGGCTCTCCTTTTGGTCATCGAATAAATGCGTCACCTTGAAAGTGACATCGCCCGCGATATTCGCACCGATTTGCACATAATAGGTGCGAGGCACAGTTTCTGGCTCTAGATGAAACAGTGGGGTGGAATAATAGAATATTTTTGAATTTTCAGAATCGATCCCCTTCGCTTCGTTACTCCCCCAGTAAGCACCGTAATCCCAACCTTCCACAGCTTTTCCAAACCGATCTCTCACACTAGTATGAGAAGATGGGCCCACCCCATCTCCTTGCACTTCTATCGCATAAGTTTCCCCTGCCAACATCTCAAATTGAAACCAATCGAGGTCACCTCCATAATCTATTGTTGCAGTGACGGTTTCACCCAAAGCAAATGCAACTGCACCCTCCCGTGATGAACCCACGACATCATTAGCCGACAGTTCGGGAAGAGAACTCATCGAAATTAAATATTCACCTATTTCACCAAACCAGGAGCCAAATTTCACATAATAAGGCGCAGAATACTGAGGGGTCCAATCAATGATGTCTGCGTAGTCAGTCGCAATCTTATCTACCGGAAGCTCAGTGGAGATTAAACCGTATCCACCAACTCCGACAAAGTAGGCTGTATCACCCGCTTCAACATTCCCGTTCAGCACGCCGCTTAGGGTGCTTACCCCCTCTTCGGTTTCCGTGTCCACCGTAAATGTGGCGTTGTTTGCGAACTCACAGACATCTCCAACTTTGAATTTTCTTTTTATGGGATTAACAAGAACGAGACTGGTTGCCCCATCTGATGCATTTTCACCCATCACCAAATCACTCAAATAAGCCGTTTCATCATCCGCAATAGCTCCAACCAACTGGCCTGTCAAAGTTGTCGAATTAACAGTCGCCAAAACCCCTATTGTGAATTTTGCATCACTTGAAAATACAAGAACGTCGCCTGGAGACATGACCCTTCCTATTTTATCAACAGTGATCGTTGTTGCACCCGAAATTGCTGGACCATTTGCCGTGATATTACCAATAGGCCTGTTTGTCTCCGCTTTTACCTCCAAATAAAAATCTCCTGTTTCTGTTGCCGTGTAAAGCAGTTCAGAATCTTTTCCGGGCACACCGCTATGAGCTGTATTCACACCGGCATTGTTATTGCCAAGCTTAATGAATTGACCATTTGGATCAAACAGCGTGAGCATTGGATCCGGCAAAGCGGGACTCACGTAGACTGGCATCCCAACAAGATTTATCTGGTATACCGAACCCTCCTCAAAAGTCAGCTTATACCAATCCTTATCGCCAAATGAGATATGCGCCTGAACCCCGCCATTCACATCACCTAATGCATTTGCTATTGCCCTCGCTGTCGCGGTATCCTGGCCAATATCTGGTTTTGAAAATCCGTCCTCGAGTGTTGTGCCCCAGCCGAGCGCTCGTTGAACATCAACATTATTAAGTTCACCTGGACCATACAGCTCGAATTGCCTGTTCGGTGCTTGATCATGCTCAAATTTATATCTCTTCCCTGCCTGCAGATCCGCCCGGATCCAATCATCGTCCCCCGTTGTTTCCAATTCTCCGACAACTGATTCCCCCAAAAAGACCCGGCCCCTCGTATTCGAATTGGATGAATAATCATCGCCATAAAAACTCGAGGTTATCATGTATCCACCAGGCCCGTTATAACTGTTGGCACCCAAGTAATAATAACCATCCGTTAATGGCGTAAAGCTAAAGCCATCTATCCAATCTCCGCCCTCAACCTTATTACCTTGGCTATCATAAAGGGTAATCGCTGAATAATTCCCTGAGTTATTTCCAAGGCTCTCACCAGCTTCAGTCTCATAAGTATTAAATGAATACGTGTTACTACTAAATAGATCTACCCCGAAAAAATCAAAATCCCCTCTCGGATTGCCGCTTAGGTTAATCTGATTTCCATTGATATCGTTTGGATACTTTTCGATGCCAGAGTAAAAATCGCTGTAAACCCGACTTCCAGCCTGCAGGTAGCCTGCATTATCAAAGTTGTAGCGTATTGGTGTATAACTCGGACTCCCATCTGAAATAATATAACCACCATAATCATCACTTAACTCAATTGATGAGAGATTAAAGTTACCGGTTGCTGCGTTAGCGTTTTCTGGATCGATATCTTCATCACTGTAGACTTCCACAAAGTAGTCACCGGTATATTCAGCACGGTGAACAATTGAACCCGCTGTTTCGACAGCTCCATCTCCTCCGACTGTCAATTTATCATAAACTAAAATCGTTTCGCCGGTAGAATCCCTCAGCACGATTGAGCCTTTGACCAGGCTAATACTTTCGAGATCCCATCGATAGATCTTGTCTTTAACGAGGCTGTATTTGTACCAATCTCGATCAGCGTCTATATCGATCGCCCCACTAAACAGGGTCCCAACCGCCGGCGCATCCGTAGTGTCTATCCCAACCAAAACGTCATCTGTAGGAACAGTCCCTTTGAGGACATTTGAATCTTTATTCTCAAGCCAATGTCCAGACTGCCCCCTGACCCCCGACAGAGCCTTGACTACATACTCACCAGAAACATCTCCGCGTTCCCTTCCCCAATACTCGGGGGCACCAGATGAGATCACCAAGTAATAATCTCCCGCAACATTTGCACCACCAGGTTGAAGAGCATACCCAACTTTACCATTCAACCCAAGACCTCCATCTTCGGTGCCATTTACCACCCACTCTCCAGCTGCATTCACTAAATCTATTTTGGGATCAGATAAGTCCCCTCCTACCTCGAAAGTATACCACTTCTCTATCTCTAGATTGACTTTGACATAATCCACATCGCCGTTTGTCAAATTACCCTTGAAACTTGTGTTCACTGCCAATGCATCAGGGATGGAGCCGTCAACTTCGCCATCCACAATAGTTTGATTCTCCCAGGCTTCTCGAAGGCTTACAGGTTTCACAAGGTCGCCATTACCTTCCACATCTGGCAAGAGTGATCTATCCCCACCAAAATCATCAGCGGCAATCTTTGTGACGATAAGATCTAAATCCCCGATATCATAATTCCCGCTTTGACCTCCTCCAAAACATCTCAACAAATAATAACCTGTCGTCTTTGCTGTTATTATTATTTCCGCATCTTTGCCCATGTAATCGCCTGAATCATTCCCGGCGATCCAGTTATTAATGTTACCCCCTGCAACGTTTTTGCCCTCAAGACCTACGCTACCACTGTTCAATAATATTGTCGCTTTTCCATCAAAAAAGAAATCCAAGGCATTTATCGCCGAAACGATCTGATCGATGGTCGACGTCCCATCTTCTTCAATATGAAGATAAAGACGCGGATAGCTACTATCGTAGATTGCAAAAGCGGATTCACCGGGCGCCACGTCTGATTTTACTTCGAAAGACATATCAGAATCAAATCCAGTGCCCCACAAACCGTTTCCATTTGGTGTCCCATCCACGCTCCCTTTAAAAGTTATGGTTTTTCCCACTAACTTAAGTTCATATTCGGAAGGAGAATTTTCCGTTCCGGCTTTAGTCCGTTTTTTTGAAGTGAGCGTTGAACTTGCAGGGACCGCAACAGCTTCGTCCGTGATCAAGGCCAATTCAAAACCACTATAATCTCGAGACGGAGTCTCGCCTTCGTTAATCGCATAAAGCCAGGAGCCAGTATATTGATTGACAGTGGCTGTGCCGTATTCCGGCTGAGAGGCAACTGAATAGGTTGTATTTTCTGCAATTGGACCTGCCAGCTCGATGATTGCATCCCCCAGAGAGATACCCTGAGCCTTAAAGCTGTAGCGTTTTCCAGCTTCCAATTTAAACAAAGTCTCGACAGTGGCCCTGTGATTATTCCAACCATCACTCTCCGTGAAATTAGGTCCGTCCTTTAATACTTCTCTACGGAGTTTTAGCGACTCTGTATCAGGAACCACATAAAAGCTTTTCCCATCAATAACTGTCGGATCGGGGTTCTTTGAACCCCGAATTGTAATACTAACGCTGGCTTGTGTCCCGTCTGCCGCTGTTATTGTAAAGGCATCAGTAATAGCTTCTCCCACTAGAAGAGTCTCATGACTAGCCTTGGTCGTATATTCCCAAGCGCCATTTGATTTAAGAGAAAATAATCCATAGGTATTATCACTTTCGACTTGCTCGACAAAATAGGATTGTCCGGCCTCAACATCAGCTATCCGAAGAATACCGCTTGCTCGATCCAAATTTGAATTCAACGTTGCGTTTAAGACATAGTGCAGCTTCGAGATCGCCGGGGCGTCATTTGTCCCTGTGATATTCACCGTCAATTTCCATTCAGTGCTGTCTAATGCCGTAAACGCGAACTCCTCCGAATACTTGGCTCCCTCTGCAAGAACGTCGTGGGCCGCATTTGACACATAATCATACGTACCGTCCTGAAAAATCTTAACCGACCCATAACTCCCTGTGCGTGTCTGCTCTTGAAAAGCTAGAGGCGTATCCAGCCCAGAATTGGCATCACCCTCGACCACTAAAACTTTATCGCTCTCACTTAAATTCAATTCTTGTTCAAGCGCTTGAGCATTGAAAAAAAGCAATGAAATTAGCAGATGACACAGCACTAACCTGGTTTTGTGATTCATAAATTTGATTGTTTGTTACACCCAATGACAACTTCTTGTCCTTGGAGTCGGGAAAATTTTTCCTTTCACTCTCGGAGAAGAATAGGATGAAAAGACGAGAAATCTTTCATTACCTAACAAATCCTTACAAAGCAAGAATTGTTAGGCTTAAGAGATTCGGCCTAATCGCCTTTCAGTGAGCCCTAAATATCAAGCCTTCTTAAATATAGATACGCTTTCGTTTGAATTGACGATGCGATAGAATGAAAACCATAGTTTTTGGGAAAGTAAGCTAAAAAAGTGGCCTGAAAAAATAGGCCAACGGGGCGTGATGGCTTCTCCGCTAGAAGTTGACGATCACATTTACGCTATCCATTAAAAATGGGACCACTCTAATATTGGGTTCATGCCGCTCACGCTGGACCAAAATAAGGCAGCGAAGGGGGCTCAACGGCAGGTAGCCACTGGCCAAAGGAGTGGAACAGCATCGTAAATGGATTGAGGGTCGTGGAGGCTCAATACAAGTGATTCCTGACCGAGCATAGAATCCGACCTACTCCCTCTGATACCGCCGAGGTTTCCAGTCCCTACTCAGCAGTCGGGCCTCGACAATTTCCCCGGAAGTCATTTTGCTTTCAAGAAGGTTCCGCAACTCTTCTGCACTTTTTGATCCTGAGACTGCCGCAAGATTGGTCCAGATATAGGCGGTCACGTCATCCTGAGCCACTCCATCGCCCTTCGCGTAGCAGACTCCCAAATTATACTGACCTTCAGCGTTCCCCTGCTCAGCAGCTTTGCGAAACCACTTTACGCCCTCAGTGATATCCTTGGCCACTCCGTAGCCTCTCGAGTAGCAGAGTCCCAAGTTATACTGAGCGGTGGGCTTGCCCTGCTCCGCAGCCTTGCGATACCAATTCACTCCCTCAATCGTGTCTTTGGCCACTCCCTCGCCCAGAAAATAGCGGACTCCCAAGTTATACTGGGCCTCTGCATCACCCTGCTCCGCAGCCTTCCGAAACCACTTCACGGCCTCGGTTGCGTCTTTTGTCACTCCGTCGCCTCGAAGGTAGCAGACTCCCAAGTTACCCTGGCTGGGAGCATTTCCCTTGTCCGCGGCCTTACGAAACCACTTCACGGCCTCAGTGAGGTTCTTGGTCACTCCGTAGCCTCGAAGGCAGCAAACTCCTAAATTGTACTGGGCACTGGGCTTACCCTGCTCCGCAGCCTTGTGAAACCATTTCACTCCCTCTGTGGCATCTTTGACTACCCCGTCACCATGAAAGTAGATTTGTCCCAATTTAAATTGGGCTTCAGCATCACCCTGTTCCGCATCCGCACGATACCGCTTCACACCCTCAAATGCACTCTTCGCCACCCTGTCCTCTTGACCGTAATCTTGTTCCAACCTAGCCTCATCCGATACATCAGCCCGCTCAGTACTCTCGTCTCCGACGTCACTGGAATCACAAGAATAAAGAAAAAAATAGGCAGGCAGAATCAAAAGATTGGTTTTAAAAGTCACACTATCTCTTTAAATAAGGCAATGTATCAGGACGAACTTTTTTTCGTCTCCTTCTCCATATTCTGATTTAAAGAACCTCAAAAAACTCACAGATGAAAAAGCAGACACTCAATAGACTTATCCTAGGCAGCGCCGTTGGAATGCTGGCGCAGCTCGAGGCCAAGCCTCCTGTTGATTTTTAGCGCGCCCGTAACGATCGCCGCGCCCCAAGAAAAAAAGGCTGTTCCGAAAAAGAAAAAGCCTGTGGCTCCAAAACGCAAATTGTCTCGCGGAGTCCTCACTCCAATGGACCCCGAAAGTGTCGCTTTTAAGATGAAGCCCGCTCCGAAGGAGCTCGCGATCAACCAAGGCGATAGCGTCGTCATTATCGGATCTGGCATGGCCTCTCGGATGAACCATTTCCCTCATTTTGAGACCGAGCTCTACCTCCGCTTCCCAGAAAAGAACATTAAAATTCGTAACATGGGCGACGAGGGAAACACCCCGGGGTTCCGCCCCCACCCTGGCCGTAACCAGGATGACCAATACGCCTTCCCTGGCGCCAAAGAACTTTTGCCCAAAGAACTGCAAACTGCCTCAAGCCCGGCTGGACATTTTGAAACTCCGGACCAGTGGCTGACTCGCCTTGGAGCCGACACCATCATTGCCTTCTTCGGATACAATTCGTCCTTCGGTGGTCCCGCTGATCTCGATCGCTACAAGTCCGAGCTTCAGGCCTTCATCCGCCACACCCTCTCGCAAAAATACAACGGCGAATCAATTCCACAGCTTGCTTTGGTCTCACCCACTACTGTGCAAGA
>DIHU01000215.1:0-5130 GCA_002420315.1 Akkermansiaceae bacterium UBA5688
AGAAGAGTTGTGAAATTACCAGCACGCTTCGCAACGCTCGCAATATCGTTCGACGGCTCAGCCTCTTTCGGAGGCAGAATGACCGAGTCAATCACGTGAATCACGCCATTTGAGCATTGGATGTCTGCGTTAACGATCGCAGCATCGTTAATCCGAACCCGTCCCTCCGAGAAAGCAATCTTCACCGGAGATCCCTGAAATGTCTTCGCCTCTGCCGCGGAGAGTGCGCTGACCAAATCTATGGAACCAGCCACAACGTGGTAGGTAAGGACAGCTTGAAGCTTAGAGCTATTTTCTGGCTTCAACAATGTTTCGACTGTGCCCTTCGGAAGCTTTTTGAAGGCATCATCGGTTGGAGCAAAAACAGTGAAGGGACCTTTACCTTGTAGAGTCTCAACCAACTTTGCTTCTGTCAGCGCCTTTGCCAGAATTCCAAATCGTCCGTCTGCAAGAGCTGCTGAAACGATATCATCGTCACTAGCTGAGCCGCCATAAGAGCGAATCCAATCAACCTTCAATTCAAAAGGGCCCTGCTTCTTGTCGCCAAGAAGGAGACCAATCCGGCTGATTTTTCCGGGATCAAACTTTTCCTTGGAAAGGCTCATTCCACGAAAGCTTCCCTTGAACTGATCAAAGGGCACTTTCACCTCAATCCATTCGCCCTTCTCGGTTTTGAAGTCCGCCTTAAATGACACCTCCATCCCCCTGAAGCGAGCCTCAGTGTTGAAGCGCATTTGATAGGTCCGACCGTCTCCTTTAACCCGCGCTACCAAACCATCAGCCTCGGCAAGATTCATTTTGAGCCTCTCCGTCCGAAGCGAGGAGAAGCCTCCATTGTTTTCTAGAGAAAGTTTTCCACTAAAAGTTAGAATTCCATCGTCTGAAACTTTGATATTACCCTTAGACCGGCCACCCATGACGCCATCATCGACAACACGCCAGCCCAGAGACTTTGCTTCACTCGCATCAAATTCAGCAACAGATTTTTTACCGGCTACTGCAGGAGATTGGGAGAGGGCCAAACATGCGACGGCCAGAGTTGTTTTTCGGAACGGATTTTTCATCTCAATCTAACAACGCATCGGAAACTGCGCTGTCAAAGGGATTTTTCACCCTAATTTATTTCGGAAATCAAAAGGATTTTATCGACCAAAAAACTCCCAAAGTTGGGTCTGCCATTTTTTCTTATTCGTCTTCGAAAGAGACACCAAGTCCATCAAGCAAGAATAATTTAGAGAAACAATGCCCTCAATTCACTGATCCTTCCGATTATCTTATCAGGTTCAAAATCACCAGGGTTATGATCAAATTTTTCATAAGGAAGGTGCTCCGTCGTGAGAATCGACTTCATCCCCATCCCTTTTGAACCCTGCACATCGGCAAGCCAATTATCACCAACATAAACGCACTCGCTCGGGTCACCTTGCAATTGGTCCAAGAGCACTTGATAGGGTCGAGGATCCGGTTTTACCCAGCCAACCTCTCCCGATACCACAATCGCATCAAAAAATTGAGTCATCCCGAGCCTTTCAACACCATCACGAATCGAGCGGCTACAAGGAAAATTGGATAGTAAGCCAAGCTTATATGATTTAGCCAGATCAGTCAGAAGAGGTAAAATTACGTCCGACAATTCGATAATCTCAACAAAAATATTATATCGCTCCTCAGCCAGCTCCTCGACTTGAGCCACCGTTGCCTTGACCGTATAAATTTCCTCAATGAGCTCACGACAACATTCCTCGACATCATTTTCCCGATAACCATCGTGATAGGGTGCCACGATTTGACGATCCCGAATTGCCTTCAGTTTTGCGCTGTCACAACTTCCAAACATTTCCGTCAGCTTGGAAGTCAGTCCTTTATATTGGTTGGCAATCTGCCTCGGCCCAAATTCAATCAAGGTATTGCCCAAATCAAAACAGATCACCTTAGTGTTCCTAAATTCAGTATGCATCATGGTGTCTGGATTGCGCGGAACAAATTTGCAAGCAGCTTCCAAATCCCCGAAGAATGAGGATTCTTTCGACTCCTAAGAAAGATATAATCTATCTGGTGGATTGCGGTTTAACAGGCAAAACATAAGCTCTCCAGCCATGAACCCCCTACTCGTTTGTCTAATCGCGCTCTTCTCTTTTCCTGCTTTGGCAGCAAATAAACCAAATATCCTTTGGATTTTCTGCGAAGACCTCTCTCCTTGGATGGAATCCTACGGATTTCCGGTGAATGCGGGTAAGACCCCAACTCTAGACAAGCTTAGCAAAAATGGCATCCGATTTTCCCGCTGCTATGTTCCTGCTCCAGTCTGCTCGGCCTGCCGCTCCGCCATGATCACCGGGGTTTACCAAACAACCACCGGAACTCATCAACATCGCTCTTCCCGCAACCCCGAAGCCGCAATCCAATTGCCCACAGGAATCAAGACATTGCCACAACTCTTCATCGAAAATGGCTACTCTACTTTTAACAAAGGCAAGGACGACTACAATTTCATCTACGATCGTAAAGAGCACTACACCGCTGATACTCAAAAACCAACACCCACGCCCGGCCAAAAAAAAGGATTCTATGGGAAGAGAGGAAAGGCCGACTGGACGACCCTCCCGAAAGAAAAGCCCTGGTTCGGACAGATCCAATTAGGCGGCGGAAAAACCAACACCCGAAAGCTCACCGACAAAGTCGATCCCGCGACCATGAAGGTTCCACCTTACTTCCCGAATGAGGAAATCTTCCGCCAGGAATGGGCCCACCATTACGACACCGTCCGCGTCACAGACGGCCATGTCAAAAACATCGTGAATCGTCTTGAAACGGATGGCCTCCTCAAAAACACAATTGTCTTTTTTTTCTCCGATCACGGCAATAACCACTCTCTTCGCCACAAGCAATTCTGCTACGAAGGCGGTGTTCATGTTCCCCTCATTATCTCAGGACCAGGCATCGAGAAGAATACAACCCGCAAGGAACTCATCAGTGGTCTTGATATCTCGGCTACCACGCTCGCTCTTGCCGGTATTGAACTCCCTGACTACCTCCACGGACAAAATCTCTTTGGAGATAACTACAAAGCGCGGGACCATGTCGTCTCGGCCCGTGACCGTTGCGATTACACGATCGACCGCATTCGCACCGTGCGGACCGAAAAGTTCCGCTACCTCCGCAACTTCATGACCGATCGCATTCTCCTGCAAGCCCAATATCGCGACGGACAAGCCCAAACCAAGCGCCTTCGTGAACTCCACACCAAAGGTGAACTTGGAAAGATCCCGACATGGGCCTTCTTCGGAAAACGCCCTTCCGAAGAACTTTACGATCTCGAAAAAGACCCCTATCAAATCGATAATCTAGCAAATAATCCTAATTTTACTGACGAACTCAAACGCCACCGCAATCTTCTCAACAAATGGATCAAGGAAACAGGCGACAAGGGAGAGCAACCCGAATCTCACGAACACCTTCGTGCCATTTACAAACGTTGGGGAAGTAAATGCGTTAACCCCGAATTCGACGTCTTTAAAAAGGAAGAGGCTAAATAGCGCTAATTCGAAGATCTAAAATCATCCTCTTGAAAACTCTCTTTCTCTATCTGCTTTGCGTCTCAGTGTCGCTGCATGCGGCAGAACAACCCAACATCATCCTAATCATGACCGATGACCAGGGTTGGGGTGATACCGGCTACAATGATCACCCTCATCTCAAGACTCCCCACCTCGACCAAATGCAGACCGAAGGAGTGACTTTTACCCGCTTCTATTCCGGCGCCGCGATGTGTTCACCCACCCGTGGAAGTTGCTACACCGGGCGCAATCCCTACCGCTTTGGCATCACCTTCGCAATGAAGGGTATGCTTGAACCGACCGAGATCCCTATCACTTCGATTCTTAAAAAACAGGGCTACACCACAGGGCACTTCGGCAAGTGGCACCTTGGCACTCTTTCCAAAAAGAAGGGCGATCAGAAACGCTGGGGCACTTTTGCCAAGCAACCCGAACGCTACTACTGCCCGCCCTGGGTACGCGATGTCGATGTCTCCTTCGTCACCGAATCGAAAGTCCCCACCTGGGACCCCCTCATCGACCCCGGCCCGATCAAAAAACAAAACTCCAGCAACGCCAATCCCGGAAAAGCATATGGCAACGATTACTTCACCGGCCCCGGCACCACCGTCACCGAAAATACCAAAGGCGATGATTCACGCGTCATCATGGACCGCGCCCTTCCCTTCATTCAGAACGCCACCGAAAGAAAGTCGCCTTTCTTTGCAGCCATCTGGTTTCACACCCCACACTCCCCCGTCGTAGGCGGACCGAAATATCGTAAAATGTATCACGACCAACCAGAACACGCGCAACACTACTATGCCTGTCTCACTGCGATGGACAAACAAATCGGACGTCTTCGCGCCAAGCTCAAGTCTCTCGGCATTACCGACAACACCATGATTTTCTTCTGCTCTGACAACGGCCCCGCCCGTCAAGGATCACCTCGCCACATCGGAACCGCCAAAAACCTAAAAGGATACAAGCTCTCACTAAACGAAGGTGGCATCCGGGTTCCTGGCCTCATGATTTGGCCCGCGAAAATTAAGGAACCCCGCACCGTAACCGCGCCATGCTTCACCTCCGATTACTTCCCCACCATCCTCGCCGCACTTGAAATCCCTCTTCCCAGCGACCGCGCCTACGATGGCGTCGACATTCTCCCCTTCGCAATCGGCAAGCAAATCGAACGTAAAAAACCGCTCGGCTTCCTCAACAAAGACGGCAAGGAAGCGGCCTGGATTGAAAACCGCTACAAGCTCATTTCTCGAAAAAAAGGGAATGAGCTCTACGACCTCATAAACGACCCCGGAGAGAAAATAAACCTTATCGAAAAAGCCCCAAAGATCGCCAAACGAATGGAGGGACAGCTTTTAAATTGGAGAACTGGAGTGATAGCAGAACTTAAGCTCATTCCGAAGTAACCTAGTCAAGGTTACTAGATCTAACGCTTAAGGAAGCATTTCGCCCTTTTCCCGATGTTATAGCTTCTCTCAATCCACCTACTCTGCAAACCTCTCAAAGTGATTTAGGCCGATGATGTTAGCGACTTCTTTCTGGCAGCCAATCAACCAATCCCTCCCATTCCTCC
>DIHU01000215.1:5455-8704 GCA_002420315.1 Akkermansiaceae bacterium UBA5688
CCTCCCATTCCTCCTGAATATCACGATGGATGATAAACTGTAGCCCATTCAACTGTAGGTAATTAGCCTCTATCCTCATTATGTTTCATTCCCTCAAACACTTCTTCTTCTGGCTTTCTGGTGCGGGCTCCGAAACTCTCGAGCAGTGCCCTAACTGGGAACAGCGTAAATACGTCGCTTTTGGAGCCACCGTCCTTGTTCCCTGCGCCTTTGCCTTTATCGCCTGCGCATATGCCCTTTCGACCATTACTGATAAGGCCGCGATTAT
The DNA here is from genome assembly GCA_002420315.1 of Akkermansiaceae bacterium UBA5688. Classification (GTDB taxonomy): domain Bacteria; phylum Verrucomicrobiota; class Verrucomicrobiia; order Verrucomicrobiales; family Akkermansiaceae; genus SW10. Next base: position 5,724 of record DIHU01000215.1, read on the forward strand.
CTTTCCGGTAGCTTTTGTCTGGGCTTTCATCATCTTGACGATCGACCGAGCTCTCGTCTCTGGATACCGCGCCTTCCTCTCCTGGCCACGCAAGTTATCACAATTCGCTCTTCGTCTCGTGGTAGCGATTCTCATGGGCCTCACCATCGCCCACCCTCTTGTTCTTCTTCTCTTCAGCGACACCGTAAGCTCGGTCATCGAAGAGGATCGTGCGACGGAAATCGAACAGGTGCGAACCCAGTTCGGAGAGACAAAGGCTGGAGTGCGTGGCGAAATTGGCAAACTGGAACAAGCGATTGCCGCTCAACGCGAAAAGTGGACCGAAAGTTTCCAGGCTCGTTTCATCATTCAAGAGCCCAACTCTAAGGGAGATGCTATTCCTGGCCTGACTCCCGAGCAACAAAAGGAACTCGATGACGCTATCGCCAAGTCAACATCCCCATTCACCGATCGGCTATCTATCGTTCAAGAACAATACGACGGCCTTTCGCCTCAATATGCAAAATTACAAACTGAGCTCTCGTTTTGGCAGACGGAATATGAACGCGAGCTCAATGGCCAGCGCTCGGGCTTGGTAGGCGAAGGGCCTAGAGCCAGATCAATCAAGGCCGACCAGCTTGAACCACGCCGGACCGACTCGCAACGGCTCGCCCGTCAGCTCGAACATCTCAGCGGCGAGAAGTCCATGCTCGAAACTCAGGCCCGCACCGCCGAAGCGAGCGCCATTGAAGTCTTTGAAACTCGCCTCGCAGAAATTGAAGCTGCCAACCGGGCCGAAGAAAAGCGCGTTATGGCGCTCAAAAGGCAGGTTGAAGAAGATCAAGCGAGCGCGTTTGTGACCCAGCAAAATGCCCTTCGAGTCACCATCAAGGAACAGATTGATTCACTTCTCGCCGAACAACAACTTGCTAAGGATGAATTAGCCGCCGTCGGCGTCGAAGAACGAGGCCGACTGAAGTCGATTCGTGAGGAACCCCGGCGCGATATCCTCACCCAAACCCTAGCCCTTCACCACTTATTCAAGGAGGGAGCTGAAGGAGGACGGTTTGCATTTTACACCTATATCATCCTTACCGCGCTATTTATGTTGGTTGATACGATACCACTGGTGGTCAAATTCTTCACTAAGGCAGGGCCTTATGACACTCTGGTCGATCGTGACGAGATCTGCTTCGACTCCGAGCATAGCGCTTTTAAGTCGAGCAACGATCGCTACATAGAGAATCTCTCCGAGGGCAACCTTATCTCAGTGACTCGTAACAAGGGGCTCGAGAACGCCCTAGTGGATGGCATAGAACACTCACGCGCTGGCCGCGAGTTCCTCGCCTCCCTCGTCGCGATGGAAAAATCATTCGCCGAAGAAATGCGAATTGAACAAGAATCCCTTGCTCACTCAAATCCCGAGAAGCGGGTCATGCTTGAGAAAATGAAAGCCAGCTTTTACGAAGACCTTCACAGACGCATGGAAGCATTTTTCCAAACCGGCGCCACACAAAAGCAAGTCTGATCCGGCTCTCTATGAGAAAGCCCCTACCTTTTGTCGGCAGCAGTGACATCTGCAACGCCAAGAAGCGGTAGGAATAAGAGCCGAAATTTCATAATTATTTGTGCTTGTCGCAAATTACTTCGCGGCCTTTTGACTTTGATTATCCGGGCGAGTCCAACCGTGGCCTTTGGGGATGATAGGTTTGGTACTCACGATTTGTGGAATCTTAGCAAGCGGAGCCAGAGTCCGTTTCCAAGCTTCATGTTTGGTTGCAATTTGGGAAACAACCTTTGGGTGCTTATTCGCAAGATTAGTTTCTTCCATGGGATCCTTCTCCAGATCAAAAAGTTGCCACGCGTCTTTGTCATATTTTTTGTAAAGACGCCAATTTTTCCACCGGGCGGCAATGAGATGTCTGCGCTCAGCATCACCCGGTTCATTGTTGAGCCAGAAGAGATACTCATGCGCCTCGTTGGTGTTTTCCCCCTTCAGGTAAGGGAACAGATTCACTCCATCACAATGCTTGGGAATCGACTTGCTTGTCAGTGCGGCGATCGTGGAATAGAAGTCAAAATTGGCAGTCATACCATCGTGTTGAGTTCCTGCGGGGAGTGTGCCAGGCATGGAGAAGATCGTAGGCACGCGGACCCAGCCTTCTTTCTGCGTCCCTTTTCCTTTGCCACCAGTATAGGGTGCCGAGGATGCTCCTTCACCGCCATTACCTCCATTATCGCTGGAGAAGATAATCAGCGTGTTCTCGCGGAGACCCTGTTGCTCAAGAACTTTTAGCAGCTTCCCAACTTGGTCATCCACCGAGACAATCGCACCTGCTAATTTTCGGCGTTTTCCTATAGCTTTGGTTCGCTTCGTCAGGCTCTCTGGAGCTTCCACGCTGGGTGAATGGACCGCTTCCGGGGACCAATAGAGAAAAAAGGGTTCCCCCTTATGCCGTTCGACGAAATCGACCATCAAATCTCCATCGTAGTCCGTCAGCCACATGGTTTCGCCCTGTTCATTAAGGCAGAAAAACTTTGAGGTCCGCACTTTACGTTGTCCCCCGAGTTGCCCCGCAACTCCATCTTTCGTATAAGTTTTTTTGGGTGGAGACTTCGCCACTTCAGAAAACCCTACCTCCAATGGTCCCTGTTTTTTTGATCCGAGATCCCATTTACCGATGTGTCCAGTCACATATCCCTTCTTCCCCATAAACCGCGCCAAGGTGGGCCGGTCCTCTGGAATCGGAAGGCCACGTGACATCCCATATTTTCCAAATCGCTGAGCATATTGGCCCATCATGAGACTGCACCGGCTCGGGCAGCACGGAGGATTAGTGATGTAGGAAGCAGTGAAGCGAATACCCTCCTTTGCAAGTCGATCAATATTCGGGGTGGGGATGTCCTTGCACCCATAGCACCCGAGATCGCCGTAGCCGAGATCATCGATGTAAATGAGGACAATGTTTGGTTTGTCTGCAAGCAGACCGGAGGTGAATACC
>DIHU01000018.1:0-5025 GCA_002420315.1 Akkermansiaceae bacterium UBA5688
TTTAACTCCCCAGTCATCTGTTTCTTCCGCGCTGAAGACTTCTAAGTCGCTAGAATCACAGGCTTTCCAATCCTGAAGATCCTCCGATTTCTCGATTCTAATCCCAAGTCCTCTTGGTAACGACCTCGCTTGATATCTCAGAATTCTTTTCCCCTTGGCAGATCCAGAAAGCACCTCAATCGGCTGGCTATTGTCAGCCTTTTTTGGATCGAGCCCTAGCCCAAATTCTAAGGAATTATTGAGGCCATCTCCATCCGGATCCGCCTGCCGATCTACGACCACACCGGCGAAAAGTTCAGCCTTCGAAAAATGCTCTACAAGCCACGCTTGAAAAGGACTCTCTGGCTCGATCACTTCAAGAACTTGGTCAACCGCGACATCAAAAAACTCCTGCTCGATTCCACTCGGCCAACGCACTTTAAGCCGCTGGATAGGATCGGCGGAGACACCCAAACCAAAGTGAGCCACCTTCTCGCTCTGCGTCAAGTAATGACTCCCACCACTAATCTCCCGGTGCTGAACGGAAGCACCATCACCCGAAACGATTGTCACAACCGATCCGATGCCATCACGATTGGAATAGCGGCCGCGCGGCTTCACCCGCAGCCAGTGATTGCCATTATCCATATCATTCCGATAAAGAACTGGGCCGCTCGCATTATTAACAATGAACAAATCAAGATCGCCATCCTGGTCGTAATCGAAAACCAGCAAGCCTTTGCCCGTCCCATCATCATCGATCCCCACTAAATCAGAGACATCAGTCAAGGTCCCTCCATTATTTTGCCACAACTTCGTGGGATCTGTCCTGAAGGGTGTTTCGGTTTCCAAACGGTCGGTTTCAAATCCATTGGTCATTGCTAGATCAAGATCTCCATCATTATCGTAATCGAAGAAAATTGCGCCCCAACCCCATCCACCATCACGCACCCCACCCACATCAGTGGTATCTTCGAAGACCCGGTTGCCAAGATTTCGGTAAAGTCGGTTGCCAGTCACACCCCATCCAGAATTTGGCACCTGAGGGCTTCGCGAATCATAGATCGAAGTGAAAAACAAATCCGGCAAGCCATCACCATCGTAGTCACCCACGGCTAATCCCATCCCATTTTCCTCATCGCCAATTTTAGCCTGCTCGGTTCCATCGAAAAACGTCCCATCTCCATTATTCCAGAAAAGTCGACTGGTCCCGTAGTCACCAGCCACGACCAGATCGGGCCAGCCGTCACAATCTAAATCAGTTAATCTCGAAGTGAACGCTTGGGTTGTAAACTCTATCCCTCCTTGCACTTCTGGGTCTTTCCACATCTCTACCCCAGCGCCAACCGTAACGTCGACAAACCCTCTCAAAAGCCCTTGATTTTTAAGAAGGACAGAACGATTTCCCGGACCAGTAACCGCCCACTGGCAGGTATGGATATCAAGCTTCCCGTCAAGATTGTAGTCACCGAAAGCCACGCTAAAACCAGACTGCCAATTCGGTGTTTCTAGGTCCGCGCCCCAAAGTCGACCTTCCTCGGAAAAAGTTCCATCTCCCTGATTCACATAAAGTAAATTGCGGAGAGGCTCACCTGACTCACCCGCGACACTAAGATATAAATCGGCGTCACCATCATTGTCAATATCTCCCCACGCTGCCCCGTTACTCGGAGCGATCACATTAATCCCAGCGAGTTCGCTAACACTCTCGAAGGTTCCGTCACCAAGATTACGAAAGAGGGTGTCGGCGTTGTCATAGCGAGTCACAAGTAAATCTGTCCACCCATCATTATCAAAATCCGCGACCGCTGCACCACCAGTCATGACCTCTGGCACATGCTTAATCCACTCCTTTGGCGGCGTCCACTGAAGGTAGCCCACTTCAGCTTCATCCGTGACATCAACAAAAACTCCACCCGCCAAGACCCCCAAGTGACTGAGAATGAGAAGCACAGAAGTGGCGATGAATGTAACATTCACCGAGAGCGCATTAAATTTCAAACATTGCCAACGAAAGAGCATTCTAGATCAGGGTGCCGCCGACCCGTGGGATTGTCCACGCAATTTCATCGCAGTTGTATTATCCAAAATCTTGAATTCTGCTTCATTGCTTTGCCGATCTAGATCAGTTAGAAACATTGGCCCCGCCTTTCCAATCAACTACAATGATCGCAAAGCCTTTGATGTCACCTTTCTGTTTCACCGTCGCAGTTACTATTATCTCACTTGGGGATATGCAGATAGCAAGCGCAGAGACATTGGATGATGCGATCATCAGCGAATTCGTAGCCGACAACAACGACGGCATCGTTGATGAAGATGGTGATCGCGAAGATTGGATCGAGATCTGGAACACCTCAGGTGAAGCCGGAGATCTAAGCGGTTGGCATCTCACTGATGACCCAAACGATCTCACCAAATGGCAACTGCCAGCCATCGAGATGGCAAGCGGTGGATATTTGGTGATTTTTGCTTCCGGAAAAGACCGGGCAACGGCAGGGAGTGAGCTCCACACAAGCTTTGGCCTACAGCGTGAGGCAGGCGGATATCTCGCTTTGGTAAAGCCCGATGGTATCACGATCTCTAGCGAATTTCGTGACTACCCCCGGCAGACCAAAGACGTCGCCTTCGGAGTGGGGATCGAAGGGGAAGCGCCTATCACTTTTTTGTCCGCCGGAACACAGGCAAAATGGCATGTCCCTGCGGGCCCAGTTGATGATTGGACAAATCCTGATTTTGATGATTCAGGCTGGAACAGCGGAGAAACAGGCATTGGGTTTGACAGCCCCGGTGGCCGCTATCAACCCCTGATTGGCGCCGGAGGCGATGCCGGTGACGAGATGCGATCCAAAAATGCCACAGTCTATATTCGCATCCCCTTCGAAGTCGCAGATCCAACAGGTATCAGCAACCTCAACTTACGCCTGAAATGGGAGGATGGATTCGTCGCCCACTTAAATGGCACAGAATTCTATAAGGAATCTGCGCCAGAACTTCCCGCATGGAACTCTAGGTCCACAGAAGGCGGTCGCAACGAAGACAACGCGACAAGCTTTTTCAATTATCCAGTCGCCCAAGGAGGATTAGTCACCGGAACCAACATTCTCGCAATCCAAGGACTCAACAGTAGCGCCGGGAATTCAGATGCCATCTTTGTTCCCGAACTAACGGGAGTCTTCAAAGACACCACCAATCTGAAGGAAGGGTTTTTCGCTAGCCCATCTCCGGGTGGGGCCAATGGTATCCGCTACGAAGGACTTGTAAGCGACACAAGTTTCAGCGTTGACCGCGGGGTTTATGACACCGCATTCGATCTCATAATCACCACAAAAACGGAAGGTGCAGAGATTCGCTACACCACCGACGGCACTCCCCCCAACGAAAATTCGGGCAAAATCTATACTAGTCCCATCTCAATCACGGGCACAACTGTAGTCCGAGCCCTCGCGCACAAGCCCGGATTTCAGTCAACGAATGTCGACACTCATAGTTACATCTTTCCAGACGATGTTTATGGCGCCCAATTCTCAGAGGCACTGACCGCTGTCCCAACCATTTCATTGGTCACCCAAGCCAATTACGACCTTCGCTTGATGTCCGTAGCATCGACAAGCGAACTTCCCTCGCGAACCAACGAACGGCCAGAGAGTTCTCAAGTTATCGTGGCCTTGGTGAGTGGTAATATTCATGTGCGAATCATCAATGTTCACATTCGAAGAAGCCAGGAAACAAACCGGTTGGAATATCAGACCGTGATTGATAAATCAGAAAGCCAGCTGACGAATGGGGTGGAAAAAACCGACCTCCAAAATTTGCTGAATCAAGCTCCTTTTCCGGACACCGCCGCCATCTCTCCGGAAACCCAACGAGAGATTATTGATAAAGCCATCGCCATTTCAGGACACACTCCCCGCACCCCCTTCCTTGAAGACAGTAATAACGACTACATCGAGCACAAGAGTTCGATCGAAATGATCTACCCCGACGGAAAACCCGGATTCCAGGAAGACGCCGGAATGACAAATTTCGGGGGCGGCTATACAAACTTCACCAAAAAAAGTTTCCGTCTCTATTTCCGTAAAAAGTATGGCACGGCCAAGCTTAAACACCCCATTTTCGACGGCTTTGAATATAACAATATACCGCCAACAGATGAATTCGATGCCGTCAATCTACGCAGCGGTTCGCACGACATGTCAAGAAGGGGAGGCTACATGGCCTCCCGTTTTGTCGATGATACGATGCTCGATATGGGTCAAATTGCGCCGCACGGACGCTTCGTTCATGTCTATCTCAATGGTCAATATTGGGGGCAATATCACCTACGTGAACGTTGGGACGCCGAGATGGCATCAAACTACTTCGGTGGGAAAAAAGAAGACTACGATGCCATCAGCTCCAACAACAACGGCTCGGAATTCCAAAACGGCTCTTCTTACGACGGCACCGCGGACTTTTGGAATGAGACACGTAGCTTGCTGAGTGGACCCGATCCTTTCCTTAACGCTTCCAAGCACATCGATATCGCCAATGTCATCGACTTCATGTTGCTATGGACTAGCGGGGAATGCGAAAGCGAGTTTCGCTCGTTTGGTTCTCGATCCCAGGAAGTGCCATTCAAATTTATGATCAGAGATCCCGACGGGTTTCTGCCAAGAGGCGGCTGGAGTAGCCCCCACCCCGTCACCCACAATGGACCACTCAGGGCAATGACCGAACTGCGAACCGGTGGGAACCCTGACTATAACATTCTACTAGCAGACCGTATTCACAAACACTACTTCAACAATGGCGCAATGACCGCTGAGGCAAGCACCGAACGTCTCCGCAAGCGCTTCGAGGAAATGCGCCTTGGTTTCGCCGCCGAAGCCCGAAGGTGGAACTTCCTAACCGTCAGTAGCTGGGAATCCTACGTCAATAGCTGGTTAAACACCCAGTTACCACGACGCAGCGCCAGCACGATGCAACAGCTCCGACAAGCCGGCATGTATCCAGACGTTCTTGCGCCTGCTCTCTCCCAGCATGGAGGATCAATTCCAGCAGGAG
>DIHU01000018.1:5421-6524 GCA_002420315.1 Akkermansiaceae bacterium UBA5688
GCATCAGCCCCACCGCCATTAATGCCACCTTCGCCAACGACACCCGCGAACCCGAGGACTTTGTCATCACCGGAGAAACTTGGAAATATCTCGATGACGGGAGTGACCAAGGCACGACTTGGAGAAGTGTCACTTACGATGATAGCGCTTGGGCGAGCGGCCCCTCCCAACTCGGATACGGCGAAACAAGTGTCCTCACTACCATAGGCTTTATCGACACTGACCCGGACACCCGCGGGAATCAAAAGAACGCGACCACCTACTTCCGCAAAAAGGTGGCGATTGAAAAGCCCGCTGATTTTTCAAACTTCGCGATCGGTCTGCGCTACGACGACGGAGCCGCCATTTACGTGAATGGGATGGAAGTCGCTCGCACCGCGACTCTCCCAGTAGATGCCAAGTTTGACACCTTCGCGACCGGGCGCACTCCAGATGAAAATACCTATTTCGAGTATCCCGTACCTTCGTCTCGATTTATTGACGGAGAAAATACGATTGCGGTCGAAATCCACAACCAATCGGCCGGAAGTTCCGATATTCGATTTGACCTTACGCTCCGTGGTGAAATTGACCTCACGAATGGCAGCAATATCACCGAGTCTGTCATGTTCGACGGTCCAACTGAATTCAAAGCAAGAAGCTTCGACAGAACTTCCAACGAATGGAGCCCCCTGACCTCGACCTTTTTCAGTCTAGATACGGTGCCTGCCGCTGCCACCAACCTCGTTATTTCAGAAATCCATTACCGCCCGGCCGATCCGACCTCGGCAAAGGAACTCGCGGTCTCTTCTGACCGCGACGATTTTGAATTCATCGAACTTCTCAACACATCCTCCCAGCCTATCGATCTAAGCGGAGTCTACTTCAATGAGGGGATTAGCTTTTTCTTTGCTGACAATACGATCCTGGAACCAAATCGCCGCCTTGTTCTGGTTAGAGATCTCGAAGCTTTCACAGCCCGCTACGGCGATCTTACTCAAGGTAAGATTGCCGGTGAATTTGGCGGCCGACTCAGCAACGATGGCGAGCAGCTCATCTTGAGCAAGTCAGGCGCGATCGAGCTTATCAATCTCACCTACAACGACCAAGCTCCGTGGCCCATC
>DIHU01000174.1 GCA_002420315.1 Akkermansiaceae bacterium UBA5688
CCAGTAAACGATGATGGTGTTTTCATAGAGTCCGGCCTCTTTAAGGGCGGTGATATGTTCACCCACCCACGCATCCATGGCTGTGATGAGCTCGTAGTTCCGTTTCCAGTCTTCTCGAACTTTCGGGGTGTCCGGGTAGTAGGGCGGAAGGGTTTTTAATTTTCGGGGATCTTGTCGTTCGCCGGGTGAGAGATTCTTGGTGACCGTCTTGTATTTTGACTCTCCGGCGATCCCACTTTCGTGGCAACCGGTAAAGTTAAAGACGGAAAAGAAGGGTTTTTTTATATCGTTCGAGTTTTTCCAATGTGCATTGCTGCTACTAGCGTCCCAGGTATCTTTTGGAGCTTGGAATTGGTAGTCGGTCTTTGAATTGTTGGTGCAGTAGTAGCCGGATTTACGAAGGTAGGTGGGGAAGGGTTTGATGGAATTTGGAAGGACGGCACTGCTCCGCATATGCATGGTGCCGATGGAAGTCTGATACATGCCGGTGATGATGGTGGATCGGCAGGGCGCGCAAACTCCGGCAGCGGTGAAAGCATTGGTATAGCGGACTCCTTCCTTAGCTAGCTGATCAAGGTGAGGGGTGATGGCATTTGGGTCACCATAGCAGCCAAAGTGGGCGTTGATATCTTCGGCTGAGAGCCAGAGAATGTTGGGGCGTTCATTGGCATGTAAAGTCGCGTAGACGCAGAGTATTAAGAGTAAGATAGATTTCATTCTAATAGGTTGCGTTTTGTTGTAAGCTTATCCGGTTCGTTAACGCTCGTTGCTATCAGTTCTGGAGATTGTGGCCGGAGTGGCTTTCTAGCACTGATTTTTGCCAAGCTGTGAGCTGCTTTTGCATTTCGGAAAATTGCTTGGATTCTTGCTCGTTGAGCGTTTTGCTTTCCATCGGATCTTTGGATAGATCATAAAGCTCCCAAGTCGTTTTTTTCTTGCTGAAAATGGCATGAATTTTGAATGGCCAATCGAGAAGCGCTGCGTGGCCACTCTGATGGGAGCTAGCAGTATATTTTGGGAAATTATTGACGTTTTTTAACACTCGTTCTGGAAAAGGATTAGGCTCTCCCCCTTGCTGTGCTTCCATGAGCTTTTTAATAATCTGGTCACTCCGGGTTGATTGTCCTCCGGTAAAATTGTGCCAGAAGCCAATGGGTTTGGGACGTTTATTTTCTTTTCCTTTAAGAAAAGGGAGAAGATTGATCCCATCGAGCGGGAGTTGATTCTCTACTTCGGTCTTCGTTAAGGCGAGGAGCGTTGGATAAATATCGCTCGAGCTTGTGGGAGCGGATATGCTGGTTGGTTCGAATTCAGACGGGTATTCGATGATGGATGGAACGCGAAGACCACCTTCATAAACCGAGCCTTTCTTCTCTCGACCACCGGAGAATTCCTCCACGAGCCCTCCATTGTCCGACGTATACCAGAGGAGAGTGTTATTTGCGATTTTGAGATCTCGAAGCGTCTTACGAAGCCTGCCTATCTGTTCGTCAATTAACGTAATTTCTTGGTAGTAAGAGGCATGAGGATTCCCTTTGTAGAGGCCTTGAGTGGATGAGGTTTCTCGATGGGGGACGTGTGGTGAGGGGAACCAAATGACGGAGAAAGTAGGTTGTTTGGAGCTGTGAAATTTCAAATGGGCTAGGGCGTGATCCATCGTGATGACAGTGCCTTGGCCCTGAAATTGCTGGAACTTCCCGTTGAGCGAGAGATATGGTTCCCGGTCGAAGAAATTCAGCCCGCTAAGCCAGTATTCGAAACCTTGGCCGCTTGGCGAGGTGGGACTCTCTTTCTGAACTGATCCGATGTGCCACTTGCCGAAGTGAGCGGTCAGGTAGCCGTTTGTTTTTAAGGCTTCGGCGATGGTGGTTTCATTAGGGCGGAGATAGTGTCCGTGGTTGGGAACGTTGACACGTACGGGATTACGCCCAGTCATAACGCTAGCTCGGGTGGGCGAGCAGACGGGTGCCCCAGCATAGAAGCGATCGAAGACGACCGAATTTTGAGACATGGCGTCGAGGTTGGGGGTTTTTACATAGGGATGATCAGTGAATCCGCAGTCCCCGTAGCCTTGATCATCGGCCATGATGAGTATGATGTGTGGTCGGTCAGCGGCGCGCAGAGAAACGAAGATGCAAATAAAGAGGAGGAAATGTTTCATCAATGGCACGTGTTATTCGAAGTGGATCCAGTCGAGGTTTACGAGATGTTGTTTGCCAGGATTTGTGAAGGTAAGGCGAAGGTCTACGAGCCCGTCGGGTAGGTCTACGAGGGGGATAGTCATTTCCTCCCATTTGTTCCAGTCGCCAGTGGGTTTGATTTCAGCAGCAGCAATCTTTTGACCGTTAGCGCTGATTGTGATTTTTGCGCCCGCGCCCCCCGAGGCGTAGCGGACGGAGAATTTTTCACATTCTTTAATCCGGAATCCGGGGTATTCGATCCAGTGAGAGTGATTAATTGCTCCAACGAATTTGAGGCCTTCACCATCGAAGATTTGGGGGCCTTTGTGAGAGGAGAAAGTTTCAGCTTCAATGGTGCGCGGGTGGAGTCGAATTGAGGTTCCACCTGAAAGCGGAGTGGCTTTGCCTTCATATGCGCCGAGGTCGGTGAAATTTGCGGATAGTTC
>DIHU01000221.1:0-4259 GCA_002420315.1 Akkermansiaceae bacterium UBA5688
TCCGCAAAAAGATACCATCTTGCCGTGGCCGTATCCTTCCCCGAGATGAACTCAAGCCCCTGAAACGAGGAACTAATCAATGCCTTCTCCACTCCTTCCACCGAACCTTTCCCAATTGCCCGAACCTTACCCTTGTCAAAAAAGCCATTATTGGCAGTCAAAACGAGCATTCCATCTTGGGATCGCTCAGCCTGATGAAACACCCCTTCCTCCTCTCCCGCTATTTGATCCAAGGCAACGCAAACCGAAATCGCGACTGAACTCACTGCCAAAACCAAAAACCTCATACCGACTCTACGTTTGCCATCGGTAGATTCTACCGGATCAGTGGCACTTAACACGTTTCCTCCCGATGTAACCCCACACCATCGAAACGAATCATAGGAATCCATCATCCTAAACTCGATAAGAGTGCCTATTGCCATCGTAGCTCAATAGACTAACCTGGCGGAGAACCTTCCTAAACTCGTGTCCAAAGTTACTATTTATCACTTCAATCATTGAGGATCTTCTACTAATGCCTTGGCGGTCGCCGAGGACCTAGGAGTTGATCATGAAGTCATTCTCTACATTAAAACACCACCCGACGAAGCCACCCTTACAAAAATCGTGGGCATCCTTGAAGATCCGGTAGAGGACCTCGTTCGCAAGGATTCCAAATTTAAGAAGCTTGAGCTCAATCCGGACGATTTCGTAGGCAGTCCAAAGGCGGTTGTCGATATCCTCGTAAAGCACAAACAACTCCTTCAAAGACCTATTTTAGTCACGAGTCAAAAGGCCATTATTGGGCGCCCCAAACAAAGAATCATCGACTTCTTAAGCAAATAAAAATGACAGAGAGAATTTCCCACCACCAATACTTCCTCAAACGAGAACCCCACTCTCATTCCTAATGAAACAGCTAACAAACACTTAAAAGCGACCCCCATTGAAATGTCAAAAATTCCTTCATGGAGAATCCTAAAAAAACAAAAAAAATAACCCTAATGTGCCGCTTGTCCCATAGCGTAATCCTCATGAAAAATATTATTTTTCTCACATCATTCCTCGCTTTCGGGGCTTTTGTAAACGCCCAAAACGCGCCCACGGCCGGAAAATGCCCTAGTAAATATGCCGCCAACAAATGCGACGCCGGAGCCTGTGTCGCCGATTCCTGTGGCCCCATGATCAAGCTTGCTGTCAACGGACTCGAAAAGGAGGCTGTTGCTGAGACGACCAAAGTCACCCTCGGTGCCATCGCCGGCATCAACCACTGTTCGACCTGCGTCAAATCCGGCACCGTCATAGTTAAGTATAATGCAGACAAGATAAAAGTCGCCGATATTGAAAAAGCGGTCGCTAAAAACGGTCTTAAAGTAGTGGGTCACAAAACTGACTTTAAGGTCAAAGGCCTCGCCTGTCAGTCCTGCAGCAACCACCTCACCTCTATTCTTGGTAAGACCAATGGAGTTGTCTACGTCGACAAAGTCTGCCATATGAGCGGAATTGTTGCGATTACGTTTGATGCCAAAAAAACCGACAACGAAACACTCAAATCCTCTATTCACACCACCAAATACAGGGTGATTGAAGCCAAGAAGGAGGCAACTGCTGCTACCGCTCCTCAAAGCTAGATTCTCATCCCAACTGTTTTAACTATTAGATGGCCACTCCCTTCGCGGGGAGTGGCCGTTCTTTTTGAACTGTGGAAAGCCATCATCACCCGATAGATCTCCAATTTCCTTCAAGTAATCTTGGCACTATGAAGTTTTCCATTGTGACACTTGTTCTTCTCACTGGCCTGGCTCTCCTGGCCGATGACGGGTTCACAAAAGATTCACAACGCCAGAAGGGTGTTCCCGTAGGCAAGGTCACGCGGCACGAGCACCGCAGCAAGGTCTTTGAGGGCACCCTTCGCCAATACTATCTTTACATTCCCAGCCAATACAAATCCTCCGAACCCGCCGCTCTCATGGTCTTTCAAGACGGCCATGCTTACGTCGACGAAAATGGGCAGGCCCGCGCCACCATCGTTCTTGATAATCTCATCCATCGAGGGGAGATCCCCGTCACTATCGGAATCTTCATTAACCCTGGGGTCTTTGACAAAAAAATTGAAGGTCGTCAGGACTGGTCAACAGGAAAAAAAACCAAAACCAGCAACCGCAGTCTCGAATACGATTCTCTCAACGATACGTATGCGCGTATGCTTGAAAGCGAACTTCTCCCCGAAGTAGCCAAGAAATTCAACCTCACTAAGAACCCCGACCACCGCGTAATATGTGGAGCCAGCTCCGGAGGGATCTGTGCCTTCACCGTAGCCTGGGAACGGCCCAACCTCTTCCGTAAGGTCATCAGCCACATCGGCAGCTTCACCAACATTCGTGGAGGTCACGCTTATCCGGCGCTCATTCGAAAGCAGGATAAGCGACCCCTTCGCGTCTGGCTTCAGGACGGCCGAAAGGACCTCGACAATGCCCACGGTAATTGGTGGCTTTCCAACCAACAAATGGCCAAGGCCCTCGCCTTCACAAAATACGACTACAAATTCGTTGCCACCGAAGGCGGTCACAGCATCAAGGAGGGTGGCCAACTCCTCCCCGAGGCTCTCCGTTGGATTTGGCGGGAATGAGAAGAGCCAAAACGCAACTTTTTCATTCTCCGACTATATATTTAAACGTTACCTACAAAATAAAATCCTAGCAGCCAACAGTCTCTGATACGTTAGACCTCCCTCGCGAAAAATCGTGATATTTCCCCTACCTGATTACTATATTCGGGTCGGATTCTCGGCAGGGTGAACAGATACTCTGAACGCCGATCTCGAGATTCAGTCGCTCAAAACAAAACAAAATCTAAGGACTATTTTCCGCGGCTACTTTGAGCAGGAAGAAATTCCCAAACAGAGGTCTCGGTGGCGCTGTCCTGATGGATCAAAGCGAATTCAGCACGGAATTTTTCAAATCCCTCTTCTCCCAAAGCCTTGTTGAAGACGCCTGAAAACCCTTTACTCCTAAATTTTCCGATCTCAGCCCATTCATTAAATCCGATCCAAGACTCGAAAATCATATAATCGCCCCCCGAAACAAGACGAGAAGCCTCCCCGTTTAGCGAAAATCCGCTCGACTTCATTACTTTAGCGAACTGAAGTAAAGAAGCCTCTTTTCTTATCACCATTCCAGGTTTGATCTTCCACCTTTGAGCGAAGCCGAACCGAGGTTGGTCGACGTCAAAATTTCGATAATCAGAACCTGGAACTTGCTCAAGGATTTCAGTTTCTCCACTATTTATCTCCAAAGGAGTTAAATGCTTTTGCCAAAAAGCAACTTCTGGATTGCTCATTCGAGCAGCATCTGCCGGTGTTCCGACACCTACCCGGTGAGTCGTCTCAGTTCGATCCAAGTCGGACCAAGGCACTGGTCCGAACCAGCGGGCGTATTGCCCAGTCCGTGGACCGGTCAAAATCTTGTGTGTAAACCATTTATCAACGCCATCCCCAACGTTAAATTTCTGAGTTTTTTCTGCCAACGCGGCTTCGTAGGCGGCTACATTCTCTTTTGCTACTTGGATGTATCGAACAACGTAGACGCTTCTTTCGGCCTTTTCAGCTAAATCCGGGCTACTATCCTCTGCGTATAAAGTGGTAGAGCAAAGCAGAAGCGGTAATACTTGAAGAAGTTTTTTCATTTTTTAATTTTTAAGAATGAACCCTTAGTAGGTCTTATCTTACTTTGCGTAAATTAAGCTAAAATCGTACCAAAAAACTTTAATTTTTTAATTGGCCGATGCAATACACTAGCAGCTTCTGAAAAATTAAATAGAATCACACAGGATTCGTAGCCTTTGACGAGCTTGGCCCTTTTGTTTCGTCGAGCCACCTTCGGACTAGAATGAAAGCCTCGGTTATGGCGATGAGGACACGATTCGCGAGTAGTAATCCTTACACCCCCAGCCAATACAAATCCTCGGAGTCCGCCGCTCTCATGTTCCTTCAAGACGGCCATACTTACGTCGACGAAAATGGGCAGGCCCACGCCACCGCTCTTGATAATCTCATCCATCGAGGATGAGAACCCCATCACTATCGAAATCTTCATTAACCCTGGGGTCTTTTACAAAAAATTTTGAGGGTCGTCAGGGCTGGTCGACAGGAAAAAACAGAACTAGCAACCGCAGTCTCGAATACGATTTTCTCAAAGAGACATATGCGCGCATGCTTGAAAGCGAACTTCTTCCCCGAAGTGACCAACTCCTGCCCGAGGCTCTCCGTAGGATTTGGC
>DIHU01000221.1:4643-13481 GCA_002420315.1 Akkermansiaceae bacterium UBA5688
ATCCTCCCCGTATAAACCGATATGGTCTGCCTGCTCAAAACGTTGGCTGTCGCATAGATGAATTCCGGGTCATCTGTAATAAAACACACTTGGCGAACGATTTTTCTCGCTCTCGTAGGGCTTCTTACTCTCTTTTCGTCTATGATTTTAGATCAAGCCTCAGAAGCTGCTGCCTCAGGAGTGAAAGATGCTAAGCCGAATTGGCGCCAGATCGTACGCAAGTATCAAACTCCGTCCTTAGATAAAAGCCTTTGGCAGCTTACTAATACAGGGGTACCTTATGTGGCTTTGTGGGTGGCAATGTATTTTACTATGTCGATCTCCTGGCCACTAACACTGGCTTTGGGCGCGCTTGCGGCGCTTTTTTTGATCCGGATTTTTATCATTTTTCATGATTGCGGGCATGGTTCGTACTTTGCCTCAAAACGGGCCAACAACATCGTCGGATTTATCTCGGGTCTTCTGACGCTCACGCCCTATCACCACTGGAAGTGGCAGCACGCAGTGCACCACGGCTCGTCGGGAAATTTAGATCAGCGCGGAATCGGCGATGTGTGGACAATGACGGTGAAGGAATATCAAGCCTCTTCGATCTGGGTGCGTTTGCATTATCGATTTACTCGTAACCCGATTGTGCTTTTTGTTTTGATTCCGTTAGCTCTGTTTTTTGTCTACCAACGTTTCAGCTATAAGGAAGCCAGCAAGCGTAATCGCCGTGATGTATACTTGATGAATATCAGTATTTTGATTTACGGGATCGCGATGAGTATGATTTTTGGTTTTTGGAACTTTTTGCTGCTCCAGTCCGTAGTGACGGGTGTTTCCGGCTCCTTAGGAGTTTGGCTTTTTTACGTGCAGCACCAGTTTGAAGATACCTACTGGCGGTCGGACGAGGAGTGGAATTACACTGATTGCGCGATGCAGGGCAGTTCCTTTTACAAGCTGCCAGCTGTAATGAACTGGTTTTCGGGGAATATCGGCTACCACCATATTCACCACCTCAGTTCGCGTATTCCAAATTACCATCTCCGGGCTTGCCACGAAGCAGAGAGCTTCTTTCAGCAGGTGCCAGAACTCACTTTACGCAAGAGTCTCAAGTCTCTGAGTCTGCGCCTTTGGGATGAAGATCGGCAGAAATTAATCGGCTACCCGTAGGCGGCGACGAAGTGCCTCAGCTTGATTTTCATCGGGGATGTATGAATTGTTTAGGAGGGAAGAGTCAGTATTCGTTCAACGTCATTTTCCCTTCAAGATTTCTGCGTCTAATATTCCTGTTCTTAACCAAAAATGAAAGCGGATGATTACTTCTGAATCAGCTTCTATCCGCCCCCTCTTTCACCACCTCCGCTCCGTTCCAAAAACGGCTATAAGGCTCTCCCGCCAACAAAAAATTCCTAGCACTACTCGGCGGGCACTTTTTCCCAGGAAGATACCATTCTTTTTGAATGGCGTTTGTAGTGGCATTGTCGCCTTTCCTGCATACAGTCTTGGAAGCCCGTGTTTGGAAAACTTCTCCTCCTCTTCATCCTCGTCCCTACTGCCGAGCTCTACCTATTCATAAACATTGGTAGCAAAATAGGTCTAGGCCCAACCGTCGCCATTATAATTGTGACCGCTATTCTTGGGGCATCGCTTACTAAATCACAGGGCCAACGTGCGATGGCAAAATTCCAGGCTACGACAGCCGCAGGCCGCATGCCCGCCAAGGAGGCAATCGATGGACTCATGATTCTCCTCGCTGGTGCAGTGTTAATTACACCTGGATTCCTTACTGATACCTTAGGCTTCTTGCTCCTTGTTCCTCCCTTCCGTGCGATCGTGGCGAGCTATGCCGGAAAACGATTGAAAGGGAAAATTCAAGTCGTCACTCCTAGGATGCCTAATCAGAACACTCAGGAACAAAAGCCTGAGTCTAAACTCGATGATGGAAACGTGATAGACGTATGAAAATTCAGTCTATCGAAATCCGCAA
The DNA here is from genome assembly GCA_002420315.1 of Akkermansiaceae bacterium UBA5688. Lineage (GTDB taxonomy): Bacteria > Verrucomicrobiota > Verrucomicrobiia > Verrucomicrobiales > Akkermansiaceae > SW10. Next base: position 6,616 of record DIHU01000221.1, read on the forward strand.
AAGATTCTGACAGACGAGTAAAAGTTTTTCATTTAAAACATAAAAAAATAAAGCCTTTTCTACCTACCAAAGGGTAACTCCTCTCATGCCAACTCGCAAAAAGAGGAAAGAACCACAAACCCGAAAACTCAACTAAGGGAATACATTTTCCTCCTCCTGCCATCAAATTTCACTCATGGCCGCGCCCAAGAAAATTGCTAAACCTCACAAGGAACTCCGCTTCACCCGAGCTGGGCAAGCACAGGGTTTCATAGTGATCGCAGCAGTGTCTTTTGCCTTCTTTCTCCTTATTGGCCTCACCTGGTTCATGGGACACCCAACCTTCACCTGGTGGATGGCTCTTCCTTTTCTTATCCTTTCAGCATTACTGGCTAAAATTTCCGCCTATTGCGCCCGGCACGCCTACATTATCCTCACCCCCCTCGGCGTCGAAATTTTCCCACTCATCAGGCCCCGCAAGCACCTCAACCTGATTTACTGGGCGCAAATTATCGATGCTGTTTTTGACGATGAACTTACCACTCTCAAGCTTCATTTTAACGAAGACCAAAGCGCAGGGATCGTCCTTTCTCTCAGGGCCATTCCAACAAAAAAGCTCCCTCTTCTGAAGAGAGCCCTTGAAAGTCGTTTAGCCGAGAAAGAGCGATGAAAGGCCGGTTTCAAGGCACGGCACCCAGATTACCTTCCTTCAACCGCAGCAATCGCTTTGAGCACATCTGCACCCTGCGTCGAAGTCGCTCCTTTACCGTCCCGCCACACCAGCTTGCCCCCTTTGAAGAGCAAAGCCCGACGGGCCGTGAATATTCCACCTCTCACTGAGATCCCTAATTTTTTAGCGATCTCACCGCCTCGATCTGAAATCAAATCATAGGGAAGCTTGTTCTTATCCTTAAATCTTTTCTGGGTTTCAGGTTTATCCGTAGACATCCCAAACACTGTTACTTTTTTTCCTTCCAATTCCTCGAATGCGTCCCGCACCGAACATGCTTGGCTTGTTCATCCTCCGGTCAAAGCTTTGGGATAAGTGAAAATCACCATCCACTGGTCACCATCAGCCGCTTTGATGGCAATTTCCTTACCATCTTGATTCTTCCCTTTGAGTTCCGGAAGTTTGGCGCCCACTTTCAGCGGTCCCGCGTTGAGCGAAAGCATCGAAACAAGCGACACGAACATCATTTTGAGTCTCATTAAGGAAGAGCTTACCTTCTTTTCGCTTCTCCGCAATAACCGGTTTCCCTGTCTGAATTTCCTGTTAGGCTCATCCCCGTGTCCGATCTTAAAGCTTATCTCAAAGCCCAACAAGTCCTCGTGGACGACGCCCTCAACCGGTTTCTACCACGCGTGACTGTTCGCCCAAAAACCGTGCACCAAGGAATGCGCTACTGTGTCTTCGCCGGCGGCAAGCGCCTCCGGCCTATTCTCACTCTTGCCGCCGCCGAAGCCTGTGGAGGTGATATGAAAAACGGCCTCCCGCCCGCCTGCTCAGTCGAAATCATGCACACCTACTCACTCGTTCACGACGATCTCCCAAGCATGGACGATGATGATCTCCGCCGCGGCCGTCCCACCTCTCACAAGGTGTATGGAGAAGGAATGGCCGTCCTAATCGGCGATGCCCTCCTCACTGAAGCCTTTACCATCCTCGCAGAAACTCCTCCGACCAAACGCTACGACCTCAAAGATATCTTACTAGAATTCTCAGTCTGTGGTGGCTCCCGCAGACTCATCGGAGGACAAGTCCTTGATCTCGAAGGCGAAGGTAAAGAACTCTCGAAAGCCCAACTGGTTCGCATTCACGAAAATAAAACTGCCGCTCTTCTCACAACCTCGCTTCGCCTCGGCGGAATGACTGCGAACGCCACCCCAAGACAGCTCGATGCATTAACTGATTTCGGTTACAACCTCGGCCTAGCCTTTCAAGTCATCGACGATATCCTCGACGTGACTCAATCGACTGCGCAGCTCGGAAAAACCGCAGGAAAAGATGAAATAGTCGATAAAGCCACTTATCCATCCATTCTTGGACTTAATAAATCAAAGAAAGAGGCGGCCCGCCTCACCCGCAAGGCTCTTGAAGCCCTTACCGTATTTGGTCGGAGAGGCAAACGGCTCGAAGAAATCGCTCACTATCTCCTCGATCGAGAGTTTTAAGATTCCAACTCGCTAAAACAACTCTTGCTGGTTAGACGTCGGAAATTCACCCATTGCCATCCGCGATTTTAATTTCTTCCAAAAGCCAAAGAAACCAGACGTCGCAAGTGATCTCAGGTAATGATCCTCAGGACGCACCATTAAACTCAACTTCAAGCCAGATTTTTTGAACGAATCCAACCGATCATGCAGCGGACCTACTTCTGGACGCATCGTCACAATTTCGGCTTCTTCATTTTCTCTAACCCACGCAATCAAATCATCGACATGTTCCACGGAAGTATCATAGTGCTTTCTTGCACGTTCGGCCACATCTTCAAGAGCTGCTCTCAACCACTCCCTCTGTAATTTTGATTTACCGCGGAAATTTCCTGAGACCACAATCTTCGATGGCCTGTAAGCTCCCAACGGCGAACTTTCGGGATTCAAGTCCTCCTCATGAATCCATAACACCTTGCCTTCCTGAGGAAACTCAACCTCTGGCAACAAAGGCCTAGTCACTTCAGGACGCTCGACTTTTCCGGGGATTAACGCGGTAGGGCTATCTAATAGATCAAGCCCATACGTATCGAGTAATGTTGGCGCTACATATTTTTCGATATTTGCCCTCCTTGGCAAATAAGTCTTCCCGGGGGTTTGCAATCCTGCAACCCACCGCCACGAGAGCGTGTTCGAGGCCGGGTCAAAATCCAGTAGATGATCCTGAAAAAATTTTGCCCCCAATTGCCAAGGCAATAGGGCGATATGGACCCAGTAGCCAGCGAACCACATACGTGAATGATTGTGCAAATAACCTGTCTCAACTAATTCTCGCGCAAATCGATTCATGACGGCTACTGGCCCCTTCCCTTGGCGAATTTTTTCAGCATCAGAATGCTCCTCAATCCCCTCCAGATACTCATCCCAAACCTGAGGTCTAAGCGACAACCAGCCCTTCCAATAGGTCCGCCAATAAACTTCTTGCGTAAATTTTTCAACTGTCGACGGGGCATAACGCGTAAGGGGTGCCTCGGCGACCTCCCACTCAGTCAGGAGTCGATGGCGAATCGCGGCTGATAGGCAAGAGACGTTTTTATGGTTCGGAATAACATGGTTGCGATTACTTGAATAACGCCCGACACGCCCCACGAATTCATTGAGTTTTGCCCGAGCCCGATCTCGTGTATTCGGAAAATTCACTCCGGACCATCAGCTAGTTTTCGTGAAGAGCAACCCGCGCCTCTAAAGACCGTAGCATATAACGACACCATCTCACTTCTGAGAAATTATTCCTCCGGATCTAACCAAATCCGCTTCCAGCTCATAAACCTTATATGAAGAACCTAGTCCCAATGACTTTTACCGCAGCTCCATTGGCTAAAGAGCAGAGCCTTTCCGCTCATCCCAGTCGGGAAGTAAGGCAACGATGAAAAACTGTATGATGGGATTTTTGATGCAACCCTTAGCCTCAACAGGAATCGGATAGATGAGATCAAAAAAGCCCCCACCCGGTGAACGAGTGGGGGCTTTGTATGAAATAATTTTCAGTTAGCGTAGCGCCTTGACGACGCCGGTAGCATTAACGCCAAGCTCATCCATAACAACATTGCCCGGAGCCGAAATGCCAAAGCGATCGATTCCAACCACTTTACCCTCAAGGCCAACATACTTATACCAAAGTCCGCTCACTCCGGCTTCGATGGCGACCCGCTTGGTGCAAGATGCTGGCAGAACTTCTGCTTGATACTCAGCAGACTGGCGATCGAACCTCTCGAGGCAAGGAGCGGAAACAACGCGGGCTCCGCCTCCAATTTCCTTAGCTGCTTCAACCGCATGACCAACTTCCGAACCAGTTGCAAGAATGATGCATTCAAGATCACCTTCTTCCTTCTTCAGAATGTAAGCACCCTTAGCAACTCCGTCGCGGCGAGTTTGGACGGAAGCGAATTCGTGCAGAGAAACAACTTTCTGACGACTAAAGATGAGCGCCGTTGGTCCATCGAGGCGCTCCATCGCGCAAATGTAAGCTCCGGCGACTTCCTCCTGATCGCCGGGACGAATCACATCGAGGTTTGGAATAACCCGCAAACCACTCACAGTTTCCACAGGCTGGTGAGTCGGCCCATCTTCTCCCACTCCAACAGAGTCGTGAGTCAAGATGTAGGTCACAGGAAGCTTGGCAAGCCCGGCGATCCGAATCGATGGGCGAAGGTAGTCGGCAAAGACGCAGAAGGTCGCTCCACTTATACGGAAGAGGCCGTCGTAAGCAACACCGTTACAGATAGCGCCCATTCCGTGCTCGCGAATGCCAAACCAGATATTGCGGGCCGTTGGATTACGAGCAGTAAAATCCCCCTCTTCTTTGAGATAATTCTTAGTCGACCCAAAGAGATCGGCCGAACCAGTGATCACCGAAGGCATCGCCTTTGCAACAGCATTAATAACAACTCCACCAGATCCACGGGTTGCATCAGCATAGTCATCACCAAAGGCTGGAATTTGATCAGAGAGGTCAGTTGGGACTACTTTGGCTACGCTGTCCTCAAGCTCGCTTGCGAGCTCTGGATGGGCAACCGCCCAGGAATCATAAGTCGCTTGCCACTCGTTGAAAGCATCAATCTTAGTTTCTGTTTGTGCTGCGAAGTATGCCTTCGTCTCGTCGGAAACAAAGAAGGTTTGCTCAGGCAGTCCGAGCCCCTTGCGGGCCTCCTCAGAAAAATTAGCACCGCCTTCACCGTGTGCCGAAGCAGTTCCGGCTACCTGTGGAATCCCACGACCAATCTCAGTCTTGGCAATAATCACGGTCGGCTTGCCGCTGCCGGCCTTAGCCGCAGTGAAAGCTGAAAGGAAAGCATCCATATCATGACCATCAACGGTCACAGCATCCCATTTAAGCGATTTAAAATAAGCTTCAGAATCCCAACCTTGAGTCTTGTCCGCCATCGCATCGAGGGTGACGTCATTTGAGTCATAAATAAGGATGAGATTGTCTAACTGGTTGTGACCGGCGAAAGCAATCGCTTCCTGGGCCACACCCTCCTGAAGGCATCCATCACCAGCGAGGGCAACCACATGATGATCGAAGATGGTGTGATCAGCTGTGTTGTAACGAGCTGCCGCGCGCTTTCCTGAGAGGGCATAACCTACCGCATTCCCCACACCCTGCCCCAGAGGTCCAGTCGTAGCCTCGACACCTTCAGTCTCGTCAAACTCTGGGTGACCCGGAGTGATCGAGTGAAGCTTACGGAAATCGGCAACGTCTTGGCTGGACACCTTGAAGCCAGCGAGATGAAGCCAACTATAAATAAACATCGACCCGTGACCGGCCGAGAGGATGAAACGGTCGCGGTTTAACCACTTTGGAGCAGCAGGGTTAAAACGGAGGCCTTCACCAAAAAGGACAGCGCCCAGATCAGCGCAACCAAGAGGAAGACCGAGGTGGCCCGAGGAGCAAGCATGGACCGCATCGATAGCCAATCCGCGGGCTTCAGCCGCAGCTCTAGAAAGTGCTTCTTTATTCATGAGCAGCAAAACTTCCCAAATTAGGCCTTATGATCAAGTCGTAATACCGAATCACCCCAACAAGTTTGCCCAAGTTACGTGGCTGATTCCCAAATCCACGCATCGAAGTCTTCACTTTTTGCTTTTCAACATTCATTCTTTTCACGTGAACACGCAGCCGGCGCCTCCCAAACTCGATAAAAAGCTCCTTCTCGCCGACCCCTCTCTTCGCGATGGCACCTTCAATAAATCTGTCGTTCTTCTTGCCGAACATACTCCCGAGGAAGGAGCATTCGGATTAATCCTTAATCATCCCTCTGGAAAAACGGTTGGCGATCTGATCAGCGATCCTGAATTTCTTGAACTCTGGCAAATCCCCGTTCACCTCGGCGGCCCCGTGGCCCGAGACCAGCTCACTTTCTCGGCTTTCTGGAAACGGGATTCCAAATTCGGCTTTGCCACCCGCATCGCGATGGATGAGGCCAAAACTTATCTTGGAGAGCCCGACACCCTCGTTAAAGCCTTTGCCGGATACTCCGGTTGGTCAGAGGGTCAACTCGAAGAGGAAATCGCGCAGGATGCTTGGACCATCACCGAGCCCAAAACCAACCTCCTCAATTTCCCCCACGACCTCACTCTTTGGAAAAGCATCATGCGCGGGCTCTCACCCTACCACCGAATTCTCTCAGGCGCCCCTGACGAGATCCTTTCGAACTAAATCAGTTCGAGATCATTTTCTCCCGAGCCCAAGATCAATCGGACAAGTGGTCTTTTAATAGAAAAACTCCTTGTTCGCTTTTTCTTTTTCACAACGATCCACAGAAAAAGATCCAGACCCCCTTCCCTCCAACCTGAAACTGATATCAAATGAAACGTCTTCCCATCCTCGGATTTCTCGCACTAGCCGCAAGCTTATCAGCGGTCCTTTTCCTGCGCTTTGAAAACTCACGACTACAGTCAGAAATCGAGAGTCTTGAGAGCCAGAGACCCACCTCTCCAATATCTTCTCGGGAAGTATCTAGCCCCAAAGATCGCGAAAAAAATAAAACCGACAGGTTAGAAAAATCTGGTTCATTCGAAGATTTAATCGCCATCGAAGATTCTGCGACCCGTATCGCATCCCTCCTTGATTTTGCCGAAAACCTAAACCCCGAACAAATTCCGGGCGCCCTCGATAACATTAGGCTCTCGGCACCTCACTGGGATCCTGAAGCCAAAATGATCACCCATATTCT
>DIHU01000122.1 GCA_002420315.1 Akkermansiaceae bacterium UBA5688
AAAATTTAGGGTATTAAAGCCACTTCCCTACGAATGATTCGAATGAAAGCCAAACAAGCGCTTCAAAAATCGGCCAATATCGTCAGCAACAAGAAGGGCGCAGGGAATTAAAAATAAGGTGATCCCAGTGGCGAAAAGAATGCCGTAGCCCAGTGAAACTGCCATTGGAATAAGAAACTGAGCCTGAAGCGACTGATCCATCAGCAAGGGGACAAGACCTGCGAAGGTTGTGAGAGATGTTAAGATGATGGGGCGGAACCGTCGCGCCCCAGCGGCAAGCGCCGCTTCAATTAGGGGCATCCCAGCACGCCGCCTACTATTCACAAAATCCACCATGACAAGCGAGTCATTTACCACAACACCAGCAAGCGCAAGCATTCCAAATACCGAAAGGAAGTTGGGGGTAATATCCATAATCAAATGTCCCAGCAAAGCTCCAATCACCCCGAAGGGTACTGCCAATAAAACATAGATCGGCTGAACGACAGAGCGGAATGGAATCGCCAAGAGTGCGTATAGCGCGAAAATCAGGAACGCTGCATTAAGCCAGGTTTTCTTCACTGATTCCTCATGCTCGGCAACATATCCGGTCCAAAGAAAAGAAAGCCCCTTCACTTTGTCGGTTAATTTGCGAATCTCAGGATCAAGATCTTCGGCGATACCAACGATATCAACGTTGTCGTCTTGGGGCATGCAACCAATTCTTATCACTTCGGCACCATCATTTCGCTCAACAAAAGTCGGAGCTTTAGTGAATCTATAATCCGCCACAGTACCCAGCGAAACTTCCCCGCCTCTTGGCGTTCGTATCTTCAGCCGCGATAAAGTGTGGAGCGATTTTCGATCGTCTTTAGGCAAACGAAGCATAATACGGATCTCCTCGCTATCACGGATGATTCTCTGAGCCTCCTCTCCATAGAAAGCGTGTCTTACTTGTTGCGCAAGAAGTCCTTGAGTGATCCCAAGTTCCGCGGCACGGGGCTTGAGGGTAAACTCAATCTCGTCTTGGCCACGATTAATCTTCGCCCAAGCACCACCAATACCTTCATACTTGCGCATCAGTTTTTTAATTTCCTCAGCAATCTGATTTTTCGCCTCCGAATTTGGCCCCCGTAGTTCAAGCGCCATCGGTTCACCACTCCCGGCATTCTCTTTCTGCTCCTCGCGACGCTCTTTCCCGGTAATTTCCGCATGAATATAAAACGAATCTGCTTCTTCGATTTCGCCAACTAATTCGGTCCAACGTTTTGCGATTTGTGCATTGGTTGGTCCAGCTTCAGAACGTTCACTTGGCGGCATTACCTCGACAACAACCTTGCCACGCGATGAGTCAGAGCGGCCTTCAAAGTCAGAAGATCCAGTGATCCGAGCCACGTTTCGGATCAGGGTCTCGCCAGTTTCTGGATCGGTGTATTCCTTCTTCAGTATCTCGGTGGCAGCTGTAATACGCTCTATATAGGCGTGTGTCCGCTCAATCGGCAAATCGTTGGGCAAATTCAGGTCCGCAGAAATACGCAAGTTTTCTACCGCCGGGAAAGAAGCAAATCCCATCCGGCCACCAGCCCAGTATCCGGCCATCGCCATCGCTAACGAGATAAAAAGAGCCAAAACCGAAAAACGGTAACGCACCGCGACTTTCAAAATCGGAATATAAACACGATCAACAAACCGCTCCATCCCATCAGCAATTCCTTTTTGAAAGCGCCCAAAACCACCAATGTTTTTCCCCCGTGGACGCACGTGCTTCAAGTGCGATGGCAAAATAAGTTTGGATTCGACTAACGAGAACAAGAGAACAGGAATGACGACCGGCGGGATCTGTTTTGCAAAGTCGCCCCACCCTCCACTGACGTGTGACAGGGGGACGAAGGCCGCTATCGTGGTCAAGATTCCGAAGGTCACCGGGACCGCGACCTCTTTTGTCCCAAGAACAGAGGCTTCAAGCGGATCCATTCCAGTCCGTAATTTCGAGAAAACGTTTTCACCAGTTACAATTGCATCATCGACCACCACTCCAAGAACGATAATAAACCCAAAAAGACTCATCACATTAGCGGTGATGGGATAGATCTCAAAAAATGGTAGATCCATCGACATCACCAGAACGCCGCCAGCAAAGCTGATGGGGATGCCTAGGACAACCCACAGCGCAACCTGCGGGCGCAGGAACAGGCCGAGAATTAAAAAGACCAAAACACACCCCTGAAGCAACGAACTGGTCAGCGTACCTAGACGACCCCGGATCGATAGGGAGCTATCATTCCAAGCATAAAGGTGCGCCCCCTCCGGAGCGCGCGTCGAAACGTATTCCTTGATTCGATCTGAGATCTCGATCGCATCCTCACCGCGTGCCCGGCGAACTTGAATAAACATTGCAGGTCGCCCGTTAAATTCGACGATTTTTTGATCCTCCTCAAACCCATCATTCACCTTAGCGACCTCTCCCAGCATGACGTCCGCACCATTAGCAGCTCGGATCAAGATCTTCTTAAACTCAGCAGCCTGGTAGGCTTGACCACGAGTCTTGACAACAAGTCGGCCGCTATCGCTGCGGATCGTCCCCGCTGTCAGATTGATTGATGAAGTGCGGATGGCATCAGAAAGCTCACGGAAGGTGAGCTTATAGGCACGCAACTTAGCGAGATCTGCCTCAATTGAGATTTCAGTTTTGCGGACGCCCTGGATATCAGCACGACTCACACCCTCCAACTCAAGAATTTCCCGCTGCACTTTCTTAGTGACTTGGAGCAAAGCAGCCTCATCAAACTCACCAGTCACCGCCAGACTCAGCACCGGCAACCGACCACTGGAATCAGGAATAATAATCTTCGCGCGCTCAGTTTCACCAGGAAACGTTGAGATGGTATCGATGCGGCCCTTGATCTCATCAAGCAGCTTATCAAGGTCGACTCCTTCCTTCGCCTTGAAGTAAAACTTCGCCATTCCCGGCATTCCGTCGGAATTAACTTCGCGAATCCCACTAATCCCCTCCAGAGCACGTTCAACGGGAATCAGCACGTTTTCCTCGATATCCTTCGGGGTTCCTCCGCGATAGGGCATCTCCATGTAAACGATCTCCCATGCGCTTGATTCAGGGACGACCTCCAGGGGCACCTTGTTCCATGCCGCGTTGAAGCCCGCCGCGAGGATCGCAAACATTAACAGGTTGGCTGCGATGCCATTATTAGCGAACCAGCGAATCATTAGTTCGTCTTGTCATCGTTACCATTAGTAGCAACAGGGGTTTCGCCTTCCGGAGAAGGATCCGGCAAAATTTCAACCGGAGTCCCGTCCGGAGTATACACGAGAAAAGCAGTAGCAAGTAAAGTGCCATCAACGAGGGACTCGTCACTGACAATCAAATCGGTGTCGTTTTCCCAGAGCGGAGTCACCATGCGTTTACTGATCCTATGAGAATCTCGATCAACGACCGTGATACGTGAAAGTTGACGAACCGCTTCGCGCGGGATCACAACGACTTTCTCGAAGGGCCGCCCGGGAACTTTTGCAGCAACCGGCTGTCCAATCCGAAGCGGTGCCTTCCCAGATTCTCGACCGAAGGGATCATCAATACGAGCGATCGCAAAGAGATCGAGCGATTGTTCATTCAAGGCCCCTTCGGTTCGAACAATCCACGCTTCCCGCTCAATTTTATTACTCTCGTCTAGAGCATCGCGAAGGATGATTTTGATCGGTGAATCACTTGCTTCCTCTGGCAATTCAAGAAATCGCATATGCCTAGCCTCGATGGGGAGGCGCACCTCGGCATAGTCTACCGCAAAAATGGAAGCGAGGCTCGTTCCACTGCTAATGGTTTGACTGACTCCGACCATGCGCTGCCGCATTCGGCCATCAAACGGAGCACGAATCTGGCAACGTTCAAGACCACGCTCGGCCTGGTCCAGCTGGGCAGCAGCAGCTTCGACACGAGCTTCTGCCTCGCGTAACTGCGGAACACGCAGTACGAGATCGCTGGGTTCCTCTTTATAACCAAGATCCTCCCAATCCAAGCGAGCCTGCTTAGCCCGTGTCTGCTCCTGTGCGAGTAAGGCAAGCGCTTGGGCTTGCTGCGATTTCGCACTCGCAACCGCTGTTTTGAAATCCGCCTTGTCGAGCTCCACGAGAACCGTCCCTTCCTCAAAGTAGGCTCCGTCCTCGAACTGAGGATGAGTTGCCACTATCCGTCCACTTACTTGCGAAGTGAGAGTGATTTGATTGTGTGCTCTCACTACTCCGCTGGTTTCGATCTGCGGTTCAAAATCAACAACATTCAGTTCGATAACTCTTGTCTTTGGCAATTGGGGTAAATCCCGCTGCCGCTTTTCCCGGACTTCTGGTTGCATCCAGTGATCGAATGCAAACCATCCAGTTCCAAGAAAAATCAGCGGTAGAATAAGACGCCAAACCCTTGCGAGACCAGCAACCTTAGTTGCCGGAGACAGGATCACACCTGGACTGGTTCGAGATTCATTTGATTCTGCCATTTGCCGCTTTTTTTTGATGGGGAAAGATATCCAGCATTACTCAACCTTCGATAAAAAACATCACTTCGATTTACGGAAGGCAATTAAGTGTCTTTCAGTACGGATATAGATGGAATTTTGGTCGATAGATGGAGTCGTTTCTGACTCTTCGCCAAGGTCATACGAATGGATCTCCTTAAATTTCCTGCCAGTCGCAACAACCGAGATCACCCCATGACTGGCAACAAGGTAAAGGTGCCCGTTAGCGTAGACCGGAGAAGCGGTGCACTGACCTCCAAGACTCGAAATTCTGTTGCGGTAGATGAGCTTGCCATTTTGGGCGTCAGTCGCCGCGAGAACTCCTCCAGCCCGGATTAGGTAGATAATTCCATCGTGAAAAAGCGGAGAAGGAATTTCTGGGATATTGCGGTTTACTGACCAACTTGAGTGAGTTTCGGTAACGTCCCCAGAACCACCCGGACGAACAGCCAAGAGAATTGGTTTGCCGGGCTTGTCCTTGAATCCCTTCATAAACTCCTCCTCACTCCAAGCCCGGTCTTTATCTTTATCAAACCAACTCAAGATCCAGTCCACACGTTCCTCACGCTTCTCTAGATCGGCGGGCATGGGGAAGCCAAACCCGGGGTGATCAACTGGAAGTTCCGGGCGGAAAGGAAAGGTAAAAGGCGTCTTCATTTCCGATCTTTCAATCTTACCATTCCTGTTCTCATCAAAGGGCAGAATTGCATCCCAGAAGGGCTTCGGATTGGTTTCTGCATCGCCATCACCACCTCTCCGTGACGAAGAGGCAAAGACATGATCACGGCTAGCCACCGGAACCGCGATCGTCTCGCGGGAAAACCCAGTAGTATGCCACTTGCCCTCGCCTGTCGACGGATCATAACCATTGAGACGTCCGTCTCCCAGAACGACAAGATCCGATCCAGCCTTATGATTCCAGATAATAGGCGTCGACCATCCGCTACGGGAAAATGGCCGCGCCGTCTTCCAAACTTCCTTTCCTGTCGCTTTTTCGTATGCGATGACCTTGGAGCGACTCAATTTGCTGCCGGGCAGATTTCGGTCGTCATCAAGAACCATAATCACCATTCTACCAAACCCGATTGGCGAGCTTGCCATTCCATACAAAGTCTGGGGGGTTGGAATCGGCTTCTTCCAAACTTCGTTGCCATCATGGTCGTAACAAAGTAATCCATACGACCCGAAGTAGACGATGACGTATTGTTCATCGACCAGAACGGTTGAAGAAGCCTGACTCGCGGCACGGTGAACCTTTTCCGTCGCCTTTACTGGAGGGAATCTTCGCCAGAGTTCTTTTCCGTTCTTTTTATCTAAAGAGATTGTCATCAACTCGCCATCTCTGACGGCAGTGAGGAAAATCTGGCTTTCCGATAAAACTGGAGACGAAAGCCCTTGGGGAATTGAGACACGCCACGCCTCGTAATCCTTACCAACTCGGACGGGTGGTTGACAGCCAACTGCAACCCCAGAACCGTGAGGACCCCTAAAACGATTCCAAACACCTGCCTGATCCGCCTTCAAAGAGAAAATCAGTAAAAAAATAAGGCCAAATACCTTAAAGAATACCTGCGTTTTTTCTATGATCATGGTTGTCTTAAGGGCCAAAAGTCTTTTTCCCGTTGCTTGGTATCACTTCCAAGAACTATTTCCCAATACATCGCCACCAACCAAAAAATGCGAACAATAATTTACCGAAGAACAGAAATCTGGTTCGCTTCTTCCACTTCCCAACGTAAGTAAGCCTCCGCATAGGCCGAACAACCATCGACTAGGTCATGATGGGCACCATCTGCAGCCAATCTTCCCTGATCGAAAAAGAGGATACGCGGAGCCTGACGGAGAAGATCAATGCGATGAGTCACGAGAACCGTAGTCCCACCACTCTCCCGTGAGCGTTTTAAAACTGCCTCGTGAATTAAAAATTCACTTTCGGGCTCAACTGAAGCGGTTGGCTCATCAAGCAAGAGGATACGCGGCATGGCCAGAAAAGCTCGTGCTAAGCTCAATCGTTGACGCTGACCTCCCGAAAGTTTCACTCCATTTTGGCCGACCTGCGTTTCATAGCCATTCTGCAAAGACAGAATAAAATCATGAGCATTAGCCTTCTTGGCAGCTGAAAAAATTTCTTCCTCAGCAGCAGCCGGATCACCATAAATCAGGTTCTCCCATATTGTGCCATCGAAAAGATAATGGTCCTGCCCCACATACCCAATTTTCTTGCGAAGAGAGTCGAGCGTCACCATTTTGATTTGGGTCCCATCGATCGTAATCGAGCCAGAATCGACATCGTAAAAGCGGGGAATTAAATTGAGCAGCGTACTTTTCCCTGAGCCACTCCCCCCGGCAACCGCCACAAATTCACCGGCTTTGATCGAAAAACTTACCTGCTTCAAAATCGGCTTCCCTTGGAGATACGAGAAACTTACCTCGTTAAAATCTATAGCCCCATTCACGCTTCCCAAGGATCTCGCGTCCGGTTTATTTTTGATGGACACAGGTTTATCGAGAAGCTCCATAATACGCGTAGCCGCTGCTCGAGCCCGCTGGAGGATATCACTCGTTTGAGCAATCGTCCGAATGGGACTCTGCAGGCGCCACCAAAAACCACGGTAAGCCAGAAGAGCCCCGAGTGAAAAGAGACTACTGTCGTTCATGATGAGCCACGCCCCAAGGCCCAACATGATGACATTATTGAGAAAGCCAAAAACTGAAACGATTGGAAAATAGGTATTCCGAAGCCGACTTGCCTTAACACTTGAATCATAAAAATGATCGGCATTCTCGCGAAATTTCTCTGTTTCATGATCCCTACGGCCAAATGATTGAGTGACCAAGATTCCAGCTAACCGATCTTGCACGAAGGATCCGATATTCCCGAGCTTCTTTCGCACTCCAGCATAAAGTGATTTGACCCTGCGATTGTATTTTCGAATAAAAATAAAAGCGAAAGCGAGGGGCATAATAGAAACCGCACCAACTATCGGACTGATCCAAAGAACCATTCCGGCCACCACGATAAAAGTGACGAACTCCTCCACCAATGCAGTCAATCCCTGTAAGACCGATTGCTCCATCGCATCAACATCACTGGTGATACGAGTGACCAGCTCGCCAGTTCTGCAATCACGGTGGTAAGCAAGTGACTGTTCCTGAAACTTAGAAAAAAGCTCGGCCCGAATATCTCGAACAAAAGCCTGACCTGTCTTTTCGAGAAGATAGCTCTGAACCGCACCCGCAGCAATTCCGATGAGATAGCTCCCTAGCATAATAGAGAGCCACATCACGAGAACATCGGATGTAAGAGTCTGATCAACTAAAGCGTCAGCTACAAATCCCCAAACTAAAGGATGAAAATTCACGAAAGGAACTGCAAAGACAAGAAGGGTCAACGCCCATCCGATTCGTCTGCGATAGGGGCGTAAGCGGACCCATATCCGCGCCGCCAATTCACGATCGCTCAGTTCATAGTGAAAATCATTATCCGCCATCGCTAGTAGTCTAATGCGGGATTTCGGTTGGGCAGGCAGAATGATTTATTTTTCTCATAAAGAAATCTGATCACGGCGAAAGGACTAAAGCCAGCACGCTCTTGGGGCTTAGTTAAAGATAAGTATTAATCAATAGATGACTCAATCCCTACGATCCCCACCGACCTTTCATTCCACCAAAGGAATACGCCGATAAATTTGGAGTTGCTAATCGCAAAGACCAAAAAAACTAGAACCTCCACGTCCAACCCACTTTGGCTACCGCCTCTCTGCCCGAGCTTTCATAGCGCCGCTCCGGGCCCATTTTAGTCAGACTCTGATTCACCACAAAGTAAACATTACTCCCCGGTTTTACCGTCCACCTCACGCGCCCATTGATTCCGACTTTCTCCGATAAATTGTCATATTGCAAATCGGTCGTCAAAAGTAGTTCCGTTGTCGGTGTCCACTGTAGCGCGCCATTCACCACGAAGGTTTCAAAGTCCCCTCCAGGCAGTTGATTCCAATCGTTATTCACCGAAACGCGCGTGGCCCATTGCGAGCTTGGTTTCCAAAACATCTCCAGATCAATTCCCTGCCTCTGCCCTCCCAGATATTCCCCTGCACTCAGTTTTAATCTGGACCCCCACCTCCAGGACGAAGGTGTGCTAAACCCACCAAATACTCGCGTGTGCCGATAATCACCCACTGGAATAATCACACCATCTAGGATCTCAAAATCTTCCAAGAAGCGCTCGCGCTCGTGCTCAATACCCACATTGTATTCACCTCCGCCCTTCCTCTCAAAAGTCACATCAAATTCAAAATCCTCCGATAAAACCTGTCCTCCCAAATCAGCATCAAAACCCGCCGAGAAATCAAAATCAATCTCGTTCCAATTCCTCCCACCCGACTCAAATTCATACGAGAAGAACGAAGAAAATTCGTAAATTCCCGGTCTCCTCACAAATCCCATCGCTGGATCCAAATCCTTACCCACTCGCTGTAGTCCCACCCGCATGTAGAGAGGATTGTTTGGGTAGATCCCAGTCAACCCCCACCCGTAGTCATCCAAACCATCACCGTCCGTCTGCATTAACCAGCCAATCAATTCGCCTGTTTTCCCATCCCTCCCTAGATAGCTACTATCTTTCAGATGAAAATCTAAACCATAGGTACGAGCCGATCCATTACCGCGAGGATCACCATCCGTCACAATCACTCCCACCTGGGACTCCTTGAACAAGTCGTAGGTCACCCGGCCCGCAAATACGTCATCAGCTTCCACCCCCCCCTTTCCTTCCAATCCCACTCCAAGCAAACCCAGATTCCAATTCCCCACTTTGCCTGTCAACTTCCCGCCCATCTCAATCGGCACACGCTCACCATTCCCCGACAAACCGATCGTCCGCGAATGAAAAGGGAGGGGGCTTCTTCTGATTCCCCCAAAGCGAAAATAGCGAGCATCTTCCAAGAAAAAGGCCCGCTTTTCGGGGAAGAAAAGAGGAAATCTTGTGGTATTCACCACCCGTTTATCAACCTCCGTGTCTGCAAAATCTGTCTGCCAACTTAGGGTCGTAGTCAATGATGGTGTGACCCGAAAAAAGGCATCGATCGACGGCACGATTTCAAACGTATTCGAACCACCCATTTCCTCCCGCCAGCGCGATACCAGTGAAGGTCGCACATCTAGTCCCAGCCCAGTCTTCAAATCCCGCATCCCAGTGATCCGCCCGGCACCCTCCATTGCGTAAAGCAATTTTTTCCGCGTAGGCGATGCCCACCGCAACTTTTCCTCCTTCCGCCTGATCACGCGCTCAATATTAAACCCCCAGCTCTCCTGATTTGGCTCGAAGGCAATACTGCGAAACGGAATCTCAATCTCCGCCACCCAGCCCTCGGCAGTTACGCGCGTCCTGACATCCCAAATACAATCCCACTCCATCTCCGGACGATTCCCCGCCCTTACGATACCATCCGCGCTCGACCCCCCCGCTGCAATCCCGAAAAAATATCCCTCGGTTCCCCGCGCAAACGGATCAATCACGATTCTCAGCCGATCATCACCTGAACCCGTGGAGTCCCTCCTCCGGTCTCTTGCCAAAACCTCTGCTGGACTTCGATCAAAGCACCTTACTCCCAAATATAAAGCTTCACTCGTGCGCATCAACAAAACTTCCGTCCGCTCCGATACCTCTTCCCCTTCGCGGGGCTCTACCTGCCCAAAATTCGTAATCTTCTTCGCCTGCATCCATTCCTCCTCATTCAAAACTCCATCAATCACCGGCTTGCCCTTAATCTGCTGAACCACCACCGAAGGTTGGACCTCTCCGGCATGAGCATTCCCCAAACAGCTCATCAGCACCACAAAGACCGCGACGATTCCACATTTCACCCGCAGTCCTACGCACATATTTTTCAATAATATCAACCTATGACTCCCACCCACGAAGAACTCCAAAGCAATCGATCATTCTCAATTTTCTTTCTTCAATACGGAAACTTGATCAGCAAAATCCCGAATTATTAGCACCGGCCGAAAACTTAAATACCACAGGGCCCTAGACCGCAATGCTCTAAGTCTCTCGTAAATCTCTGCCTAGAAATACCCTCTACCCCATTTCAAAATTACGCGACACTTAATCCATACCCATATTTCTCTTGGCCTTCTTAACAAAGACCTTCGGCACCAGAGAAAAACGATACCCAAAAAATCACTCAATCGTGGGGTCTTAATTGCCGGAAGGCTTTATCCTCGGCACAACCAACCTTCGCGCCCAAATATTACGAAATCGAACCGGATTACCATGATCCTGAAGTGAGAGTCCGCCTGACTTCGCCTTACCACCCTCTTGCACTGCGAACTGCGTCACTACACCATTGTGTAGCACAGTGATTGATCCCGGTTGGATCACTTTGCCATCGGCGCCCTTTTTCTCCCGAATACAAATAATATCATAGGTCTGCCACTTACCCGGCCCACGACTCGCGTTTACCAAGGTAACACTTTTCTTATAAAGCGAAGAAGCCTGACCATCGGGATAAGTATCATTTTTAAATGAATCAAGCACCTGCACTTCGGGATATCCTCCAATGAAGACGCCACTATTGCCGCGCCCCTGACTATTCCCTTTCACCTCAGCCGGCGTGCACCATTCGATATGCCATTGGCAATCTCCCTCGACTTGGATGCGGGTTTGAATCGATCCAGTTCCTCGTACCACCTCCATAAAACCATCCTTCACCTGCCAATTTGCACCATCATTTCCATCCTTGGCACGGCCTTTCCACTTCGAAAGGTCACGTCCATCGAAAAAGACGATAGCATAGGATGGCACTGCACCTGGTTTGGAATCGGTAGTGTGCCCTGGAGGCGTCACAACTGCCGGACGTTCATTCTTGACCTGTTCCTTGCTCCAACGCCCAGCGTCGGAGACAGAGACCTGAGCTTGGAGACTGGACAGGTTAGCCAAAAAAGGAGTCAAAGTCAGAAGATAATATTTCATAGAGAGTAGATTTAAATAGGAATGATCGAACCAATCGGCTATAACTACGCCCGATTTAGCGCCTGCTTTCAAGTCCACTCTTGGAATAAGCAAAAGTAGTTTTTTATCGATGGAACTCGAGGGCAAAATCAGGTGAGATCCCAAGATGCGATTATTCCTAGTCACTGCATTCGCCATTTTGCCACTCCATGCCAATTGGATTGAACTATTCGACGGAAAATCGACTAACGATTGGACGCCGCGCGCAGGAGTCGAGCAATTCGAAGCCATTAACGGAGAACTCCACCTTCTCGCGAAGACTAATGTCTGGGTCACCTCCAAGATTGAAATGGGTGATTTCGAAGCTGAACTAGAGGTTTTCCTCCCTGTGGACCCAGGGTTTAATTCCGGCCTCGCATTCCGTTGCTCGGGGAAAAAAGGTAGACCGAAAGGTTATCAAATCGAGATCGATCGTAAAGCTCCTGGCGGAATATATGGAATCGGTCTTGGTGGCTGGCTTACAAAGAACAAAGGCACGCTCAAAGAAGGCCAGTGGAATCACTTTCGCGTCATCGCCCAAGGCAATCGTATTGAGACCTTCGTAAATGGAAATCCCGTCGCCGACATTCGTGAGGAAAGACAACTTAAGGGCTACTTTGGAATTCAACATCACGGCAAAGGGGGCGTCGTCAAATTTCGTAATATTCGTGCCCGCAAGCTCAACTCTAAAGCCTCGACTCTCGAACGACCCAACATCCTCTGGATCGTCGCCGAGGATCTAAGCCCTGCTCTCGGCTGCTACGGCCACCTCGATGCTCGCACTCCAAATCTTGATGCCTTCGCCAAGGAAAGCATTCTCTTCACCAGTGCCTTTGCAGCTTACCCAGTCTGCTCTCCTTCGCGCTCTTGTCTCATCACCGGGATGTATCCTTCCACGACTGGAACCGGGCAAATGCGCTCAGCCTTCCCACTCCCCCGAGGAGTAAAAGGGTTTCCGCAATACCTTCGCGAAGTTGGTTACCACACAACAAATAATGTCAAAACCGACTATAACTCGGCAGATGCAGGACGAATCACCAAAAATTCGTGGGTTGAATCAAGCTCGAAGGCCCACTGGCGGACTCGCAAAAAAGGCCAACCTTTCTTTGCGGTTTTTAACGATATGACCACCCACCAGTCGCGCACCATGGTCTGGCCTTACCACGTATTTAAGAAGGAGATTCAAGCGGGCCTTTCTCCCGACGAAATTCACAAACCGAACAAAGTCCAAGTTCCCCCCTACTATCCCGACACTTCGCTGATCCGACGAGAACTTGCCCGTTTTCATGACTGCGTCACCGTAATGGACCGGAATACCGGAAGTATTCTTGCGGATCTGGAAAAAGACGGCCTTGCCGAAGACACGATTGTTTTCTTTTACTCCGACCACGGTTCAGGAATGCCACGTCACAAGCGACTTCTCACCGATTCAGGAATGCGGGTGCCCCTCATTGTTAGGGTTCCGAAAAAATGGCAACACCTCGTCCCCGGATCCGAAAATGGCGGCAGCAAATCTGATAAGCTAATTTCCTTTGTGGACTTTGCACCGACCGTTCTCGCGCTTTGCGGAATTGATGCTCCACCCTACATGCAGGGACATAATTTTCTGGATCAAAAAAATAAACGTGAGTGGGTTTACGGTGCTCGTGATCGGGTTGACGAGGTCTTTGACTGCTCCCGTTCGGTTCGCAACGACCGCTGGCTATACATTCGAAACTATCACCCATTTCTCGGTTGGAACCAGCCTTCGGTTTTCTCAGACTTAGGTGAAATCCGGAATGAAATTACCAATTATTCACTTAATACTAGGAGGCGCCTTTCAAGCGAACAAACTCATTACGTCTCACCACAGCGGGCTCCTATTGAGTTTTATGATTGCCTCGCCGATCCCGAGAACACCCGTAACCTTGCTCTTAAAAAATTAAGCCCCACTCAGCAGGTCTCGCTCGAAAAAGCCCAACGAGCCCTAAAAAGGATTCGCAAGAAAACTCGAGACGTAGGATGCCTACCTGAAGGAGTCATGGCTGACGTGGTAAACAAAAATGGAGAATCAATTGCCGATCTTGCTCGGAATGGAAAGCTCAAGCTCGACCAAATCTGGGATGTCGCCGATTCGGTTGGGAGAGACACCGAATCCACCCTTAACTTTCTCAAGTCCACCGACCCCTCAATCAGTTTTTGGATTATCAATGCCCTCAAAGCTTCTCTGCCAAGTGATAAGAATAATGATGAAGCCTTCCGCCACGTCACGCAGACAGCTCATGTTGAGGCCAGTATCGAAGCTGCCGCTTGGCTAGCCGGAGAAAGCCGCTACTCAGAAAAAGCTATCCAGGTGCTTATAAACGAACTGGAAAACCCAAACTGGGCCGTTGCACTCCGTGCCTGCCGCGCGATCGAACTTCTTGGTTTACAAGCCAAGCAAGCTGCCGCCCCAATGAAAAAACTTTACGCTCTCAACCGCCACAAGAAGGGCGATGCCGCGCTCTTCCTTGCTTTCTCATCCGGCGCGTTTCTCGATAAACTAGGTGAGGAAACGGAAGCTTGGGACTTCACTCCCAAACACTGAAGAGCCTTGTCCCTTTAAGACAAAGAATATCTGTTTATATTCAAATAACCCAGTAGAAGAAACGACCCACCACTTTACGGGAATAAGTCTTAGCCTCCGCCAAAAAAAGTGGCCTTTACTGGTCGCGAAGATTTGATCCTGATTCCCGTATTCTTCTTCAGCTAATTCAACGCACCCATTGTAATTCTAAGGCGGTAAAAAAGAGAGCCATTTTGTTCGGGTGTTCGAGTCAAGGAGCGAGTTTGCACTCCAGCTGGATTATCCCGAACACTCGAAATCTGGGTTAGATCGCCAACTGGAGCCCAGTTATTCAAGTCGGCTGAGGACTCCAGCACCGTGGTAAGGTGTCGTCCTTCCAAATCCAACGACTCGACTAAAACGAAGGAGTGGGAACCGTCCGGAAGATAATCAATCGTCATTGGTCCTGTTCCTTTGCTAGCATCGCTCGGGTTAGAACCCACAAGATATTCTTCGAGATTTGAAAACCCATCGTTATCCGGATCATCAGAAAACCCTGAAAGGGAGATCCCTGATTCCTCGAGCCAATTATTAAACTTTTCAGCTGGACTCAGATCTTTCCATTCAATGGCTGGGTCAATAAGGGCCTGAATTTCCTCGGCACAATCACTGATTCGCGAGCCATAACCATTGGTCTGACGATAGAAGCGCATATCTGATGGATTCACAGATTCACCACCCATCGGAATCAAATTCCACCCAGAATCGTCACTACCAATATGGAGTCCACCGGCATCGTAGAAAGCTCCATTAAAGCTATTTTGATTTGAGGGAATCGCGGAAGACGAATAAGAAGCATCCACCGAAAAGGTGACTGCAGCCAACTTCCAAATCGAGCCATCTTTGATGAACCAACCACCACCCGAATCACGGGGGGAGACAATCGCCTCATCCTCGCCCAACACATCTGAAAAATCGAAATGCAGAAGTTCATTACCTTCGATCTCTACGGAACCGCCCACCTCATTACGGCCCCATCGAGATTTTTGCGTCGTATAAGCGCCCCACTTCCAACCTCTTCCTAGGACTTCCTCCTCACGATCAATGCCCCGCCCGTGAACAACCATCTCTTTACCAACCTCATCTGACTTCGTGTAGAGCAAAGCATAGCTATCGAAAGTTTCCCAAATTTCAAAAACCCGCAAATCAGAATCCCCTATCCTCAACGGAGTGCCCTTTATTGCAAAAGTCTTTAGGCCAACCCCATTAAAAAAGGCCTGCTGTGTGACCTGCTCTTGGTTAGCACCAAGATGAGTTGCGGTAATAAAATGTTTAGGGGAAATAATGGTGGCATGCGAGGTCAGGTATCGCAACTGATGCTGCCAACCACTCCCCGCATAATCACCCGTGGGAGCAGTGCGTGTATTCGCGGCAGGGCTTAAACCATCTCGGAAAACCAACCCACTCGCCGGAAGCCCTAAGACCGCCAAAAACAACATCCCTCTCACAATATGGTAGAATAGCCCTGATTCGCTTCCTTGTCGCATCAAAATTAAAGAATACTCTCTAGCCAAATAACTCCGGATCGTGAGCTTGTTGATCAAGGTATCCCGAGTCTGCGATAAGCTTTCCAGCATCAATTGCCTCATGTACTAAGGCATCACAACGTTCATTGAGTGCGTTACCGGCGTGTCCCTTAACCCACTTCCAAGCGATGGTGTGCCCTCCAGTCTCTTGATCAAGCTGCTCCCAAAGATCACGATTCAACACTGGTTTCTTATCCGATTTTAACCACCCACGCTTCTTCCAACCGACCAGCCAACCCTTAGTCATGGCGTCGACTAGATATTTAGAATCCGAATACAATGTGATCGAGCACGGCTCCTTAAGGATTCCTAGCGAAGCGATCGCGGCCATAAGCTCCATGCGATTATTAGTGGTATGATCAAATGCCCCTTTCAGCTCCTTACGATGCTGACCAAAAATGACGACTGCCCCAAATCCCCCCGGCCCGGGATTTCCGCGGGCCCCTCCATCTGTGTATATTTCAACCCTCTTCATAAAGCGGCAATCTTAGTCTCACACATTTTACTCACAGCCTCAAAATCCTCCTGCGACGAAAAGGCCGACTTCGGTAAAATAAAATATTGATCCTTCTGGAGATAGAGCAGAATTCCCTTGGGAGACAAGTAGCGATCTTCGAATTCTCTCCACCTCAGGGTCTTCTCATGACCCTTCGATTCCTGATGGACCTCATGATCGGAAAAGGTCCAAGCCAGCATCTGGCCGGCTTCAGGGGACGACTTAGAGCTATGGATAAGGCGAAATTGCCAGAAGGTTTTACGCATAAAAAGCAAAGGGCCGACCAGGATGCATAAAAACCCAAAGGTTTGCTCACCTAGAAAGAGAAGAAGCGCTCCGATCGGGACCAAAATAAGATAAAAATATCGAAACATCAAAAAAATGGGATGCCGGTTCCGCATGTGCATCGCCGAGCCCAACTTTAGGGTCTTGACGTCAAATCGGCTCGTTGCTTGATACTGATCCATCTGCTCCTTTAGCCATAGCGGCTTCCTTTGCGCTGGACAAGACCATGATGTCCATGACTTTGTAAAGGGGATGAAGAGATTACTTCCAAGATTATTGTTATCGCTGATAATAACAGGCGCTAAGCTTACCGCACAAGAGGCTTGGATCCTCGAAATGCCCAATAAATACAGTGACTATCTCATCAAGAAATCAGTCGCTGAAGAACATGACACCGTTGCTGGAATAATCGGAAAGCTACCTGGTCTTGTCACAAAGAAACAAATCCGCGAAGTCGACTTGATCGCATGGAACGCCGAAGGAGGAAAAATTAATCAAAAGCGGGAAATTAACGATGGAGGTCGCATCTTCAAAGCCGGTGCACGGTATTACTCAATCAGCGGCCAAAAACCGGATTTCCGAAAAATCAAAATTTCTGATATTCCCACCAAGCCAAATTTTGAATTGAGTACTTACGGATTTCTCCCACGAGCCTGGACTCCCACCTTCGCCCACCGCAAAGGGAATCTCACCCTTCTTGTCCTAGAGCGTGATATCAATTCACCCACCGCGACCGTTTCCCTCAAGAATATGCGGCAGATTGAATTCGATGCTGGCGAAACCAAGGAAAGCGTCTCGTGGTATTCGGCCGACCAACTCGACACTAAAGAACTTTCCTACTCATCCACGATTGCTTTGGCCGCGAACCCAAAAGTTCAGTTCATCACCAGAATTTTTTCGGAATTGAAGAAAGAGGGCGATTCTCTCCTTCGAATTGAAGCCAGTAGTGGCAGTCTCGCCGCCACCGAATCGATCACACTTCACCATAACGAAGCAAAATTTGAAGGGCACAGCCAAACCACTGGCCCCCTCAAAAAAGAAACGATCAAAATTGCTGATAAATCCTATACCAAAGAAGGCGAGGCTGGAGCCTGGGCGCTCAATCTCACGAGCGGAGAATAGGTCAGGATCTATCCCCAAATAAATTGAAAATCATAAACCAAGAGCAAGTTAACACCTCGGGATTATGATTTTGAAACCCTAGAAAAACCTTACTAGCGTTCTTCAATCGGAACGACTTTGGAAAGCTCGGTTGGCCCAACATACTTAGTGAGTGGGCGGTAGAGGCGATTATCCTCGAGTTGCTCAAGGACCTGTGCGGTCCAACCAGCCATGCGCGAAATTGCAAAGATTGGTGTAAAAAGATCGGTCGGAATATCGAGAGAATAGTAGACGGTCGCGGAATAAAAATCGACGTTAGCATTCAATCCCTTTCGCTCTCTCATCATGGTAGCAATCCGCTCGGACATGTCGATCCACTTGGTCTCACCCAATTCCTCAGTAAGCTTAATCGCCATCTTCTGGAGATGGGGAGCGCGGGGATCGAGCACTTTGTAGACCCGGTGGCCGATTCCCATGATTTTCTTTTTGTTCTCTAGGCAGTCCTCAACGTAGGCATCGACCTTATCAAGGCTGCCAATTTCCTGAAGCATCTTGATCACGCCTTCGTTGGCCCCTCCGTGAAGAGGCCCTTTAAGGGTTCCCACAGCAGAGGTCATCGCAGAATAAAAATCGGAAAGAGTCGCAACCGTCACACGAGCTGAAAAGGTCGAAGCGTTCATGCCGTGATCAGCATGAAGGATGTAAGCGATATCAAGAGTCTTGGTCGCAGCCTTTGAAGGCTCCTCTCCTGTAATGAGGTAAAGGAAGTGACCTGCTTCGGAAAGATCTTCGCGCACAGGCGGCAAATCCAGTCCCTGACGGGCGCGGTGATAGTAAGCGACAATAACCGAAGTTTGGGCACAGAGAGAAATAGCAACCTCACGGTTGGCATCCTGGTTCGGCTCACCAATCCCGGCACGCTTATCAAATAGCCCCAACATGGAAACTCCGGTCCGAAGCACGTCCATTGGATTCGCGTCTTTCGGCGCAGATTTCAGAAAATCAATGACGCCCTGGGGAATCTCACGATTCGTCCGGAGAGACTTTTCAAACTCAGCTAACTCACTTGTGTTTGGTAATTTACCGAAATGAAGAAGATAAGTGGTCTCCTCGAAACTACAATTCCCAACCAACTCATCGATCGAATAACCTAGGTAAGAAAGACGGCCATCTAGACCTTCAACGTTTGAGAGTGCGGATTCATTGGCAATAACTCCTTCGAGACCTTTGGCGTAATCAGACATAAAAATAGAAATAATGAAAGTTAGGGACACAGAGGAATAGTGCGACCTACAATAGTTCGCAAGGGTTTCCCGCAAAGATTGTTTGAGTTTTTTAGTTAGAGAAAATTAACTGTCTCCCGAAGATGGCGATTACAAAGAACCACACAATCCTCGCCCTAGAAACGAGTGTTGCCCAAGCTACCATGATCTTGGCCAACGAAAGCGGGATTCTTTCCCAGAAATCCTTTCGAAGCGAACGATCTCAGGAATGTGATCTCTTCACTCCCCTACTAGATCTGCTGAGTAAACTACCCTCCGATACAAAACTTTCTGCCATCGTCGTCGGTATCGGCCCTGGCTCTTACAATGGGACGCGAGTTGGTATTGCTACAGCTCAGGCTATCGCCCAAGTCCATGGGTGTCGGGTCGCTGGTCTCTGCTCATTCGAGGGAGTCCCCGAGGCCTTTCTTAACAAGACGATCTGGGCTGTGGGAGATGCGCGGCGGGACTCCTATTTTCTCATGCCAGTCCAAAATGGTCGGGCTCAAATCCCGCCCAAGCTCTTAGATAAAGAAGAATTTCCCATACGACTCGCTAAGTGCGAAGGACCCAAAGTCACCTTTGAATCACCCGAGCGCCTTCCAGAAAATATCGGTTGCCTCGAGAGTCATTCAAGTGCCGGAGGACTCCTCAAATCGTTTCTCGCACGTTCGCCAGAAGAGCAGGAAGACCTCCTAAACGTGCCAATCGAGGCCTTTTACCTTCGCCCACCACACATCACGAAATCCAAAAAAACTGAATAGCCTAACTCTCCATCAAGACGGATAATAGGATGCCCATCACAACGAGGTCGAACTGCGAGGCTCAAATACTAATCATAGCCACGAGCCTTAAAGAATTCATTCGTAACTAAGCTTCTTATCTTATACGGAAGAAAGGCCCTTGATAATGAAAGCAAAAATGTGCGTCCCACTCTTACTTTTGTTAGCTTTAGCTTTCGTGATCTTTTACCGAGAGTGGAGCGAACCGGAAGAAAGGAGCGTTGAGTGGATCGAGGAGGGTCGTTGGTTCAAAGGAAACACGCACACCCATTCCTTATGGAGTGATGGCAATGATTTTCCAGAAATGATCGTAGATTGGTATAAAAAAGAAGGCTATGATTTTCTCTCTCTTTCCGATCACAACATACTCAGCCGCGGCCAGAAATGGATGCCTTTAAAACAAATCGAGAAGCGGCGCCAAAAAGGAGATAGCGGCACGCTAGCTAAATACCTAGAGCGCTTCGGCAGAGACTGGGTGGAACTTCGAGGCGAACCCGGAAGTGAAGAAATCCGCTTGAAAACTCTTGAGGAAATTCGCCCCCGATTTGAAAAAAATGGCGATTTTCTTCTCATCGAAGCCGAAGAAATTACTGATAAATTTCGGCAATATCATATTCACATCAACGCCATCAACTTGGGGGAGGTCATAAAACCGCAGGGAGGCGGCTCCGTGGTCGAAACAATGCGGAATAATTTGCGAACCGTCAAAGAGCAATCAGAACGACTAAACCGCCCTATTCTCACCCATCTTAATCACCCTAACTTCCATTGGTCCGTCACTCCGCAGCAACTGGCCGAAGTCGTCGAAGAACAATTTTTCGAGGTTTACAACGGCCACCCAGGCATCAATCACCTTGGCGATACGAACCACCCGAGTGACGAAGCAATCTGGGATATGGCGAACACCCTGCGCATGCTCTTATACGATGCTCCTCCACTCTTCGGAGTAGCC
Source organism: Akkermansiaceae bacterium UBA5688 (assembly GCA_002420315.1). GTDB lineage: Bacteria > Verrucomicrobiota > Verrucomicrobiia > Verrucomicrobiales > Akkermansiaceae > SW10. The sequence continues at coordinate 20,485 of DIHU01000122.1, forward strand.
ACCGACGACTCTCACTACTACCACGGCGGCAACGTATCACCAGGGCGAGGATGGGTTATGGTTTGGTCCGAAGAATTAGACGCCAACCAATTGGTTAAATCGATGGAACGGGGAGAATTCTATGCCTCGACCGGTGTCGTGCTAAAAGAGGTGAAATACGACCAAGGATCCCGAAAACATCTCATCGAGATCATTCCCACCGAAGGGGTAAGTTTTAAAACCCAATTTATCGGAACACGTCGCAGCACCCCAGACACGACCGGCGAAGTTTTTGCAACCGTGTCTGGCACCACTGCGGAATACCAACTTAGCGGAGATGAACTTTATGTGCGCGCAGTCACCACCTCCACTCGCGAGCACCCCAACCCTTCGTACTCCGATCAAAAAGAACAAGCGTGGACCCAGCCGATCGGTTGGCGAAATTAACCATTGGTTATTAGCTTCTCCGCTTCCAGCGTTTCGACTTCATCTCAAATCGCTCCAGGGTTCCCTCAGGGACTTCCTCAACAAGGATACGCAGACTGAAGACCTCCTGAAGACGAATTGCCAACTCCTTCGCGCCCGAGCCCTCAGCGCGAATGCGAACTTCCACCATGGAATTCGCCTCTTCAATCAAAACTTCGTATTCCACGATTCCTTCTACCGATCGCACTACCTCCTCAACGGCCCCCGGATAGAGATTCACTCCGCGAACTACAACCATATCATCGGCTCGCCCGATAATTCCACCCTTCAGCGCAAAGTCCTCATCAGGCTGGACAAGATCACCCGTGCGATAACGCAAAATCGGCGAACCATGGCGCCCCAGGGTGGTAAGAACCAATTCACCAATTCCCTGCTCATCTTGATTGATAACCTCACAAAAGTAAGCTTCATGACGCACCAATAATCGACTAGGGTCTGACATATCGCTCACTGTCACCGGTCCAATTTCAGTCATGCCATGATGGTCCACAACCTCCGCATTCCAAGCTTTAGAAAGACGATCACGGATTTCGGGAAGGCTCCCACCAGGCTCCCCTGCCACGATAATTTTTTTAACCCCAAGGCACCGTGCATCCTGCGAAATTTCGGCCAAGTGAAGACCATAGGTTGGGGTGCAGCAAAGAATTTCAGGGCGCAATCGCTCCATCATCTTGAGACGATTCTCACTAGACAGCCCGCCCGCCGGGATAGCACGAATTCCCAGTCCGACCGCCGACTCAAACCCGGCCCAAAACCCTAAGAACGGACCAAAAGAAAAAGGAAAAAAAGCGGCCTGTCCGGGGGTGACTCCAGCCTTCTCCCAGACCCATTTCCAATTTTCGCATAACCAATCCCAGCCCCCCTTGTCATCGAGCCACATCATCGGCTGTCCACTCGTTCCACTGGTCTGATGGAAGCGATGATAACTTTTCAGCGGGTAGGTCAGATTACTTCCGTATGGTGGATGGAGTTTTTGATCCGCCGCCAACTCGGCCTTGGTAGTAAAGGGCACCTTAGCTGAATATTCCTCGAGCGAAGATACCGACCTTAGTCCTCCCAATTTCTCGAGATAGAATGGATTTGTCGAAAGCGCCGAGAGCAGATTATTAATTTTCTCCAAACTCATCATTCATTTCCAGTTTCACCGGCTCCAGTTAGAAGATAAACAGCAAAGGTTCCTAGCCAATGATCGCCTTCGTAATGACCGCTAATAGCGTCACGGAGACCCACCTTTTCGTGAGCCTCAGCGATTTTTAAAAGCACGGGATTTGAATCCCTTTCCAAGGCACTGGCTATACCGCGCAAGTTCCATGCTCGGTTGAGATTCAATCCAACGAGATGAACCAAATGGCCATCTTCAAAATCATTCACGCTGACCGGCGTGGTGAGATTCCCCAAATCAAATTCAGGAAAGAATTTGTCCAACCAGATGCGATACCCAGATGCAGAGAGAACTCTCCGCATCAGGTCAGCTTCATTCAGCCCGGGCGAAAAAAAATCATTTCCACTGGGTTCATAACGAACCGGATAAGCCACATCATCGAGGTAGAACTTTTTTGCCTTTTTGACCAAAAGATCCGCAAAGGCCTGATCTCCAGCCACTCGGGCCCAGTCCAACAAGTGCCCGAGAGCGAAAGATGATTCAGGATGGAAACCACATCGGATTGGCCAATCGAGTTTGGGGAGATAATTTTTAGCGTTCAGAACGATCGCCTCTTCAACAGGACGATAAAAAGACGCCCATTCCCTTCCTTGAGCATCATCAAGCGCGCGAAGTTCCATTCCCAGGCGCAGAGCCCAAGCCCAACCATACATGCGTTCAAAGGAAGGATTTTGTTTCAAGTAGGTCGCCTCTTTGGCCAAGCCCTCTCGGGTTAGCTTCTTCGCAAGTTCTGCTCGCACAGATTGATTCCATTCGGCCTTTGGGAAAAGCCGAACAAGGCGAACCAAAGTCCAGTGACCATGCACCGAAGAATGCCAATCGAAATGGCCGAAAAAAACGGGCGTGAGTTGGCTAGGAGATTTTGCATCCTCCGGAGAGCGCAAAACATTCCCTGGCTTATTAGGAAATTCCCGATTAAGCCCGGCAAGGGCAAGGTCTACAAAGCGCCTGGCATCAGCTTCAGAGAGACGATTTTTCGCGGCGAGTGGCATTGCGGTTAATAGAAGAAGACAAAGGAACTTCATTACATCAACTCGATATTGGTAAACTTTTTAAGGATCGCCACCAAAAGCCAAAAAAGAGCGGTGGTAAGCATCGCATTTACAAAGAGGGTGAAATAAAAGCCGTGGCCTTTACGGAGCATCCACGGAATAACAAGAAACATTGGTAGAGTCGGCAAAACAAACCAGAAGGTGTAGTAGGCATGATTCGCAATGCTTTCAATCCGGGTCGCCTGATCGGGAATCTTGCTTTCGTGCCTCATCCAGATCATCGCGAGAATTGAAGTAAGCGGAAGGGCGATAAGAAGGGCCGAAAGCCGATCGCTCAATAACTGAAGCTTGGTCACGATAAGAATAATGACCGCTGTTAGAAGAATCTTCACTATATCCTGAGAACTAGGCGTAAAGACCTTAAGAAGTTCGTTTTTGTCCATTGCGATGGATCGACTTTGAGCGCATTCTTCGCGATATGCAAGTTGCTCGATTCGTTCTGCCTATCCTTTGCCTCATACCTGGATGCTCAGCGGACCCGCCAATTGGCCAACCCCAGCCATTCGGACCTCACGCAATTGAGCCTTCGGCAGCTCTGAAGGGCGGAGCGCTGAAACTTACCGCGGCTCAAAAATCATCAATTGGTCGAAAAATTTGGCAAAATGAATCAGCAGGAAAGATCACAGGACTCACTCATTGGAATGACGGGGAAGAATTCCCATCACTCGGAATCGGACATTTCATCTGGTATCCTAAAGGTTTCAACGGACGTTGGAGTGAGACTTGGCCAGAGTTCGTCAACTATGCAATGCGGCAAGGTCTACAGGTTCCCGCAGTTGGCCGAAACCCCGATTGCCCTTGGCCTAATAAACCCTCCTTCATGCGCGATTTTAATGGCCCACAGTTGGCCGGTCTGCGTCACTGGTTGGCTGCGAACATGACGATCCAGACCGAATTCATTGCATACAAATCCCAGGAGGCTCTTCCTAGGATCATGCGTGCCGCACCGGCCCACGAGCAGGTGCGCATTAAATCGAATTACGAAAAAGTGGCCGCAAGCGCAAATGGTGTTTATGCCCTGGTTGACTACGTCAACTTTAAGGGCGACGGAACAAATCCAACCGAGCGCTATAACAATCAAGGCTGGGGGCTAATGTGGGTGCTCATGGAGATGAAGAATGTTCCTGCAGGACAAAAAGCTGCGCGCGAATTTAGCGCAGCTGCCAAGAGAAGGCTTGATCTGCGAATTGCCAATTCTCCTAGAGCACGTGGGGAGTCACGTTGGAGACCGGGTTGGCACAATCGCTGTGATTCCTACGGGCGGGCACTTTAATGATCATTATCCCTACTTCGACTTAAGCCGTCTCAGGATCTGGACCGCTAGTTTACCGTGTGCAGAAGTAGCATCGATCGCAATGACTGCCTCAGCAACCTCAGTAGCTTGCGCCGTTTGCTTATCATGATTTAAAGCAGCCAGCTTAGGAAAAAGGGCTTTTTGCAAGAGAACACCTTTAGGTTCAAATTTGATAATGTAATCGTCGACCAATTTAATCACCTGATCATAAGAATCCTTGTGAAAAACCTCCTTGATTGCCCGATCCAAATCGGTAAATCCCGTCTCTGCAAGATGATCCTTTCGGAAGCCCAGTGAATCACCGGGATCAAGCTTTGCTAACTCTTCGAGGTGTTCAGCGCTGAGGGAAGGGTCCGCTCCCCGAGGAGTGCTCTTGATCAGAGCGATCAGACTCTTAGCCCTCTCAAGACCATCCTGCTTATAAGCTTCTTCAATTAATTTCAATCTCGCCACCTGATCCTTTGACCGGCGAATGACTTTGGCAGCATACTTTAATGGTTCATTAATGGCCGCGCCGGTTTCCCGAGCATAAACAATCCCTTTGGAATTAAGAAAAAAGGTCGTCGGATAACGAACAACTCCAAAATTCTCTGCTACCACGCGATTAGCAGCAAGCGGAGAAATTACCCCAGGAGTCTGTTTGAGAGGAACATCAATAAGAACAGGTATAAAACGGTCTGCAATAGCTGCTTGAAACAAGTCTTGGGAAAGCACGCGCTTCTTGAATTGAACACATGCTCCGGAAATCTCAGTAGCTAGAAAGACCACATAAACGTCCTTCTTTTCTTCAAATGCCCGCTTCCTAGCGTCTTTAAGATCAGTGAGCCACGCCCCCTCAAGGGGTAGAATCAGGACTAAGACTAAGACCAATCGAAACACTGGACTATTTTCCTTTCTTGATCTTGTCGGCTTGCTTCCGGAGATCATCTGCCTGCTTTTGCAGAGCACTAGCACGCTTCTCCAGCTCACTGATATCGCGCTTACGCTTTTCCATCGCTTCGTGATTTTCCACCACGTCCTTCATTGCTTGAGCTTTACGGGCTAGTTTCTCACGCTCAGTTACGGCATTCTTCAGGACAGTGTCTGCCTTTTTCCCGGCTTCACGAAGCGCGTTTAAGGCTGCCTCAGCCGTCTTTATTTTCTGATCTGCTTCGGATTTGGCTTTCTGCAAATCCTTCTCCGTGGCGATTGCTTTGACCAAATCTTCCTCAGCTGTTTTGGCATCTTTTTTTAGCTCATTGATATCAGTGACGATAGCAACTGGCTTAGACACGATTGGTTTCCGAGGCTTCGGATTTTTGGCCATCTCCTTTATTTTCGCCGCTCGGGTTTTTGCCCCCTTAATCTGTTCACTAAATTTATCGGCCTGCTTGCCAAGTTCTGACTCAGGGGCAAGTTTCTTCATCGCCCCAATCGCCGTCACGGCCTCGTCATACTTCTTTAAAGAATAGAGTGCTTGGACCTCATACATCTGAATTCGCTGGGCGTCCTCCCCTTTAAGATTCTCTCCATCCTTCTTGGATGCTTTGATGATATCATCATATTTCTTGTCACGAAACATCATATTATAGCGCGCTTTCTCCTGTTTGAGTGCTTCGGCTTTTTTGATCTCAGCGACATAACCAGTCTTCCCATCTTTGTCGGCCTCAGCAATGAGCGTTAACTCGGGAGCATAGTAATCGCGAATAAAATTTTGAGGGAGAGCCTTCAACGCGTTTACGTAAAGCTCGGCGCGCTTGAAATCCTTCTCTTCAAAGGCAGCAGCAAATGCCTTGTCACGATCGACTCGAACTTGATGCATCTCCCCAAGATGCTTCAAATACTCAGTAGCATCCTCTCGGATCTCGCTCGAATAAGCATAAGGTCTGCCCTTAAAATCGGTTAGAACCACCGATGGGATCGTTTTAAAATGGTAATCCTGCTCAAGCTCGAGAATCTGTTCGTGGGCTTCGTCCCGTGTTCTGGGAATTGCGAAAAGCACTTGCACAAAATCCTTACCCATCGCCTTTTTAAATGGATCTGTCTTGAGAACCTTCTCTTCGAAGGACTTGCTTCGGGGGTGCCAACCCGAACCTGAAAAGATCATAAGAACATCCTTCTTCGATTGAGCCGCATTAGCCTGAGCCTCTTTAAGAAGTTCCTTGGGAGCCTTGGCATGAAGCAAGAAGGGAATAGCAATCAACGCAGATGCAAAAACGGAAAGTGGTTTCATAACAATTTAGATTAATGTCTCCCTGCAAATTCACCCAACCATAGCGAACCGTCGAGTGGAAAAATAAAAAGGCTCCGGAATACCGAAGCCTTTCAGGGACAAAAAATGCTCTTCCTTGAGCAAGGACTAGACCTCGTCGGCATGGAGCCAACGGAAGGAAACAATCTGGAAACGACGTCCAAAGTTTACTTCACCGTCCTGGGGGACACGTGGGTTTAATCCAGTGACCTGATCGGGCCTAACAGGCTCCGGAGTACGTTGAACAACAGCTTCACACCAGGCTCTTGCAACAACCTTACCACTTATATTACGGGATTCTCCATAGGAACGGACCTTGAAGGTATCCGAGCGAGCAGAGAGTCCAGAACCAATGACCTGAAGAATGTCACCTTGAGTGATGTATCCAGGAGTTCCATAACCAGTGGAAGCTGGCTTGAGAAGCTGATCACTGCGAGTGAGATCGGACTGTCGAGGATTACCCTCAGCCACTAGACCACCCTGATTGGGCAGGCTCTGCTTAGTGATTGGAAACTGCTGATTCTGACCACGATTGGGGAGTGACTGCTCGAGAGCGGCTTCAATCGCACCGTTGCGCCCAGTCGGATCTTCAGTGAGGCGACGATTCACGAAATCTGAAAGCCCAAAGAACGGAGCACGCACCTTGACCTCGCGGACGATGGCCTCTGCAAGCGAGTCAATCTCCTGATCACCCAGACTGCGGAAACCTGTGAACACCTTAGTGGAATATTCAGCTTTATCATTCTCCTGACCCTGCGGAAAGAGAGTGCGGGGGAATGGAGTCCGGTTTGGTGAGCCATAACCGGTGTCACGAGTTGTTGCCAGCAGAGCCTTCCAGGCCTCCTTGTTAGTGGAGTGAACATCAAACCCACCATCGATCATGAGCCGACCTGCTGCGCGGAACATATCATTCAAATCATTTGTTGGGTCTCCATTGCGATCCCAGAGTCTTAGGTTGCCATTATTGAGGGGGCTTCGAATCGGATCTTGAGCGAAGTTAGCAACCTGATTCGGAGTTCC